>NZ_CP046052.1:3387500-3737500 GCF_004802635.2 Methylocystis heyeri
GGCCCCGGACTGGGCAGGAGCCGGATAAAACGAACCGGAAAACAAGGCCCCGACCGTCGATGACGGGCGGCGCCTTATTCCGCCCAACCCAGGGAGGCTGGAAGGGGAGCAGGGCGCCGGGCGGTTTCTGCGCCAGTCGTCGCCTTTGGGAACTGGCGTAACGGCCCACGAACGGATAAGCCGTTCCCGTCTTTTCTGGATGGCGCCCATGATCACGCTCTATTGCTTTCGCCCCGCTCCCGGCCTGCCCGATCTCAGCCCCTTCGTCGTCAAGGCGATGACGCTGCTAAAGCTCGCGGGGCTGGAATATGAGCTGAACGACAAGGGTTACGCGCGCGCTCCCAAGGGTAAGCTTCCCTATATCGACGACGAAGGGGTCATCGTCGCCGATTCGACCTTCATCCGCTGGCATATCGAAGAGACCAGCGGCTTCGACTTCGACGCGCATCTCTCGCCCGAACAGAAAGCCGCTGGCTGGGCGGTCGAAAAAATGTGCGAGGAGCACCTCTATTGGCTGATCGTCCGCGACCGCTGGATGGACGAAGCCAATTTCGAGCGGGGTCCAGGCAGGATCTTCGACCGGGTTCCCGCGCCCGCGCGGGCCCTCGTCAAGCGGATGATACGCGGCAAGGTGAAGAAAAGCCTTCATCTTCAGGGCCTGGGCAGGCACAGCGCCGAGGAGGCCGCGCGGCTCGGGGTCAGGGACATCGAGACCCTTGCGACGCTGCTCGGCGACAAGCCCTATCTCTTTGGCGAGGACCCCTGCGGAGCGGACGCCACTGTTTTCGCCTTCATCGCAGCCACGCTCTCGCCGTCCTGGGAGTCGCCGATACGCGACGCCGCCGTCGCCGCCTCCAATCTCGTCGCCTATCGCGACCGGCTCATGAACCGCTTCTTCGGCGATATGGCGTAGGTTCGTCGAGGAGCTGCGCGCGCAGGACGAAGGTCTGGCGATAGGCCAGCAGCGCTTTCTGCTCCCAATCGTCGCCGCCCAAAGAGAAATAATCGAAAGCGGCCCGGCTCGGGAAACGCCAGCTGTCAAAAAAGACGACCCGACGCGCGCCGATGCTCCGAACCGTGGTCCAATGATCCCAGGGATGGTCTATCCCTATGATGGCGGAGGTTTTTTCGCCTTTGTTCCTCGGCGCCGCATAATCCCGCAGGAAAGCGAAGAACAGTTCCGGGCTCTCGAAGCTCTTGCGCCGGGCCGGGCGGGTGAACCGCAACTCTTTGCGATGCTCGCGCCAGATCCAGTCCTTTGCGGTCGCAAGCAGCGAAGCCACGCCGCCGACTTCGGTGCCGGCATAGACGATGCGCGGAAAAAGACCGGGATTCCGGCGGCAGAGCTCCTTGAAAAGTTTCAGATCCTGAATTTCCGAATGGTCAAAAAGCAGCTTGCAGGCGTTCAGCACGGCGTAGATGGCGCACATGCCGTCGACATGACCCTGGCGTTCGGGCGCAGGAGACTTCTTCTTTCTGGTCATAGCGAAACCAAAAACCCGGCCGCACGGGACGCGCGACCGGGTTTTAAGGCTAGGACTCGTTGGCCGACCCGACAAGCGGCGGCGCAAAAAACTCGAGCTTTGCAGTTAAGCCGCGCTTAACCGACTATTTCGTTGCCCGAGAAAAACTGGGCGATTTCAACGACTGCCGTCTCGGGAGCGTCCGAACCGTGAACGGTGTTCTCGCCGACATTGAGCGCGAACTCCTTGCGGATCGTGCCTGGCGCGGCGTTGGCCGGATTGGTCGCGCCCATGACCTCGCGGTAGTGGGCGATGGCGTTTTCGCCTTCGAGCACCTGCACCACCACCGGCGCCGCGGTCATCTGCTCGACCAGCTCGCCGAAGAAGGGGCGCTCTTTATGCACGCCGTAGAAGGTCTCGGCCTGCTCGCGGGAGAGGCGGATGCGCTTCTGCGCGACGATGCGGAGCCCCGCCTTTTCGATCAGGGCGTTGACCGCGCCGGTGAGGTTGCGCCGCGTCGCATCGGGCTTGAGGATGGAGAAAGTGCGTTCGATCGCCATGGGCGCGCCGTCTCATGTGTTGGAGTTTAGGAAAACAAAGGCGCCGCGCTTATAGCGGGCGGGGGATGCAGGGGCAAGGCGGCGCGAGACAGGCGCCTCGCCTTCACGCCCAGGCCGCCGCGATGGCCAGAAAATCGTCGGCGCGCAGGCTGGCGCCGCCGACCAGCGCGCCGTCGACGTCGTCGACGCTCATCAACTCCCGCGCATTGGAGGGCTTCACCGAGCCGCCGTAGAGAATTCTGACCCCTGGGCCCTGGCCGGCTCCCAGCGCAGCCTCCAGCCGCTCCCGGGCGAAACCGTGCATCCGGGCGACGTCCTGCGGCGTCGGCGTAAGGCCGGTGCCGATGGCCCAGACCGGCTCATAGGCGAGAACGATCCGATTCGGCGCAAAGCCGGGCGGAACCGAGCCGGCGATCTGGGAGCCCACCACGTCCTCGGCCCTGCCGGCCTCGCGCTCCTGCCGGGTCTCCCCGACGCAGACGATGGGGGTCAATCCGGCGGCGAGGGCCGCCAGCGCCTTGGCCCGCACCAGCGCGTCGCTCTCGCCATGGTCGGCGCGACGCTCGCTGTGGCCTATTATGACGAAGTTCGCCCCCGCGTCCGCGAGCATGGCGGCGGAAATATCGCCGGTATGGGCCCCGCTCGGCTCGCTATGGCAATCCTGCCCGCCGAGAAAGACGCCCGCCGGCGCGGCGATCGCCGAAGCGGCGGCGAGCAGGGTCGCGGGCGGACACAGCAGCAGGTCGATTCTGGAGCGTGGCGCGCCGGCAAATCCGGCGGCGACCCGTTGGACCTCGGTCAGCGCTGCGCGCAAGCCGTTCATCTTCCAATTGCCGGCGAGCAGCGGGCGGCGGACGAATGTCATTGAAACCCCGAAAAAACGAAAGCGCGGCTGTCGAGACGATCCATAATCAAGCTCCGGTTATTTTCCAATAGCCTGCCGCCTTGCGCGCAACCGGGCGCGTCCCTTCGCGAAAGGCCGCTCACCGGCTGCGTTTGCGTTTCTTGTCGAGATCGAGCGACTTGCCGAGGATGTGCTTGTCCCTTCCGATCACATGGGCGCTGGAGCCCACGATCAGGGGGTCCGGGCCGCGGATCAGGCGATGATCCTTGTTCGGATATTCCAGCGCAGACAGAAAGTGCTGCATGCAGTTGAGCCGCGCGCGTTTCTTGTCGTCGGATTTGATCACTGCCCAGGGCGCGTCGGCGGTGTCGGTGAAGAAGAACATCGCCTCTTTGGCCTCTGTGTAGTCGTCCCATTTGTCGATCGAGGCCCGGTCTATGGGAGAGAGCTTCCACTGCTTCAGCGGATCGGTCTGCCGGGCCCTGAAGCGCCGCACCTGCTCCTCGCGGGTGACCGAGAACCAATATTTGAACAGCCTTATGCCCGAACTGACGAACATGCGTTCCAGTTCCGGGCATTGCCGCATGAAGTCGAGATATTCGTTGGGGGTGCAGAAATTCATCACCCGCTCGACGCCGGCGCGGTTGTACCAGGAGCGGTCGAAGAAGACGATTTCGCCGGCCGCCGGCAGATGCTCGACGTAGCGCTGGAAATACCACTGGGTGCGTTCGCGTTCGGAGGGCTTTTCGAGCGCCACCACGCGAGCCCCGCGCGGATTGAGATGCTCCATGAAGCGTTTGATCGTGCCGCCCTTGCCGGCGGCGTCGCGGCCCTCGAACAGAACGACGATGCGCTGGCCGGTCTCCTTCGCCCAGTTCTGGGCTTTCAGCAGCTCGACCTGCAAAGGGAGCATATGCTCGAGGTAGAATTTTTCGCCGAGGCGAGACGAATAGGGAAACTCTCCGGTTTCGAAAGCCTGACGGATGGCCTCGGAATCCGCACGCCGCATGTGGCGGCGCCGTTCGGCCTCGGGCTGGTCTTCAGGAGAGGCGGAAACCACCTCGGGGGCGGCCGCCGGCTGCCCGGCGGAAAGCGCCGACTCCGCCGCCTTATCGAGAATCTCGTTCATTTTTCCTCATGGCCTTTCAGAAACAGGAGGCCGGCGCCCGGCAAATCCGCCAAATCTCAAATTACCGCGTCAAAGGCGGCAAGTGCGCAAATCGCCGCGGACCCGGCCGAAGACGCGCGGCCGCCCCGGAAAAGCGATTTCGCCGGAAGTCCGCCCGCCCCCCGAACGCCGCCGCCCGGCGGCTGAAAGGCCGACAATCCCGGACTTGCGCGAAGGTTCCCCGTTCCGGGCCCTTCGCCAATTGCAACATAGGCCCGCCATCCCTATAGTCCCGCGCCAAAAAGGGGCGGGAGGCGCCCCATTGGTTTAAAAATCGAGGAAACGGCACATGCTCGAGGGGCTTCGCGTCGCGTCGCAAAACTGGATCGGACGCGCCATCATGGGCGTCGTCATGGGCTTCATCGTGATCAGCTTCGCGGTCTGGGGCATCGGCGACGTGTTTCGCGGCTTTTCCTCCCAGCGCCTGGTGAAGATCGGGGGCGGCGAGGTCACGGTGGAGGCGTTCCGCTCCGCCTATCAGAACGAGCTGCGCCGCCTTCAGCAACGCCTGCGCCGCGCCATCACCAATGAGGAGGCCCGGCGCGCCGGTCTCGACCAGCAGGTTCTCGACCGCCTGATCACCGATGTCGCCCTCGACCAGAGGGCGCGCAGCCTCGGCCTCGCGATCAGCGAAGAGGACACCCAGCGCCTGCTGAAGGCCGAGAAGGTCTTCCAGGGTCCCGGCGGCCAGTTCGACGCCGACCGTTTCAAGCAGATCGTGCGCGACGCCGGCTTCAGCGAACGCAGCTTCGTCAACGACCAGAAAGGCGCTTACCTGCGCAAGGAGATCACCGACGTCGTGACCGCGGGGCTGGAGCCGCCGCCCGTCATGCTGGAGGCGATCTTCCGCTTCCGCAACGAGACGCGCGCCGTCGACACGATCCTGCTGCCCCCCTCGGCGGCCGGCGCCGTGGCCCCTCCGACCGAGGACGAAATCAAGAAATATTACGCAGACCACGAGGGAGCCTTTCGCGCCCGGGAATATCGCAAACTGACCACGCTCGCGGCGACGCCGGCCGCGCTGGCCAAGCCCGCCGAAGTGGCGGATGACGAGGTCCGCAAGCTCTATGACGAGGTGAAGAGCCAGCGCTACGGCGCGCCGGAGAAGCGCGAGGTCGGACAGATCGTGTTCAAGACCGAGGCGGAGGCCAAGGACGCGCTGACGCGCCTCAAGGGCGGACTCGACTTCAGCGCACTCGCATCCGAACGCAAGCTCAATCCCAAGGACGTCGATCTCGGCCTCGTCTACGAGCGAGATTTCGGCGACCCCAAGGTCGGCGCCGCCGTATTCGCCCTTCCCGCGCCCGGCTTCGCCGGCCCGACAGCCACGCCTTTCGGTTTCGTAGTGTCCCAGATCCGCAAGATCCAGCCGGCGGTCTTCTCCAAGAGCTTCGATCAGGCCCAGAGCGAGCTGCGCAAGGAAATCGCGGCCCGCAAGGCCGCTCCCGAAGTGCGCCGCATCCACGACGCCATCGAGGATCAGCGCAGCGCCGGCAAGAGCCTCGCCGAGACCGCCAAGGCGGTGGGCGTCGAGATCCGGGAGCTCGAGCCGGTCGACGACCAGGGCCGGGGCAAGAACGGGACAGCCGTAGCCGACCTGCCCGGCGGAGCGGATCTGCTCAAGGCCGCTTTCGCCTCCGACAAGGGCGTCGACAACGAGGCGGTCTCCGTCCGCGACGGCGGCTATGTCTGGTTCGAAGTCGCCGACATCGAACAGGCCCGTCAGCAGAGCTTCGACGAGGTCAAGGCGCAGGTCGAATCGAAGATGCGCAAGGACGCCGAGGAAAAGGCGCTCGCGGCCAAGGCCAATGAACTCGTCGAGCAATTGCGGGGCGGAAAACCGATCGACAATCTTTCCGGCGAGCTCGGCCTGCAGGTGAAGCGCGTCGCCGACCTCAAGCGCGCCAACCGGCCGGATTTCCCCGCCTCGACGATCATCCAGTTCTTCGAGGTCCCGCTCCACGGCGCCGGGAGCGTCGCCGTCGACGGCGGACAGCTCGTTTTCGTGGCCGCGGAGTCCACCCTGCCGAAATTCGACGCCTCCTCGCCCGAGGTTCTCGCGATCGCCGAACAGCTCCGGCCGGCGCTGCAGAACGACCTGCTCGAGCAATATGTCGGGGGGCTCGAAAAGGCTATGAACGTCCAGATCAACCAGAAGGCGCTCGAAGCCGCATTGGGCGGAGAGGGGGAAAAGTGACCCTCGAGGCGTGCGAACCGTCCTTTGAAGCATTCTCCGCGGATTACGAGGCGGGCCGCGCCTGCCTCGTTTCGGTCCGCCTCGTGGGCGATCTCGAAACTCCGGTTTCGGCCTATCTGAAACTTTCACGGGGAAGGAAGGGCAACGCCTTCCTGCTCGAATCGGTGGAAGGCGGCGCGGCGCGGGGCCGTTATTCGATGATCGGCGTCGACCCCGACGTGATTTTTCGCGTCCGCGGCGACAGGGCGGAAATCAACCGCACCGCGCTCGAAGACCTTTCCGCCTTCACGGCCTGCGCCCGGCCGCCTCTGGAAGCGCTACGCGATCTCATCGCCGAATCGGCGGCGCCCCAGCGCGAGGGCCTGCCCCCGATGGCGGCGGGCGTGTTCGGCTATCTCGGCTACGACATGGTCCGCCAGATGGAGCGTCTGGCGCCGGCCAAGGAAGACAAGATCGGCGCCCCCGATGCGATCCTGCTGCGGCCCACCGTCATGGTCGTGTTCGACAGCGTTAGGGACGAGCTTTGCCTGGTGACCCCGGTCCGCCCTCGCGCCGGCGTTTCCGCCCGGGCCGCCCATGAAGCCGCCCAGATCCGGCTGGAGCGCATCGCAGCCTCGCTCGAGCAGCCGCTCGACCACCGCGAGGCCGAAGCGGATGCGCTGCTGCAGGCGCAAAAGCCGATCTCGAACACGCCGCCCGGGCGCTTCCTCGAAATGGTCGACCGCGCCAAGGAATATATCCGCGCCGGGGATATTTTTCAGGTCGTGCTGTCGCAGCGCTTCACCGCGCCATTCACCCTGCCGGCGCTCGCGCTCTACCGCGCCCTGCGCCGAATCAACCCCGCCCCGTTTCTGTGCTTTCTCGATTTCGCCGATTTCCAGATCGTCTGCTCCAGCCCGGAGATTCTGGTCCGTCTCGCCGACGGCAAGGTCACGATACGGCCGATCGCGGGCACGCGCTGGCGCAGCCCCGACGCCGGGGAAGACAAGCGCCTCGAACGCGAGCTGCTCGCGGACGAAAAAGAGCGCGCTGAACATCTCATGCTGCTCGATCTCGGGCGCAACGACGTCGGCAGGGTCTCCCGCACCGGCACCGTGCGGGTCACGGACAGTTTCGCCATCGAACGCTACAGCCATGTCATGCACATCGTCTCGAACGTCGAGGGCGAGCTCGATCCGGCCCATGACTGCATCGACGCTCTGGCGGCCGGCTTTCCCGCGGGCACCGTCTCCGGGGCCCCGAAAGTGCGCGCAATGGAGATCATCGACGAACTCGAAGTCGACAAGCGCGGCATTTACGGCGGCTGCATCGGTTATTTCGGCTCCGGCGGGCAGATGGACACCTGCATCGTGCTGCGCACCGCGGTCGTGAAGGACGGCCAGATGCATGTCCAGGCGGGCGCGGGCGTCGTCTACGACAGCGAACCCGCCGGCGAGCAGCGCGAGTGCGAGAACAAGGCCATGGCCCTGTTCAGGGCGGCCGAGGAAGCCGTGCGTTTCGCGACGCGCGCGCGCCGCGGCCAGTAGGCGGCGAGCGTCGCGCCAGACCGAGGACTTGGAGCGCTTGCCGATCGCGAAAGCCCGCCGGCTCTTGCGATTGGAATACGCTCCGGCGACCGCGCGTGCGGCAAAGGAGCGCCGATGGCGGATCCCATGAATTACGACGACGCCGACGATCCCTACAAAGCCATCCGGGTCGGCGATCCGGGGGGCGCGGGCGAAGGCGCCAAATGGGGCCGTCTCCTCACCCGCTTCATGCGCGTGATGGCGGTGTTCTGGCTGCTCCAGGGCCTGCTGCAATGGCAGGCGATCCTGGCCGCGAAAACCCCGATCTTCGACGCCATGCCGCAGAGCGCGGCGCTGGCGGTCATTCTCTTCAGCGTCCTCGATCTCGTCGCCGGCGTGGGGCTTTGGCTCGCGACGCCCTGGGGCGGCGTCCTGTGGCTCCTGATCGCGAGCGCCCAGATCTTCGTCGCCGCCAGCATGCCGCGCTTCTTTGCAGGCGGCTATTGGCTGATCGGCGTCAATCTGGTGCTGATCGTGCTCTATTTCGCCCTGACCTTCGAAGCGGGCCGCGATTTCGAAACGCAAAACATGATCGACCGCCGGCGCAGACGAAAAGGCGCCGGCCAGGGCGCGCCGGCGGAGCTGGGCGGGGCGTCCGAGGCCGGTGCGGAAGCGCCCGCCGCGCCCCCGCCTGCTTCGGCGAAGGGCAAAACCGCCGTTGGATCGGCCGATCCGGCGCGCCATTCTCCCGCCGCCGCCGCAAAGGGCGGCAAGCTTTCGCGCTGACGGGCGCCCTCGGGTGTCCGGGGGACGATTTCCCCCGCAGCTCGCGATCCGCGACCGGCCCTGAAGGGCGGTGGACAGGCGGATCGGGGCTGCGATGGTTAAGCGATTTTTAGAGTAAATCGCTTGTTTAAATTCACCCTCGATTCACTGCAATGCGAGCGTTTCTGGTAAACGACGGATTCAGCCTGTTACTTAAACTGGTTTTCATTCGAACCCGCTAAATTCTCCTAATGAACGCCAATCAATAGATGCTTCAACGTATCTTTGGAATAGACGGAGAGGACGCATGAACACCGCCACGAAAACAGCCCCTCAGCAGGCGCGCGCCGAACGCATCGGCGAAATCCGCCCGGTTTATCTCGAGGCTCTGACGCTCGTGGAGCGCCTTCATCGCCGTCTGCTCGATGTCATCAAGGACGAATTCGACCGCCGCGACCGCGGCGACGTCAATTCGGTCCAGGCGCTGCTGCTGTACAACATCGGCGACAAGGAGCTGACCGCCAGCGAGCTGCGCACCCGTGGTTACTACCTCGGCTCGAATGTTTCCTACAATGTCAAGAAACTGGTCGAGATGGGCTATCTCCATCACGCCCGCTCCCGCGTCGATCGCCGCTCGGTGCGCATCAGCCTGACCCCGAAAGGCAAGGAAGTCCACGACATCGTGGCCAATCTCTATGAAAAGCACGCGATGACGGTCGAGCAGATCGGCGGCGTGACCACCGAAGAATTCAAGATCCTGAACACCTCTCTGAACCGCCTCGAGCGCTTCTGGACCGATCAGATCCGCTACCGCCTCTGATCGGCGTTTATTCTTCCTCCCCTTCGACTTCCCTAAGCCGGACCGGCGTCTCCCCTTGCGGGAGAAACCGTCCGGCTCTTTTGTGCGTCGGGCGCCGCTCCCGGGCGGCGGGGAAGCTGAAGGTCGCCGGCGGCCGACGCCGCGAGAATGGTTGCCTCGGAGCGCGCGCGAGCCTATTGAAAAAGAAAAAGCGCTCGCCTGCGAAACCGGACCGCACATATGGCCAATGTCACGCTGATCGACAATTACGACAGCTTCACCTTCAATCTCGTTCATTACTTCGGCGAGCTCGACGCGAAGGTCACGGTTCACCGCAACGACACGGTTTCCGTCGCCGAAGTCCTGGCCGAGGCTCCCGACGCCATCGTGCTCTCCCCCGGCCCCTGCACGCCGCATGAAGCGGGGATCTGCCTCGACCTCATCGCCGCCGCAGCCACGGAAATCCCCATCTTCGGCGTTTGTCTCGGCCATCAGGCCATCGGCGAGAGCTTTGGCGGCGAGGTGGTGCGGGCGCCCCTGCCGATCCACGGCAAGATGGCGACCATCGAACATAAGGGCGAGACCATCTTTCGCGGCATTGACGGCCCGTTCCAGGCGACGCGCTATCATTCGCTGGTCGTCAAGCGCGAAACCCTTCCCTCCTGCCTACGGGTGACGGCGACGACCCCGGACGGGCTGATCATGGCGCTTTCGCATGAGAGCCTTCCCGTCCACGGGGTCCAGTTCCATCCCGAGAGCATCACGTCTCAGCACGGGCACAAGATCCTGCGCAACTTCCTCGAGCTCGCGCAGGAGTGGAACGACTCCCGGCCGAGGCGGGCTAAGGTCGCGTGAGCCGTTTCAGGAGCATTCTCGCGGCTCTCGCCGCGGGCCATCCCTTTTCGCAGGAAGAAGCGCGCGAGGCCTTTTCCCTGATACTGCAGGGCGAAGCCTCGCCGGCGCAGCTCGGGGCTTTCCTGATGGGGCTGCGCCAACGCGGCGAAAGCCCGCAGGAGCTGATCGGCGCGGCGCAGGCGATGCGCGCCGCCATGCTGCCGGTCGAGGCGCCGACCGAAGCAATCGACATCGTGGGCACCGGCGGCGACGGCGCCAACACCTATAATATCTCGACCCTTTCCGCGATCGTCACGGCGGCCTGCGGCGTAGCCGTCGCCAAACACGGCGGCAAGGCCGCTTCGTCGCGCTCCGGGGCCTCCGACGTGCTCGGGGAACTCGGCGTGAAGGTCGGGCTCGACCCCGCCGCCGCTTCGGCCTGCCTCCGCGAAGCCGGCATTTGCTTCATGGCGGCGCCGACCCACCACCCCGCGCTGCGCCATGCGGCGCCGGTCCGCTCCGAACTCGGCTTGCGCACCATTTTCAATCTGCTTGGGCCCATCTGCAATCCCGCCGGCGTCGAACGGCAGGTTCTCGGGGTCTATTCCCGCAAATGGCTGGAGCCGATGGCCCTGGCGCTGCCGGAGCTCGGCTCGCGCAATGTATGGCTGCTGCACGGGAGCGACGGGCTGGACGAAGCGACCACGACCGGCCCCACCTATGTGGTCGCGCTCGAAAACGGGGCGTTGCGCTCCTTTGAGATCTCGCCCGCCGACGCCGGTCTGCCTCTCGCGGCGGCGCAGGATCTGGTCGGGGGAGATCCCGCCTTCAACGCCCGCGCCTTGCGCGACGTGCTCGGCGGAGCCAAAAACGCCTATCGCGACATCGCGACGCTGAATGCGGCGGTCGCCCTGATCGTCGCCGGAAAGGCCAAAAACCTCAAGGAAGGCGCGCAGCTCGCGGCGGAGGCGCTCGACAGCGGCGCGGCCGGCGAGAAACTGGAGCTTCTTGCGCAGGTCTCCAACCGCCTCGCCGCGCAGGCTTAATTATCGCGGCGCCGGGTCAACCCGAGCCGCCGGTTCTGTGTTATTATTCTTGGGAGGCAGGCGGCGCGGCGCCGGGCTGTTCTCCAGGCTGAACGAAATGACCGACATTCTGCACAAGATCGAGTCCTACAAGCGTATGGAAATCTCTGAGGCGAAGGTGCGGATGCCTCTCGCCACCCTGGAGCGCAATGTGAGGGACCATGATCCTCCGCGCGGCTTCATCCACGCCATCGAACGCAAGCTGGACGAACGCCGCATCGCCCTGATCGCGGAGGTCAAGAAGGCCTCTCCCTCCAAGGGCGTCATCCGCGCCGATTTCGATCCTCCGGCGCTCGCCCGCGCTTATGAGGCCGGCGGCGCCGCATGTCTTTCGGTCCTCACTGACGGGCCGTCTTTCCAGGGTTCGCTCGAATATCTCGAAAGCGCCCGCAAGGCGACGCATCTTCCCGCGCTGCGCAAGGATTTTCTTTACGACCCCTATCAGGTCTTCGAGGCGCGGGCTCATGGCGCCGATTGCATCCTGATCATCATGGCCGCCGTCACCGACGCCGAGGCCAAGGCCCTCAACACCGCCGCGCACGACCTGCGCATGGATGTCCTCGTCGAGGTCCACGACGAGCGCGAGCTCGATCGCGCCCTGGCGCTGGAGACGCGGCTGATCGGCTTCAACAACCGCAATCTTCATGATTTCACGGTGTCGCTGGAGGTCAGCGAGCGGCTGGCCGAGCTCGCGCCGAAGGACAAAATCCTCGTCGCCGAGAGCGGCATCGCCTCGCATGAAGACTGCCTGCGGCTCGAAAAATCGCGCATCTTCACCTTCCTCGTCGGCGAAAGCCTGATGCGCAAGCATGACGTCGAAGCCGCGACGCGCGATTTGCTGAACCCCGCCCCCGCCCGCGCCTGAATGAGCCGCCTCACCCATATCGGCCCGCAGGGCGAAGCGCATATGGTCGACGTGTCGGAAAAATCCGCCACCAGACGCGTCGCGATCGCACAGGGCGCGGTCGTGATGGCGCCCGAGACGCTCCGGCTCGCGATCGCCGGCGACGCCAAGAAGGGCGACGTCTTCGGCGTCGCGCGGGTCGCCGGAATCATGGCGGCCAAGAAAACCCACGAACTGATCCCGCTATGCCATCCGCTCGCTCTCTCCAAGGTCGGAGTCGAGATAACGCCGGACGACTCTCTGCCCGGGCTGCGCGTCGCGGCCGAGGCCAGCCTCGTCGGCAAGACCGGCGTGGAGATGGAGGCGCTGACCGCGGTCGCGGTGGCTTGCCTCACCATTTACGACATGCTTAAGGCGGCCGATCGCGGCATGCGCATAGAGGGCGTCGAGCTGGTCGAAAAACGCGGCGGCAAGAGCGGCGAGTGGCGGCGCGGAAAGAACGACGATGGCTGAAAAGAAACTGCTCGGCGTCGATGAGGCGCTGGCCCGCATTCTGGAACAGGCCCAGCCGCTGGATTCGCCCGAAACGCTTCCGCTCGCGCGCGCCCTCGGCCGCACGCTGGCCAAAGACCTCATGGCCAGACGCACCCAGCCGCCGGTCGATGTTTCGGCGATGGACGGCTATGCGGTGCGTTGCGCGGACTTCTCGCAACCGGGCGCGCGGGCGCGGCTCGCAGGCGAAAGCGCGGCGGGCCATGGCTACGGAGCCCCCCTGAAGCCGGGCGAATGCGTGCGGATTTTCACCGGCGCGCCGGTTCCTGCCGGCGCCGACGCGATATTGCTGCAGGAAGACTCGATCGCCGAAAGCGGACTGATCGGCGCGACGGCCGCGCCGGAGCCGGGGCGCCACATCCGCACCCGGGGTCTCGATTTTCTGGAGGGGGCGCCTGCGCTCGGCCGCGGGATCCGGCTCGGGCCCGCCGAACTCGCGCTCGCCGCCGCCTCGAACCACGCCGAGCTTTGCGTCGCGCGCCGCCCGCGCGTCGCGATTCTCGCCAGCGGCGACGAGCTGGTCGCGCCCGGAGTCGAGCCGGGGCCGTCGCAGATCATAAGCTGCAACAATGTCGCCGTCGCCGGTTTCGCCGAATCCGCCGGGGCCGAGGTGATCGACCTCGGGATTTTCCGCGACGACCTCGCCGATCTCAAACGCGGCCTGGCCCAAGCGCGGGAATCCCGCGCCGATGTGCTGGTGACGCTCGGCGGCGCTTCGGTCGGCGATCACGATCTGCTGCGTCCGGCGCTCGCCGCCGAAGGCATGACGCTGGATTTCTGGCGCATCGCCATGCGGCCGGGCAAGCCGCTGATCTTCGGCCGGCTGGGCGAAGCCTTCGTTCTCGGCCTTCCCGGCAATCCGGTGGCCTCCTTCGTCTGCGCGCTGGTGTTTCTGGCGCCTTTGCTGCGCGCGCTGCAGGGCGATCCCGAGGCGGGCGCCGACAAATCCGAAAGAGCCTTGCTCGGCGTGGATCTTCCCGCCAACAAGGCGAGGCGCGATTTCATGCGCGCTGCGCTGTCCGAGGATTCCGCGGGCCGGCTCATCGCGACGCCCCAGCCCCTGCAGGATTCCTCGCTCCTGACCGAACTCGTCCGCTCGCAGGCTTTGTTGCTGCGCGAGATCGGCGCTCCGGCCGCCGGGGCCGGCGATCCCTGCCGCATTCTGCGGCTGCGCTAGAGTCTTTGATGTTTCATGGAACCATGAAAAGACTCTAAGTTTTTGTTTTAACGCGTTTCCTGCGCCGAACCGGCATCCGCTTCGGCTGGAAACGCTCTAGGACCGAGGCGGCATGAGCTTCGATGCGGACTACAAGCCTGCGCGCGTGGTCGCCTCGCCCAATCACGGCGAGCGCTTGCGCCCGATCGGCGCGCTCATCCTTCATTATACCGGAATGCCGACGCCCCAGAGCGCGCTCGATCTGCTGTGCAGCCCCGAGGCCGAAGTCTCGGCGCATTATTTCGTCGACGAAAACGGCGAGGTGCTCCAGCTCGTGCCGGAGTCCCGGCGCGCCTGGCACGCGGGCAGGAGTTTTTGGGCGGGAGAGACCGATCTCAACTCCGCCTCCATCGGCGTCGAGATCGTGCATCCGGGCCACGACGATCCCCGCCCCTATCCGGCCGCGCAGATCGCCGCGGTCGTGGCGCTGGCGCGGGATGTCTGCGCGCGCTGCGCCATTCCTCCTCATCGGGTGCTGGCCCATTCCGACATCGCCGTCTCGCGCAAGATCGACCCGGGCGAGTTTTTTCCCTGGGACGTTCTCGCTGCTTCCGGCGTCGGCCATTATGTGAAGCCCGCGCCGCTCGCCGGGGAGGAGGGCCTCGGCCTCGGCGCCTGCGGCCAAGAAGTGAGCGCGCTGCAACGGCGCCTCGCAGCCTATGGCTATGCGGTCGCGCCCAGCGGGGTGTTCGACGAAGACACCACCAAGGTCGTCGCCGCTTTCCAGCGCCATTTCCGGCCGCAAAGGGTCGACGGCCGCGCCGACGCATCCACTCTCGCGACGCTCGACCGGCTGCTCGAAGGACTCGCCCCATGAACGAACCCAAACCCGTCGCGGTCGTCACCGGAGCCTCCACCGGCATCGGCGAAGACTGCGTCCGCGCCCTGATCGCAGCGGGGTTCTTCGTCTTCGGCTCGGTTCGCAAGGACGCCGACGCCGTGCAGCTGAGGAAGCGCTTCGGCGAGAATTTCGCGCCCCTGTTTTTCGATGTCACGGCGCGGGAAGCGATCGCTTTCGCGGTCGAGAAGGTCGAAGCGCATCTTGCCGGACGCAAGCTCGCGGGCCTCGTCAACAACGCCGGCGTCGCGCTGTCCGGTCCGCTGCTCCACCAGCCGATCGAGGAGTTCAAGCAGCAGTTCGAGGTCAATCTCTTCGGTCAATTGAATGTTGTTCAGGCCTTTGCGCCGCTGCTCGGGGCCGACCCGGCGCGGCAGGGAAGACCCGGACGCATCGTCAATATGAGCTCGGTCGCGGGGACGCTGGCCATGCCCTATGTTGGGGCCTATGGCGCCTCGAAACACGCGCTGGAGGGTTTTTCCGACGCTTTGCGGCGTGAGCTGATGATTTTTGGCGTCGATGTGATCGTCGTACAGCCCGGCGTGATCAAGACGCCGATCTGGGACAAGGCGGATCGCACCGACATCTCGCGCTACGACGCCACCATATTCGGCCCCGGCATGCGCCGATTGCGAAAATGGGCGATGGAGCGCGGCGCCAATGGCGCTCCCCCGGAATGGGTGTCGAAGGCGGTCGTCCGCGCCCTCACCACCGCAAGTCCGCCGGCGCGCATCCGCGTCGTGCCGAATTATCTTTTCGACTGGGCCCTGCCGCGCCTTCTGCCGACGCGGCTGCTGGATTTTATCGTAGCGAAAAAGCTGGGATTGCTGCCCGCGGCGACGGCCGAAGAAGACAAAAACCCCAGCCCTTAAGCTCAGAACATATCGACCTTGAAGCTGTAGGAGACGCTGAGGCCGATGGTCCATTGGTCGGGCGAGCCGAGATCCTTGATCAGCGGGCTGGCCGCGGCGCTTCCGACGAGGCGATTGTAGCGGACATAGCCGGTCGTGGACCAATCCTCCGACCAGTCATAGGTGAGAGCGGTGGTCGCGCCCACCGAGGCGGCGCTGGCCCAGGCGGTGAAGGGCGGAACCGACAGATTATAGAGCGAGTCCTGCACGGTCACGCCGTAGAGCTTGTTCATATAGGGCTGGTCGCCGAGCCGCAGGCGCGGCCCGATGGAGAAGGTCCAGGGACCGTGTTTCTCCACCCAGTCGAGATAGAACTCCGCCACGTCGCCATGGTGGCCGAGAAGCCCATGCCGAAGCTCGGCGCGGGCGCGCAGCTTCTTGAACGCCCACATCTCGGCGAAAACGCCGCCCTCCAATATCCAGTTGATGTCGTGAATGCCATGGAGCTCGCCCCATTGGGACTGCTGGCGCGGACCGCGCAGCCGCCCCGACGCGCCGACTTTCAACACGCCGTTGTCATAGAGCGCGAAGCCGGGAGCCTCGTCGGGCGCGCCGAAACCGACCGTCGTTCCGGGCCGGCGCATCGAAAGGCCGGGGAGCAGGAAAGGCGACAGATTTTTCGAACCGTCCCAGGTGGGGGAAAAACCGGCGTTGGCGCGAAGCGTGACGATCCAGCCGGAGACGGGCGCGGGATCGAGCATGCTCTCGTCCGCCATCGCATTCATCGTAAGGAGCATGGCCGCCGCACAGCCGGTTACGCAGGTTTTCACTGAGGACGACAAGAGAGGACTCCAACAAGGCTGGTTGGGCCTTAACCTCGTTCGTCAACCTTACCGGCTCGCCAATAGACGTAGTTAATCAGTGGTTTGCGTTTACCAAACCAAGTCGTCGCCTGAATTTTCGGTCGCAAAATTTTTTCTTCGACGGCGGCTGTCGCGAAGAGCGTAAGCTCCGCGGCGATCCAGTGGCTTGGCGCAGCTCTGGACCGCGTCCCGCCGCGCTTCGCTCGCGGTCTCGATGACGGCCTCAATGGGACTCGTCCGGATAGCGAAGAAGAGGTAGGATCGCATTTCCGCTGCGGCTTGTTGGGACCTTTCCAAGGCTATATACCTCGAACCGGATATACGGATATCCACCCCGAGGCATCCCATGGCCTATAGCATCAAAGACCCCGAAACCGACGAGATCATACGCAAGCTCGCAAAGGTAAAGGGCAAGCCGATCGTCGAGGCGATCAAGGAAGCCTGCGCCAACGAACTCGAGCGCGAACGGGCCAAAATTCCGTTGTGGGAACGCTTACAGCCGCTTCGCGCGCGGGTTGCGTCCTATCCCGCCAAACCAGAGCAACCATTCGCGAACGACAAAGAGTTTTTCGACGCGCTTTGGAATGACGAGAAATGATGATCGACGCCTCGGCCTTTCTCGCCATCCTCCTGGAAGAGCCGGAAGGCCCGGAGATGGCGCAGCGCATCGCTTGCGCGAAGGCCCCCTATACTTCCCCTGTCGTGGTCTATGAGACCTGCGTGCGTCTGATGAATGCGCGCCAGATCGCCCCGGAGGAAGCGCAAGACATAATGCGCGCATTGCTGGACGAAGCCGCCGTGCGGGTCGTTCCCATCACCGAAAGCATGACCGCCGCCGCCCTCGGCGCCTTCGAGAAATATGGGAAAAGCCGTCATCCCGCCGCTCTGAACTTCGGCGACTGCTTCGCCTACGCCTGCGCCCGCGCCTATCGCGCCCGCCTGTTGTTCACAGGCGAGGATTTTTCGCAGACCAACATCAATGATTCGTCGAGGCGCTGACGGCCGAATGAACAGACGGTAACGCGGCCCCTCGCTCGTCGGCATGAAGCTTCCACACCAAGCCTAGCGCAAAAATAATCATGCTCCCGGCGGCCTTGGGGCTGATCGCTCGCAGTAATGCCCTTGCCGCACTTGCGCTCACCAGCATAAAGTTGAAGATAAGCTTGTTAGGAGGAGTTAGGTGCGCGAATACATTCTCGCCGCGGCCTGCATATCGACTCTCGTTTTTGCTGCATTTTTCGGGTCGTATGCGGGAACGCATTTTCAATTGAATTCTGGTGGCCTGCAGCAAGGTAATGGCTTACTCTTGCACGCGGCCAATAATCCTGAAGGAAAAACGCCGAAAGCTGATTCCTATAATACTTTTTGGTCTAAAGTTGATGACGATCCAATTTCGTATTTTACAGAGTGGCTGACTGTTTTTACAGGATTTCTATTCCTATCCTCTGCAATCCAGATAGGATTCCTCGTTCGCGCCGACAGAACGTCTCGAATTGCCTCCGAAGCTGCTAAAAAGTCGGCAGATATTGCGAGCAAGACACTTGCTGCATCGAACAGGCCTTGGATCAAAGTTAACACAAATATAAACGGGCCGCTTACTTATGAGAAGTTCGCCCCGTATCTTTCTTTTGAATTCGTTCTAGAGAACGTTGGTAAATCGCCAGCCAAGAGCGCTTATATATATTTCGAAGTGCGATGCCAGACCCTTAGTGATGACAAGCCATTTTATCCATTACGCCGCATACGTGAACTTGTGGAAAGCGCTAGGAAACAGTCTGAATACCCTTTCGGGTTTACCGTTTTCGAGGGCACCCCCATCAGCCAGAAAATTGGCACCTACGTTGTGGATATTGACGTCGCCAAATGCATCGAAACCGATTCGTACATCAATCCGGTTCTCATGGGCACTGTCGTTTATAAAAGTGAGTTCGATGATGTCCCCCATGTCACGGGATTCGTGTTCGACATAATGCGCAATCCTGTCCCAAGACCGCTTACGATCGCAAAAAACAGATTTCCGGGCGCCATATTTCCAGACGAAGGTGATGTGCCACGGGCTGATCTGCGGCTGCATCAAAACGCCTTCAACGGCAGCTACGCCGATTGAGCAGCACCACGCTTTCGTTAGGGTCCAGACCCATAAAGTGCTTGGCGTAAAGAGCGGGTTGTGATTCAGGGCTTCCGAAAGGAAGCGCCGATGATTCGCGATCAATTCTGGCTGACAGATGCGCAGTTTTCGAAGATTGCGCCACATCTTCCCACTGACACGCGCGGCAAGGCGCGGGTCGACGACCGCAGGGTCATCAGCGGCATCGTCCAAGTGCTCAAATCCGGCGGGCGCTGGGTCGACGCACCGCCGGAATACGGGCCCAAAAAGACACTTTATAATCGCTATGTCCGTTGGGCCGCCAAGGGCGTCTGGGTCGACTTGTTCCATGCACTCGCTCAAGCCGGCGGGCCGCCGACGGAAGTTCTCATCGACTCCTCGGCGGTGAAAGCGCATCGCTCGGCCAGCGGCGGCAAAGGGGGGAGAAAAATCAGGCCATCGGCCGCTCGCGCGGTGGACGCACAACGAAAATCCACGCGCTGACCGACGCGCAATGTCGACCCATAGCTTTCATGCTCACAGCCGGAAACGTCGCCGATTGCACAGCGGGCGCGGAACTTCTTGCCCATCTTCCGCCTTGCGAAGTCCTCCACGGCGACAAGGGATACGACAGCAACGCCATCCGCCGTAGGATCGAGGACGGCGGCGCACTGCCGAATATTCCGCCCAAGGCCAACCGCAAATGGAAGAACTGCTTTTCGCCGCTCCTCTATCGAAACCGCAACGCCATCGAGCGCATGTTCTGCCGTTTAAAGGATTTTAGACGCGTGGCGACGCGCTACGACAGAAACGCCGTCAATTTCCTCGCCGCCGTTTGCCTCGCTGCCACTGTCAGCTATTGGTTATGAGTCTGGGCCCTAGAACCCATGACAGGCCAAGCCGAACAAACGCGCAACCATTTTGGCTATCGCTCCCCTCCTGGATCGAAGGTAAGGTTGCAGCCTATCAGCCCCCATCCTGCTTGACCTCGCCGCCATTCCGTCCCACCAAGGGAAAAATCCTTTCCCGCGAGCGGAAGACCCATGACCACCGACGCCGAAACCTGCCTGCCGCAACCCATCGCCGCCGAACCCGCGCCGCGCCATCGCAGCCGCGCCGTAACCATCGGAAAAGGCAAGGGCGCGGTGACCGTCGGCGGCGGCGCGCCGGTCGCAGTGCAGTCCATGACCAACACCGACACGGCCGACGTCGATTCCACCGTGGCCCAGGTCGCGGCGCTGGCGCGGGCGGGCTCGGAGCTGGTGCGCATCACCGTCGACCGCGACGAAGCCGCCGCCGCCGTGCCGCACATCCGCGAAAAGCTCGACCAGATGGGCGTCGACGTCCCGCTGGTCGGCGATTTCCATTACATCGGCCACAAGCTGCTCGCCGACCATCCCGCCTGCGGCGAAGCCCTCGCCAAATATCGCATCAATCCGGGCAATGTCGGCTTCAAGGAAAAGAAGGACAAGCAATTCGCCTCCATCGTCGAGCTTGCGATTCTGCACGGCAAGGCGGTGCGGATCGGGGCCAATTGGGGCTCGCTCGATCAGGAGATGCTCACCCATCTGATGGACATCAACGCCGCCGCGAAGGAGCCCATCGAGGCGCGGGCGGTCATGCGCGAAGCCATGGTGCGCTCGGCGCTCTATTCCGCCCAGCGCGCCGAGGAGATCGGCCTCTCGCGCGATCGGATCGTGATCTCGGCCAAGGTCTCGGCGGTGCAGGATCTCATCTCGGTCTATCGGATGCTGGCCCAGCGCAGCGATTACGCTTTGCATCTGGGGCTCACCGAAGCCGGCATGGGCACCAAGGGCGTGGTCGCTTCCGCCGCCGCGCTCGGCGTATTGCTGCAGGACGGGCTCGGCGACACCATCCGGGTCTCTCTCACCCCCGAACCCGGCGGCGACCGCACGCTTGAGGTTCGGGTGGCGCAGGAAATCCTGCAGACCATGGGCTTTCGCACCTTCGTGCCGCTGGTCGCGGCCTGCCCGGGGTGCGGACGCACCACCTCCACCGTGTTCCAGGAGCTCGCCCGCGACATCCAGGCCCATATCCGCGAGCGCATGGCGATCTGGCGCCCGCAATATCCCGGCGTCGAGACGCTCAATGTCGCGGTGATGGGCTGCATCGTCAACGGGCCGGGCGAATCGAAACACGCCGACATCGGCATTTCCCTGCCCGGCACCGGCGAGAGCCCGGCGGCGCCGGTCTTCATCGACGGCCAGAAGGCGATGACTTTGCGCGGCGAAGGCATCGCCGACGAATTCATTCGCATCGTCGATGATTATGTGGCCCGGCGTTTTGGCGCGGGTCCGGCTTGAGCGAGGTCGCCGCGCTTCAAGACATTGAGCATGTTCCGATCCAAAAACCGCTACGCACTTTTTGGGAACATGCTGCGCGGCGAAGGCATCGCCGACGAATTCATTCGCATCGTCGATGATTATGTGGCCCGGCGTTTTGGCGCGGGTCCGGCTTGAGCGAGGTCGCCGCGCTTCAAGACATTGAGCATGTTCCGATCCAAAAACCGCTACGCACTTTTTGGGAACATGCTGCGCGGCGAAGGCATCGCCGACGAATTCATTCGCATCGTCGACGATTATGTGGCCCGGCGTTTTGGCGCGGGTCCGGCTTGAGCGAGGTCGCGGCGGATCTGGCGCGGGCGAGGCGGCGGAACAAAGCGGCTCAGCTTTCCAGAATCAGCGCCAGCGTCCGCAGCGCCCGCCAGGCGTGGCGCTTGAGCGAGGGGGTTTTCCGCATGGCGGCGAGGCCGGGGGCCGGCACGGCGACGACGGTCTCTGCGCCGGCCTGAAGCTCGAATTTCCGCGCATAGAGCCGCGCCGGCGATTCGGCGCCGCCCAGCACGATCCTCGCCGTGTCTCCCAGCAGCAGAACCGCTTTGGGCCGCGCCAGCGCGATATGCCTGAGCGCAAAAGGCGCCAGCGCCGCCGTCACATGCGGCGCGAGCGGCTGCCCGCCGGCCGGGCGCCATGGCGAGAAATAAGCGTAATAGGCGCTGGTTCGGCCGCGCCCGATCGCCGCCATCATGGCGTCGAGCAATCGCGCCTCGGCGCCGCTGAAAGCCTCGCCGCCGCTTTCCTCAGCCTCGCCCGGCGCGTAATCGAGCGCCATCAAAGGGGCTGGACTGCCGCTTGAAAACAGAAAATGCCGGGCTCTGGAGGCGCGCCCGCCCTCGAAACCGGCGAGTCCTTCCCGCAATTCCTCCAGCGTGGCCGCTGCATTCGCAATGGTTTCGGCCTCCTCGAGCGCAGCCTGCGGCGTCAACGGGGCCGCAACGTTCAAAGCCCGCGGCGGGGCTTCTCGCGTGACGGGGCCCGGAGGAGGCGGCGCCGGCGAAGATTCGGGCGCCTCGGCGGCGGCGATCTCATATTCGGCTTGCGCAAAGCGGTCGTGCGGGCTCTCATCGAGCGCGAAGTCGACGCCGATGGCGCGGTAATATTCCAGCAGCGCCTTCAAGGCCTGCGTTTCGTCGAGAGCCCCGCCCGGCATGGCTCCTCAACAGCAGCGCAGGGCGCGCGAGCCGCCTTCGCCGAAGCGCCGCGCCTGCCGCTCCAGAAAAAACTCCTCGCGCGACATCACCGGCTCGCCGGGATGGCTGGCCCGGCGATGAGCGGCGTAGGCGTCGTAATCGGGCTGTCCGATCATCAGATTGGCGCCCGAGCGCAGTTTCTTGGCGAGGCGGGAAAGATCAAGCCGCAACGGTCCGCAGTTCAGGCAATCCATCCGGCGTCTCCCTGGTCGTGACGGCGTCGCTGCGCAGGGCCTGGCGGATGGCCGCAAGGCCGAAGCCGCCCATGGCGAGCACCAGCGCGATGAACAGCGCCGCGCAGGAAATGTCGACATAATCGTTGAAGATCACGCGCTGCATGTCCAGCGCGGATTTGGCGGGGGCGAGAAGCTGATTTCTGGCCAGCGCGTCGGCGTAGCGCCCGGCATGGGCGAGGAAGCCGATGCGCGGATCGGGATGGAATATCTTCTCCGCGCCCGCCGTCAGCGTGCAGACATAGAGCCAGGCCGCGGGGGCCGCGGCGACGAAGGCGTAGCCTTCCCGCTTCATCCGGAACAGCACCACCGTGCACAGCGTGAGGGCGATCGCCGCCAGCATCTGGTTGGCGATGCCGAACAACGGCCACAGCGAATTGATCCCTCCGAGCGGATCGACGACGCCCTGATAGAGAAACCAGCCCCAGCCGATCACGGCGAGGCCGGTCGCGATCAGATTGGGAGCCAGCGCGCGGGTGTTGCGGAAGCCGGGGACGAAGTTCCCCACGAGATCCTGGATCATGAAACGCGCGACGCGCGTGCCCGCGTCGATGGTGGTCAGGATGAAGAGCGCCTCGAACAGGATCGCGAAATGATACCAGAAGGACATCGCTCCCGAGCCGCCGACCGCGGAGGCGAGGATCTGCGCCATGCCCACCGCCAGCGTCGGCGCGCCGCCGCTGCGCGAGAGAATGGATTTTTCGCCGACCTGCGCGGCGATGTCGGTCAAAGCCTGCGGCGCAATGGGAAAACCCCAGCCGGACACGACATTGGCGACCGCCTCGGGCGTCGATCCGATCACGGCGGGAGCGCTGTTCATGGCGAAATAGACGCCCGGCTCCAGCACGCAGGCGGCGATCAGCGCCATGACGGCGACCATCGACTCCATGAGCATCGCGCCGTAGCCGATGAAGGGAATCTGGCTTTCGTCGGCGATCATCTTTGGGGTGGTGCCCGACGAAACCAAAGCGTGGAAGCCCGACACCGCGCCGCAGGCGATGGTGATGAAAAGGAAGGGAAACACGCTCCCCGCGAAAACCGGCCCGGTTCCGTCGATGAAACGGGTCACCGCAGGCATATGGAGCTGCGGCCATATGAAACATATGCCGAGCGCGAGCGACAATATGGTGCCGATCTTGAGGAAGGTGGAGAGATAGTCGCGCGGCGCCAGCAGCAGCCACACCGGCAGAACCGCGGCGATAAAGCCATAGGCGATCAGCATGAAGGCGAGGGTCTCGCCCTTGAAGGTGAACAGCGGGCCCAATACCGGGCTTTCCGCGACGAGGCGCCCCGCGGCGATGCTGGCGAGAAGCAGAACGAAGCCGATCAGCGACATTTCGCCGATGCGGCCGGGCCGCAGATAGCGCCCGTAAACGCCCATGAACACGGCGATGGGCAGGGTCGCGAAGACCGTGAAGCAGCCCCAGGGACTGTCCGCCAGCGCTTTCACCACCACGAGCCCCAGCACGGCGAGCAGGATGACCATGATCGCGAGAATGCCGACCATGGCGATGAGCCCGGCGGCGGAGCCCATTTCGGTCTTGATGAGATCGCCGAGGGAACGTCCGTCGCGGCGCGTCGAGATGAACAGCACGAGGAAATCCTGCACCGCGCCGGCGAAAATGACGCCGGTCATCAGCCACAGCGCGCTCGGCAGATAGCCGAGCTGTGCGGCGAGCACGGGGCCGACCAGCGGCCCGGCGCCGGCTATGGCCGCAAAGTGATGGCCGAACAGCACGATCCTGTCCGTCGGGACATAATCGAGCCCGTCGTTGTGGCGATGGGCCGGGGTTTCGCGAGCAGGATCGAGCCGCAGGACCCGCCTGGCGATGAAAAGAGCGTAATAGCGGTAGCCGATCAGATAGACCCCCACAGCCGCGGCCACCAGCCACAGCGCATTCACTTTTTCGCCCCGCGCCGTGGCGAGGGTGAAGAGCGCGAAAACCGCGGTCGCGCCGACGGCGCTCCAGAGCAGGGCGGAAAAAATACGCTTGAGCATTCGAAACCCTCGGCGAAAAAGCCTTCCCGCCCGGGGGAGCGGCGGCCGCTATTAGTCTAGTGAGCAGGTCAAGGAATATTCTCGCCGGCGCGCCGCGTCCAGCCCGAGCTGCGCGGCTGGGGCGCATTCGAGCGCGGTCTTCCGCCTATCTCGCCCTGGCCGCCCAGCTGGGAGGCGCGGAAGTGAAATCCAGCTCCCAGTTGAACCGGCCGATCACATTGTCTCCGAGGATCAGCGGCGTGCGCCCGCCGAGCGCCTCGCGCAGAAAACCGAAGTCGTAGACCAGCGCATAGACATCCCGCAGAACGCGGCCGCCTCCGAGATCGATCTGTTTTATTTTGTATATTTTCGCCGCCAGATCCTTGCCCGCGGCTTCGGTCGCCTTGCCCCGAGCTTTGACCAGCGTAAACATTTTCTTGTGCTTTGTTACAAATTGCCGATCCACCGCGGAAATTTCGGCGCCTGAATCGAGCAGCCCGACCGCCGCGACGTCTCCCAGTCTCAGTTCGACGCCGACCAGACGCTGGTCCGGCCCCAGCAATTTGAACGGCGCAGCCTGGCCGGAGGCGCCTTTTTCTCCAAAGAACACGAGCTCTTTGCGGTCGAAGTCGAGGGTGAAGCGCGCGCCTTTGAAAAAATCGAGCCCCAGCAGGTCGTCCCCGTCGCTCGCCGGACAGCGGGCGACCACATATTTCGACCTGCCGATATTGGCGCCCTGGTCGGCTTTGAGCTCCACTTTGCTCGCTTCGACGTCCTCGCAGCTCGTCGTGCGGCCAGAGGCGCCGGTGGAGCCGCTTTGGCCGAGAGAGGGGAGGTCCTTGTTCCAGGGCGCGAGCGTGATGCGCGTGGCCGAGGCCCCGGTGTCGAGACGCATCGAGCCGATGACGTTTCCAAAGCGAACGGGAACATAGATCCGCCCGCCGCCGTAATCGTTCTGAGTCAGCTTGATGGGAACCACGGAGCGGGCGGTCTCGGCGCCGGCCGGGGCCGCGCCCAGCCCGGCGAGGGCGACGATCGAAGAAAAGCCCTTCAGCAGTTTCATGGCTCTTGATGTCAAAGCGCGCTCCGGCGAAAGAAAAATCCTGCGCCCAGTCATGGCGATCTGCGGCCTGGAATCAAGCGGGCCGGATGGGGACGGACGTCAGGCGGTTTATCCCTCGACTTTCAGGCCTCCCGTTTGAGAGGCTTTCGCTTTCGATTGGGGCCGAGCGAAGAGCCGTCAACCGCCATAAAAACGCCGCCGGGCTTCCTGTTCTATGTCGAGTCGCAACTGAATATCGGCGAGTTTTTTCAATTCACGTCTACGCGCTTCCTCGTCGGGAGCGGCGCCCAATACGCGGGTCTGCTCTTCGACGGCTTTGCGCAATTCGATTTCTCGCGGCAAGGCTCCGGCTTCGGACATGATGCGGAAGCCGATGGCTTCCACGCTGTTATCCCCGCTCAGATGCAGAGGTTTTCCTGCGCCCTTCAGGTTTTCGAATTGACCCTCGAGTTGAGCCTTTAGAATTTGCCTTTCGGCCAGAAGGGAAATTTTCACCGTTGTTCGTCCTCCGGTCCAGGGGCAACCAGAAATCCTCGCTCCAGCTCGTTGAAAACGGGCCAGAACATTTCCAGACCGTGAGGTCCGCGAGCGCCGAACGCCGTCAGGGCTCCGGTAATGGCCAGCGCGGCGGGTAGCGGCGTCAGATCGGAACGGAACGCGCCTTGCTGCTGCCCTATCGTGATGATCTCGGCATAACGGCGGAGCCAATCATCAGTGAAGGAATCGATCATTGCGGCGACGTCCGGAACAGTTCCGCCGATCTGTCTGAGTTGAGCCAGGCAAGCCGCCAATTCAGGACGGTCACGCAGGCTGTCGTGATATGCCTGCGCTTCGGCGCGAAGCTGGGCGCCTGCAGGCCTCTCCGCATCTGGGGGCGGCGGCAATCTGGCAAGAAAGTTGTCTCGCGTGGTTTCAGCGATCAGCGCAACCAATGCGGCCTTGCTCGGCACATGAAAATGCAGGGTTGAAATGTTGATGCCCACGCGCGCCGCGACGTCTCGGGTCCGCAGCGCCGCATACCCGTGTTCAAGGATCAGCGCCCGCGCCGCTTCGGCGATCATCGCCCGGCGTCCGTCTTTGCGAATATAGGACTGCTTTTGGTCATGACTCGGCATAAATCAATCATATGATTGATTCGTCGCTTCGGCAAGGCGCTGTATTATCCTGCGCTCGACGGGGCGCGATTCCCCGCCTCATGTTCTTTTCGAAAAACCACTGTGCATTTTTCGGGACCTATCCGAAGTGGAGCCCGTTCGGCGCGGGAAATGCATTAAACCAACAACTTATAGTGTTTTCGAGCAAAGTGGATACCCGGTTCAGAAAACAAAGGTGGAGCAAGGACTCTAGGATTGCGGCTCGGCCAGGGGCGGATATCGCCGGCGGACGCCGCGTCCTTCGGCGCGCCCGCGTTTGTCGAAATGATCCCATCCGGACGACCACACGCCGGCCTGGACTCCGAGCCCGACTTCGGGATTTGCGGCGAGATAGCTCTCCTCGTCGAAATGCTCCTCGGTAAAGGCCTTGTCGAAAGGGAACGACGGACGGAAAGGCTCGGGGGGATCGTCCCAGCGGCGCAGAGAAATCTTTTGATACAGCCGCAGGTCGTGACGGTGATGGTGATGCAGAAATCTTCTCAGCTCGGGATGGTCGAAGATCGAGGGGTCGAAGCAGTACTGCGCCTTGTTCACGATCGGCAGAGACTTCCTCGCCTCGCTCTGATGAAAGCCGAAATAATCGACGAGGTCGAAGAGGTTCCGCTCGGTCGCGATGAATTTATAGGAAGCGAGCCTCGCATCGACTTCGCTCTCGCTCAGCCTGTCGAAATCCTCGCCGATCACGAGGCGGGACTGAAGATTCAAAAACAAATTGCGCCAGTTCAGGAGCAGCTTGATCACCGACGTGGGATTGCTGAAATCGGTCGTCATCACATCGGCGTCGATGCGTTGTTCGTGCAGGCTGTGCCGGTCGAAATAGTCCAGCGATTTCGAACGATGGAAGCTGTAGTTCAAATGAGAGCAGATTTGCGCGACCGGCTCCCTGACCGCCGAAAGAAAATCGATTTCCCGCCCCAGCCCCGCAAGGAGATGGCGGAAAACATCACAGCCGAGATGGCCGCTGATCCAGTCGCTACGCCGCGCCGTCTCGAGAAATTCCGGCTTCAGCGCATGAAAATGGAAGGCGTCGACCCCGAGCGGAGACAACCCGCCGAGGATCCGGTTGATTGTCGTTCCCGCCGTTTTGGGAACATGGACATAGACCAGCAGAGGCGCTTCGGAAGCCGAACTCAATAAAGGAAGCTCCTCACACCGCGAAATTTGGTCGGCGGCTCAGCCGTTCGGCGGCGCGCTCTCTCCTGAACCGAAAGATATCAAAGACCGGTCCGCGAGAATTTGTCCTGTATATGTCTGGACTTGTCCGGTTTTCGAGATCGGCGTCGGCCCGCCTGAGGCTGTATCTGCGCTCAAATCGGGAGCGGTCGAGGATTGCGGAGGCGACCGCTATTCGAATAAGCGATCGATCGCGAAGGCGGCATTTTTCAACCGGCGGCCGAAGCGTCCAGAACGAGCGCCGGAAGCCCTTCATGAGCGTTCAGCCTCATCCGTTTTGCCGGCAAAGCGGAACCCATCGCATTCCACAAAAAGGCCTGGGGGCCCCGAGTGCAGATGCTCGAGCGT
The DNA here is from genome assembly GCF_004802635.2 of Methylocystis heyeri. NCBI lineage: Bacteria > Pseudomonadati > Pseudomonadota > Alphaproteobacteria > Hyphomicrobiales > Methylocystaceae > Methylocystis > Methylocystis heyeri. The sequence goes on from NZ_CP046052.1 coordinate 3,415,470, forward strand.
TACCGAGCCGGCCGGCGCGCCGGAAACGCGCCGGCGCGCGTGCGGCCTCAAGCACTCTTGACCCCGTCGCCGTTGATGCGGCCGAGCCCGTTGGGCGTGCGCGGCGTCGGAACCACGAAGCGTGGCCGTTCCCGAACCATTTTGTTAATGGCCGCAAAATCGAGCTTGCCCGAACCGAGCACGGGAATGCTCTCGACATTGATGACCTCGGCCGGGATCATGAGGTCGGCGGCGCCCTTCCCCTTTGCGAAGGCGATGAAATCGGCCCGCGTCGCGCTCTTGTGCTCGGTTGCGAGAACGACGCGCTCGCCCTTGCGGTTGTCGCTTTCCGCGACCGCGGCCGAGCGCGCGTCGGGCCACAACTCCCCCGCGAGGGCCTCGACCGCCGCGAGCGACACCATCTCGCCGCCGATCTTGGCGAAACGCTTGGCGCGGCCCTTGATCGCCACGAAGCCCTCGGCGTCGATCGAGACGATGTCGCCGGTGTCGTGCCAGCCCTCGGCAGGAGGCTGGAGCACTCCGGGGTTGTCGGCCATCAGATAGCCCAGCATGACATTGGGTCCGCGCACGACGAGCCGGCCGCCGTCGGCAACCCCCGGGACAGGCTCCAGGCGGCATTCGATCCCCGGCATCAGCCGGCCGACGGTGCCGAATTTGTTGAACATCGGCGTGTTGAGCGCGAGCACCGGGGCGGTTTCGGTGACTCCGTAGCCTTCCAGAATGCGGACGCCGAATTTCTCGCCCCAGGTCGCGCGGGTGGCTTCCTTGACCGGCTCGGCGCCCGCGACGACGTAGCGGATCGAACGGAAGTCGTAGGAATTGGCGGTGCGCGCATAGCCGGTGAGGAATGTGTCGGTGCCGAAGAGGATCGTGGCGTTGGAATTGTACACGAGCTCCGGAATGATGCGGTAATGCAGCGGCGAAGGATAAAGATAGATCGGCACCCCGGAGACGATGGGCAGAACGAATCCGGCCGTCAAACCGAAGCTGTGGAAGATCGGAAGGACGTTGAAGACCTTGTCGCTGCGGCCGAAATCGATGCGCGCCGCGGCCTGGGCGGCGTTGGCGAGGATGTTGCGATGCGACAGCACGACGCCCTTGGGCGTCCCCTCCGAGCCCGAGGTGAAGAGTATCGCCGCGGGATCCTCCGGCCGGCGCCGAACCAGCGGGCGGCCATGGAGCAGCACCCCCCGCAGCTTGTCCCAGAGCGTCACGCCGTCCCGCAGATCCTCGAGGTAGATGATCCGCATTTCCGCGCCGAGCGCCTCGATCAGGTGCTGGAGATTGCCCTTCTCGATGAAGGCGCGCGAAGTCACCACGGTTTTCGCCTGCGCGCTCTGCAGCCCCGAGAGTATGCTGGCCGGCCCCGCGGTGAAATTGATCATGGCCGGCGCGCAGCCCGCCGAAGAGAGCGCGAGCAAAGCCACGCCCGCGCCATTGGCGTTGGGCACGAGCAGCCCCACGGCGTCCCCGGGATTCGCGTAGGCCGACAGTTTTTCTGCGAGCACGCGCGCGCCGATCAGCAGCTTGCGATAGCTCAGCTGCCCGCTTACCGGGTCCTCCAGCGCGATGCGCGAATGGCCGTGCTCCTTGGCCGCCCTGGAGACGGCGTCGAACAGGGTTTGTTCGGTGTCGCTGGTGCGAAAAATCAGATCCGACATGGCGTGATAGAGCGCCGCGCCCGCGGCCTGCCTGCGCGCCCTGCCCTTGAGGTCCTGATCGACGGCGAGCGGAGCGGGCTCCAGCGCCGTCAAAGTGAATTTTGGCAGCCAGCGCCGCCGGACCTGCGCCTTGTTCAGGCGCGAAAACACCGTCGTCTCGGGCCCCTCGATCCTCACCGGCACGACCTTGGCGCCGGATTTGTCGGCGATGAGGGCCGCGCCGTCATAGACCTTCATGAGGCTTCCGGTCACGGTCAGCCTGCCTTCCGGGAAGATCACGAGGGTTTCGCCGCTTTTCACGAGATTCACCAGCGCTCTCGTGCCCAAAGGCTTGGTCGGATCGAGCGGGACGGCGCGCACGAAACGCAGGAAAGGCTTGACCCACCAGGCCGTGGCGATGGTGCGGTCGATCGCGAACACAGGATTTTTCGGCAGGATCGCGAGCGCCAGCGCGGCGTCGAGAAAGCTGACATGGTTGAGGGCGATGATCGGATTGGAGCCGGCCGCCTCGAAATGCTCCAGGCCTTTGGTCTCCAGGCGATGAAAAACGCTGAAGAAGACATAGAGGAAGTCCTGGAGCGGCGAATCCACGACGGCCTCGAGTATCCACCAGGCGCTGAGGCCCGACATGGCCCCGACGCAAAGGAAGATCGACCACACCGGGGCTCCCTGCGCTTGCGCCGCGGCGACGATCACGCCCCCACCCACCATGAAGGCGGCGTTGAGCACATTCACCGCGGCGATAACCCGCGCGCGCTCCTGGGGCGGGCAAAAAGCCTGCAGCGCGGCGAAGGCGGGTACGACCATCAGGCCGCCGGCTATCGAGAGAAGAACGAGGTCGATCAGCGCGCGCGTCGCGGCGGGCTGCGCGAAATATTGGGCCGGAGGCAGCAGCGCTTCCGATGCGCCCGGCGGATCGAGGGCGAGAAAAAGTCCGAGGTCGATGGAGGCGACCGCGATGATCGCCGCGCCGACGGCGGCGGGCAGCAGCGCGATGCGGCCGTGCAGCAGCCAGGCCGCGATGGCGGAGCCGACCGCTATTGCGATGGCGAAAGCCGCGAGATGGATCGTCACCACCGGGCTGGACCCGTGCAAAGTCTGGGTGACGAGCGGCGGCAGCAGTGACATCGCCACCGCGCCGATCAGCCAGAAGATGCTGGTGACGATCCCCAGACGCCACAGCCTGGGCTGGCCCTTCAGATGAACCAGCAGCCCCGCTGTCGAGCGCAGGATGTTCTTGTCGATCCGCAATTCGGGATCGGCCCGCGGCGTCGACGGGATGAGCCGGGCGGCCGCGTAGGCCGCGAGCGCGAAGCTCATCATGCCGAGGGCGATCAGGAGATTGTCGCCGCCGCCTTCCATGGCCAGCCCGCCCGCGATCGTCCCGGTGAGAATGGCGAGAAAAGTCGCGCCCTCGACCATCGCATTGCCCGCCGGGAGCTCCTCCCGCGCAAGGCAATCAGGCAGGATTCCGTATTTGACGGGCATGAACAGCGCGCCGAGGAGTCCGAACAGGAAAAGAGCCAGGAACAGGATCTCGGTCGAGCCCAGCCAGAAACCGGCGGCGCCCACGGCGGCGGCGGCGATTTCCGCCAGCTTGAGCCGGCGCGCCACCAGCGCCTTGTCGTATTTGTCGGCGAGCTGTCCGCCCAGCGCCGAGAACAGGAAATGCGGCGCGATCAGGGTCACCCCCGCGAGGGTTACGAGCGAAGCGCCGCTGTCGCCGCCGATTTTGAACAGAATAAAGAGGACCACCGCGTTCTTGAGGAAATTATCGTCGAACGCAGCGAAAAACTGGCACCAGAACAAGGGCGCGAAACGTCGCGTTGCAATCAGCGGCTTTGGCATGGGGGTTCCGTCGCAAAATGCGGGAGGGGCGATTCAGCTTACGCCGATCGGCTTTAAAGATGGGTTGCGTTCACCCGGCCGGGTAGTGCCGCGGGGCTCCGCGACAAAATGTAATTTGCCGCCGGGCCGGTTTCGGGGCATGAATTTGCCCTCGGCTCCCCGCATTGGATGGAAAGTTGCGCGTTCCGCCTGCTTACAAACATCGGCCAGCCCTACTATGAACGTTGTTCAATCTGTGATAGCGCAATCGCCAACGCCGCTCAAGCACAATTTGAACGTCGTTCAGACTAATTCCCGACAGAGCCCAGAGATTGACCGAAATTCAAGAGAGCCTCCCCGATAAAGCCGCCGCCCGGCGCGAGTTCCACCGCTCCAGGGTGCTGGATGCCGCGGAAGCCATCGTCGCGGAGAAGGGCCTGCCCGGCCTCAAGGCCCGGGAACTCGCCGACAAGGCCGGCTGCGCCCTAGGCGCCATCTACATCGCCTTCGAGGACCTCGACGAACTCGTCCTGCGCGTGAACGCAAGAACCCTCGCTCTGCTCGAGGCCGCTCTGGCGCCGCCGCCCGAGGTCCTGAAAAAGAAGAAGGAGCTGAGGCGCCTCGCGCTCGGATATCTGCGTTTCGCGCGCGCCAACGCCCCGCGATGGAAAGCGCTTTTCGAGCACCGGCTGCCCCCGGAAAAGCCTCTGCCCGAGTGGTATTTCGCCGAGCGGGAGCGGCTGTTCCAGCTGCTCGAAGCCCCTCTCGCGCGTCTGCTGCCTCAGGAAGATCCCGATCAGCGGCGCCAGAAAGCGCGCACGCTGTTTTCCGCAGTTCACGGAATTGCGTCGCTCGGGCTGGAGGAAAAGCTGGCGCCGACCCCGGAGGCGACGCTCGAAGCCCAGCTGTGCGATTTCATCGAGATCGTCCTGCGCGGCCTGAGCGACGATTGAAGCGGGCGGGAACGGCGCTTGCCATTTGCTTTGGAGCCTGAAATAGCAGGCCGATGATCGACGTCCTGATTTTCTTTGTCGGCGCCTGGGCCGGCGCGCAAAACGCGCTGGCGGGGGGCGGCTCGTTCCTTATCCTCCCGACCCTGATGCTTTCGGGGCTCGACGCCCGCGCGGCCAATGTCACTTCCTGCGTCGCCCTGTTTCCGGCTCAGATCGCCACCGGCTGGACCGGGCGGGCGCTGGCCGCGGGCGCCAATGGCCTGTCCCTGAAAGTCCTGTTTGCGATCAGCGTCGTAGGCGGGGGCGTCGGGGCCGTGGTCCTGTTGATAACCCCTTCCGCCTTTTTCAGCCGCCTGCTGCCCTGGCTGGTGCTGTTCGCGACCCTGATTTTCGCTTGGGGCAGCTTCTTTCGTAAAAAGACGGAAACCCCACGCCGCCTGAGCGCCAGAGGCGCGGCCGCAGTCCAATTCCTGATCTCGGTCTATGGCGGCTATTTCGGCGGCGGCATCGGCTTCATGATGATGGCGGCCCTGACCCTCGCCGGGCAAAACGCGCGCGTCGCGGGCGCGACCAAGAACGTGCTCGCCGGCGTCATAAACGCGGCCGCCGTCGCGATCTTTCTGTTTGCGCCGGACCTGCATATGCGCCAGGCGGTCACGACTTCGCTCGGCGCCGTCATCGGCGGCGTGGTCGGCGCGAAAATGCTTCACCATATCGACGAAAAGATCCTGCGCGTTTTTGTGGTGATCATCGGCGGCGCTCTCACCGTCGGCCTGTTTTACCGGGCGGCCTGACCTTCTGGCCGGCGACGCGCCGGGGATCCTCCTTACCCGATGTTAAGCGCCTCGGCGCAGCCTCTCCGGCGCGTTGCGCTCGCGGGGCCGGGCGCCGGAGAGAGGTTTTCATGAGAGATCAGGCGTTGGAGGAAGTACCTCTGGTGTCTCTCGGCGAAGATCGCCTTGGAGACGAAGCCCTGACGGCGTTGAAGGACTGGACCCGAAACTTTCTCATGAGCGATCATCGCGACCTCGGCCGCGACGGCAATGTCTGCCCTTTCACCTCGATGGGCGCGCGCATCGATACTCTGCGCTTCGGCGTGAGCGAAGCGGGGCCGGGCGAATATGAGCGCGTGCGGGCCGAGCTGCGCCGCGCTTTCTTCCAGTTCGAGGATATTCCTCATCCGGCCAAAATGGGCGCCTATCGGGCCATCCTCATCGCCTTCCCCAACTGCCGGAGCGCAGAAGGCGTCAAGACGCTGGCACGGGCGCAAAAGAGCCTTCGCCTCACATCCTTCATCCGCGCCCGCATGATCGGCGTGTTCTACCCCGACGCGCCGGAGCCCGGCCTGTGGAACAAGGATTTCAGGCCCTTGCGAGCGCCCTTGCCCCTGGTCGCGATCCGCTCCCTGGTCGCAGCCGACGCCGCCTTCGTCATGCGCCACCCGCCGCTGGCCTTCTCCTACCTCTATAATTTCCCTCTTGCCGGCCCGCGCCTTCTCGCCGAACAGGCAATGCGAAAATCCTGACATGGCGATCGCCGCACTCGATCGATCCACTGGACGAAGCGCCTTCCGCGACGGATCCGTCATGCCCACGCCGCGAGCGCCTGGAACATCCTGGGACATCGCCGTCGTTCGCGACCGCGACGGCTTCGAGGCGCTCGGCCAGGAATGGAACGATCTCTTCGCCCGCGCGGGACACCCGGAGCATCTGTTCCAGGATCATCGCTGGCTGAGCTGCTGGGCCGATCACTACCTCGGCGACGCCGTCGGTCTTCGCATCGTCACCGGCCGTTGCGACGGGCGGCTGGCGATGATCTGGCCGCTGGTCGAGACGTTCCGCTTCGGCCGCCTGACGCGGTTGGGATGGATGGGAGAGCCGGTCAGCCAATATGGCGACGTACTGCTGGAGCAGGGCCCCCGATCTCAGGAATTACTGGCTCTCGGATGGCAGGCGGTGCGGGCTCTGGGCGCCGACCTCGCAATCTTGCGCAAGACCCGGGGCGACTCCAATGTCGGCGGCCTGCTCGCCCGCGTGGCGACGTCCTGCGAAAACGCCCAAGCGCCTTTCGCAGATCTCGCCGGAAAATCGGCCGACGCTCTGGCGCGGCGTTCGCCAAAGGCTCAGTCGTCCCGGCGCAGACTGTTGCGGCGCCTGCATGAAACGGGCGAAATCGCGTTTTGCGCGGGCGTGGAGGGAGCCGAGGCGGAAAGGCTCATCGGCGCCGCATTCGCCATGAAGCGGGAATGGCTGCTGCGCCGGGGCCTTTATTCGGAGCCGATCGAAAGCGGCGCCATGCCGGATTTCTTTCTCGACCTCCTGCGGCGAAAGCCGGGCCCGGTCGAGACGCTGGTCGACGCCGTCCTTCGCGACGGAGAGCCTGTCGCGGTCGGCGTGACGCTTTCCTGCAAGGGGGCGTGCTTCGGGCATTTGCTGACCCATGACCCCGCCTGCGAAAAACAGGGCGTCGGGATTCTGCTCGCGGATCACGTCATGAAGAGCTGCCTTGCGCGCGGCATGACCCGTTACGACATGCTGGCGCCTTTCGATCCCTATAAGGCCGAATGGGCGGATGGAGCGGCGCCGGTCGCCGACTGGGTCGTCGGCTTCTCGCCTCCCGGAAGATTGTTGGCTCGCGTCTGGAGCGGCGGCCCGCGCCAGAGGATCAAGACGGCGCTGAAGAAAATGCCGCCGCCGATCGGACGCGCATTCTGGCCCCTGCTGCGCAGGATAAGGGGGCGTTGAGAGACACGGCCCCCGCGCGCCCTTTCCGCCTTACTTCATGGCTTTTTCGATCTCGGGCAGCAGGGTGAGCGCAAAGGCCTGAGCGCTGAGCGGTCCGACATATTTATAGGCCACCGTGCCGTCGCCCTTGATGATGAAGGTCTCGGGCACGCCATAGACGCCGAAGTCGATGGCCGTGCGTCCGGACAAATCCGCCCCTACCGCGGCATAGGGATTGCCGCCGTCGGTCAGGAACTGCACCGCATTGGGCGCTTCGTCCTTGTAGGACAGGCCGTAAAGGCGAACGCCTTTTTCCTTCAGGGCGGCGTCGCGCCCGATCGCCATCAGCGTCGCATGTTCCTGATGACAAGGCCCGCACCAGGACGCGAATATGTTGACGATGCTCACATGGCCCTGGCGGAGTTCGTCGTCGGAAAAGCCCGGGACTCCGGCAAGGCCCTGCACTGCGGGAAGCGTAAAAGGGGGCGCCGGGCGGCCGATCAGGGCTGAGGGCAAGCGGGAAGCGTCGCCGGCGAAAAGCCTGAACAGAAACACCGCCGCCAGCAGCAGGAAAACGACGAGCGGCAGCAGCCGCAGCAGCGAGCGACGGGCCGGGCCCGCATCCCCTGTCTCCAATCGGCTCACGCGTCGTCTCCTTCAGACTGGTTGAGGCGGCCCAGTTCCTCGGTCAGGCGGCGATGCTCGCTGACGATGCGCCATGCGAGGCCGCCGACCACCGAAAAGGTCACGCCATAGGCGAGGACGATATAGATCCAGTTGGCGTCGCTGAACATCGTGGTTCCTCGGGAATGACCGCAAGGGTCTGCGGGTCGGGCTTAGGGCCTGTAAAAAGCGGCTGTCCTTAAAAATCAGAGCGCGCCGGCCTCCAGCGCGCCGCTTTCGCTCTCGCCGGCGCGGATTTTGTCCATGGTCAGCCGCGCGATCCGCCGCCGCAGGATTTCATTGCGCAGCGCCATGAAGTGCAGCGTGAGAAACAAGGCGGAGGCGCCGAGCGCCATCACCAGCAGCGGCCACAGCATGGAGCCGGAGATGGTCGACCCGCCGGCGCGGAAGACCGAAGCGGGTTGGTGCAGCGTGTTCCACCAGTCGACCGAAAATTTGATGATCGGAATGTCGATCAACCCGACCAGCGTCATGATCGAGGCGACGCGCGCGCCGCGCGGCGTGTCGTCCATGGTCTGGCGCACCGCGATAATGCCGAGATACAGCAGGAAAAGCACGAGAAAGGAGGTGAGGCGGGCGTCCCACTCCCAATAGGTTCCCCACATCGGCCTGCCCCAGAGCGATCCGGTCACGAGGCAGGTGAAAGTGAAGGCGGCCCCGAGCGGAGCGGCTGTCTTTTGGGCGGCGTCGGCGAGCGGATGGCGCCAGACCAGCACGCCGAGCGAGGCCGAACTCATTACGATATAGGCGAACATGCCGAGCCAGGCCGACGGCACATGGATATACATGATGCGCACGGTCTCGCCCTGCTGGTAATCGGGCGGAACGAGAAAGAACGCCGCATAGAGGCCGACGCCGAGCAGAAGCGTGGATGCGCCGACCAGCCAGGGCAGCGCCTTGTCCGAAATCGCCATAAACCGGGTCGGATTCACGTAGTCGAGGAAACTGGCCACGCCCTTGATGCTCCCTTGAGGACCGCTGCGTCCCCTGTAGATACAGCGCCGGCTGCGGTCCAGAGAAGGGCCCGCAGCCGGCGGCGGTTCGATCAGGGCGCGAGGCTCGGCGCGCTTTGCGCCCCGAGCTGCGATCAGTTCGCGCTTTTTTCGGAGGTCGCGCTCTTATCCGACTTGCCGGCGGCTTCCTTGGAGCTCGCCTCCAGCGACTGGATGATCTGAGCGCGCGGCTTGCCGTGCAGCAGTTCGATGGCGGCGGTGAGCTGCTTGTCTTTCTTTTCGTCCGCGGGAACATAGGCCTGCGAGCCGGTTTTCTCGTCGTCGCCGTTCTTCAGATGGCCCCGGAGCGAAGCCTCGCCCTTGGTGTCGTCCTTGCCTTTCAGCTCGTCGGGCACATCCTGCAGCAGCAGCATGTCCGGATCGATGCCCTTGGCCTGGATCGAGCGGCCGGACGGCGTGTAATAGCGGGCGGTGGTGAGGCGGAGCGCGCCATTGGAGCCGCCGAGCGGGATGATCGTCTGCACCGAGCCCTTGCCGAAGGAGCGCGTACCGATCAGTGTGGCGCGCTTGTGATCCTGCAAGGCGCCCGCGACGATTTCCGAAGCCGACGCCGAACCGCCGTTGATCAGCACCACGACCGGCTTGCCCTTGGAGAGGTCGCCGGGACGGGCGTTGTAGCGCTGGGTTTCGTCGGCGTTGCGGCCGCGGGTCGAGACGATCTCGCCATGATCGATGAAAGCGTTGACGACCTGGATCGACTGGTCGAGCAGACCGCCAGGATTGTTGCGCAGATCGATCACATATCCCTTGAATTTATCGGCCGGGATCTCCTGCTGGAACTTCTGCATGGCGGTCCTGAGGCCGTCGGCCGTCTCCTCGTTGAACTGGGAGATGCGGACATAGCCGATGTCTTCGTCGAGTTTGCGCCATTTGACGGATTTGATGTGGATCTCGGCCCGCTTCAGCTTGACCTCGATCTTCTGCTTGTCCTTGCCGCGGAAGATCGTCAGCTTGACCGGCGTGTCCACCACGCCGCGCATCTTGTCGACCGCCTGGTTGAGCGTCAGGCCCTGAACGCTCTCGTCGTCGATGCCCGCGATGAGGTCGCCCGAAAGGATTCCGGCGCGCGAGGCCGGGGTGTCGTCGATCGGCGATACGACCTTGATCAGGCCGTCTTCCTGCGTGACCTCGATGCCGAGGCCGCCGAACTTGCCCTCGGTCTGGGTCCGCATATCCTTGAAGCCCTTGGCGTCGAGGTAGCTGGAATGCGGATCGAGCGAGGAAAGCATGCCGTTGATGGCCGCCTCGATCATCTTCTGCTCGTCCGGCTTCTCGACATAGTCGGTGCGGACCTTGTCGTAGACGTCGCCGAAGAGGCTGAGACTTTTATAGGTGTCGGCGGGCGCCGCCAGAGCCGGACCGCCCACCAGGGAGCGCGCATGTTGTCCAAGCGTCAAGCTTCCGGCGCCAATGGCGATGCCGGTTACGATCAGGGCAGTTTTCCGCATCATCCGCCAACCTTCCGCATATCTGACCGCGCCCACCATGGGCCGGGGTCTATCGAATTTCCGTCCTTGCGGAATTCGACGTATAAAATGGGCTGTTTCGCGCCTATCGCGATCGTCGCGGCAGTTTGCGCGGAGCCGTCGCCCATGCTCGCCACTGGCTCTCCCGCCAGCACAAATTGACCGACGCTCACATTGATTCTGGCCATTCCGGCCAAGACGACATAATAGCCGCCGCCGGCGTTGATGATCAAGAGTTGTCCGTAACTGCGATAGGGGCCGGAAAAAGCGATCCATCCGTCAGCCGGGGCAATGACGACGCCTTTTTCCCGGGCGGCGAGCGACATGCCCTTTTCCGTCCCGCCATAGCCGTCGGGGGCGCCGAACCTCCGCAGGATCTGGCCCGAAGCCGGCAGCGGCAGCCGGCCTTTGAGATCGGCGAAGGCCACGGCCGGCGCGAGGCGCGCCGGGTCGTGGAAAGGCGCCGAGAGCGCGGCCGCCCGCTGCTCGCGCGAAAGCGCGGCGTCGTCCGCCTCGCGCCGCGCATCGGCGTCCCGCGCCGCCTGGGCCGCGCGTCTCGCCGCTTCGCTCTCCGCCTCCATCCTGGCGATCAGATCCTTGATGCCGGACGCCTGCGCGGCGAGGGCGCGTGCGCGCTCCGACTGCGCCGCGCGCGCGGTTTCCGCCTCCTTCAAGGCTTTCTGCCGCGCCTCGATCATCGGCGCGAGATTGGCCCGCTGGACGTTGAGGCTCTCCTTCTCGCGCAGAAGATTGGCCTGCTGGTCGCGAATGTCGTCGCGCAGGCGCGACAGTTTTTCGAGATCGATCTGAAGCGCGGCCATCTCCGCGCGCATCTGCGGCAGGACCGCGCCCATCGCCATGGAGGCGCGGATCGCCTCCAGAATGTCTTCGGGCTGCGCGAGCAGAGCGGGCGGCGGGCGGCGGCCCATGCGTTGCAGCACCAGCAGAACCTCCCCGACCAGCGCCCGCCGGGCCTGCAGCGATTGCAGGATCGCGTCCTCGCCGACCGTCAGCTCGTCCAGCCGCTTTTCCACTTCCTGGGCGCTTTCCTCGGTCGCCCGCAGCCGCGCGGTGGCGTCGAGCAGGGTCTGGCTGAGCCGCTCCCGCTCCCCCTGCAGGGTCGCGATCTCGCTCTCGATCTTGCGCTTCTGCTCCTCAGAAGCGCTGATGGTGTCCTCGACGCCGCGCAATTGCAGCCGTTTGGCGGAGAGTTCGCCCTCGTCCGCGCTTGGCGCGGGCTTGGGCGGGGGCGGCGACTCCGCCCGCAAGGGGCCGGCGGCGAGGCCCAGAGCGCAGGAGCCGAGCGCACAGGAAAAGGCGAAGGCCGCGCTCCGCGGCCCGCCCATGCGGCGCTGACCCGCCCAGCCCGGATCAAACAGCGCGGGAGGGCTCCAGCTCGCTGCAGCGGCGTCGCAGGAACGACGCCTGAAACCGCTCAAGAACGCTCCGATCACGCAAATCCGCTCGTCATGCCCGCGCCGCCCTCCGCGAGGGACTTTCGCCAATGAATTCGTCGACAGCCCTACTATGGGGTTCAAATCTAGTCCACATTGCGGCGAAGTCCCGCAAGAACGCAGGCGGCGATCCTGTTTGTGAACAGGGAGGGCAGATAGGCCGTGAGCTTACGGCGCCAGTTCGGCCGCTCGCGGTCGGTGCCCGGCAGGTTGATCGCCGCCGCCTCTCCCGCAAGATCGTCGAGCTGGGCCATAGCGAGCCATGAAGGCGCGCGGGCGGCGTAAGCGTGGGCCGCGGCGGCGAGCTCTGCGCCGAAGGGGGCGTCCTCGTCGCCGGCGACCGCCAGCCCCTCCCGCGCCAGCGCGGCCAGCAGGCGCCTGCGGTCCGTCCGGCGCCCGGCCAGCTCGCGCCCGGCTTCCTCTTGACCCAGCAGGTCGAGCGCGCTCTTTTCCTCGATGTCCCGGCCTTCCCACCAGCCCCGCAGGGTCGGCAGATCATGGGTCGAGACGCAAGCCATCGCCTGTTCGGCGTAATGGGCCGGCGGCTTGAAGGCGTCGCCCTCGCGCTCGAACCAGAGCACGCGATAACTCAACGCGCCCGCCTCGTTCAGCCTGTCGCGGAACCCCCAAGGCAGGGTTCCGAGATCCTCCCCGACGACGAGACACTCCGCGCGGGAAGATTCGAGCGCCAGCTGGCCGAGAAGATCCTCCAGCGGATAGGAAAGATAGGCGCCCTCCAGCGCCTTTGCGCCTTCCGGAACCAGGAACAGCCGCGCCAGCCCCATGGCGTGGTCGATCCGCAAGGCGCCGGCGTGCTTCATATTGGCGCGCGCGAGCGCTGTGAAAGCGGCGCAGCCGTCGGCTTTCCATTGCAGCGGATCGTAAGGCGGCAGGCCCCATATTTGGCCCTCGCGCGAAAAAGGATCGGGCGGCGCGCCGATCGAGAACCCTTTCAGCAATTGCCCCGCATTGCGCCAGCTTTCGCAGCCGTCCGGGGCGGCGCCGACGGCGAGATCGCGGCAAAACCCAAAAGACAGGCCGGCGTTGCGGCCTTCCGCGGCGGCCTGCGCCAGTTGCCCGTCGCAGAGCCACTGCAGATACTGATGATAGCGGACGCGGGAGGCGCGGCCGCCGGCATATTCCCGCAGCTCCCGCGGCTCGCCGTCGCGCAAGGGCTGCGGCCAGCGCCGCCAATCCTCCCCGCCGCGCTCCTCGCTGATGGCCTCAAAGCACGCAAAGCGCAACAGAGCGCCGCCGCCGGCTTCCACAAAATGCGCGAAGGCCTTCGCCGGCTCCGCCTCGGGCCGCCGGCGCTCGAAATCCGCAAAGGCCGAGAAGCTCGCATGGAAGGCCTTCTGCTTGAGATCATAGACGCCGGGGTAATCGACCAGAGGCGCCTCGCGCAAAGCCTCGAGGCCCGGAGTCTCCGGGTCGAACGCGGGAGAGAGGCGCGAGACGTCGAGATAGAGCGGATCGAGAAACAGCCGGTCCGAAGGATAATAGGGGCTGGCGCGCTCGCGATCCTGCGCGAACAGCGCATGCAGCGGGTTCAGCGCGACCATCGCCGCGCCGCCTCCGGCGCTAAGACGCGCGAGCTGCGACAGCGTGGTGAAATCGCCGACGCCCTGGTCGCCTTCCCGCCGAACGGCGTAAAGCTGCGCCGCAATTCCAAACTTACGCGCGCCGGGCGAAGGCGTATGGCAGCGACGCGGCGCGACCGTCAGCAGGCATTCGGCGCCCTCGAGCGAGACGACATGGCGCCCGAGCGGCAGGCGCGGAAGCCGCGCGCGAAATCCCTCGAAGGTGCGGCCGTCGACCCCGCGCCATTGCAGGCTTTCGAGATCGCCGGGGGAAAGTTCGACGCGGCGTCTTTCGCCGCGCTCCAGCGTGACCGATAGATCGAGACGAAGATCGCGGGCGACGCGCGGAACCCTCAGCCAAATGGTTTCATCCTCGCGAAAGACGACGCTCTGCGGCAAGGCGCGGCGGTCATCCCGCTCGGAGAGGCGGGCGAGACTGTCGCGCGCCTCGCCGAGATTGCTCGCCGGAAGACCGAGCGCCGCCAGCAGGCTCAGGGTGGTCGCTCCCGGAACCTCGCGCTCGGCGCCCTCGACGTCTCTCCATGCCGGCGCGACGCCGGCCGCCTGCGCCAGCTTGCGCAGAAGCTCGTCGGGCGTCACGGCGGGCCACAAAGGCTTTTCTGGCGATGCCTCTTCCTTCAGCGCCGTGACCGATCGCGCAGGAACGATCACGACGCCCTCGCGCAGAACCGGCTCCGCGGTCGCGGAGGCGATGCGCCATTCATATCCCTCGCGCGGCGCCGGCAGCGCGACGGTCGTCTCTTCTGCGCCTCGGCGCCAGACGATGAGGCGTCGGCTTTGGGAAGGCGCGTCGTAGAGGCTGGCGACGAGGGTTTCGCCCTGGGGATCGCGCCAGTCTTCTTCTTGCATCGGCCTGCCGTTCGGGCGGCGCCATTCGACGTCGGGGAGCAATGTCTCGTCGCAGGACAGGCCGGTGAGAAAGCGGTCGCGCCCGATCGCCGGCGAGGATTTACGCAGGGCGATCAGTTGGGAGACGAAGGCGATGAGGTCGCGGTCGGCCCTCGCCCAGTCGAGCCACGCGGTTTCGTTGTCCTGCGCATAGGCGTTGTTGTTCCCGCTCTGGCTCTTTCCCATTTCCGCGCCCATCGCGATCATGGGCGCGCCCCGCGCGAAGAGGAGAGTGGCGAGAAGATTGCGTTCGTCGCGCGCCCGCGCGGCGACAACCGCGGGATCGTCGGTCTCGCCTTCTATCCCGTGGTTCCAGGAAAAATTTTCGTCCCCGCCGTCGCGGTTTTCCTCGCCATTGGCGTGATTGCGCTTGGCTGAATAAGACACGAGATCGCGCAAGGTGAAACCGTCATGCGCGACGATATAATTGACGCTGCGCGAGGGACGCCGGCGGTTTTCGAAAAAGTCGCGCGATCCTGAAACGCGGGTCGCGAGTTCTCCGACGCCCACGGCGTCGCCGCGCCAGAACCGACGCGCGCAATCGCGAAAGCGGTCGTTCCATTCCGCGAAAGGCGCGGGGAAGTTTCCCAATTGATAGCCGCCGGGGCCGATGTCCCAGGGCTCGGCGACGAGCTTCAGCTCGCGCAGGACCGGGTCCTGCGCAATGGCCGTCAGCAATGGGGCTTGGCCGTCGAACCCTTCCGGCCGCCGTGCCAGAGTCGTCGCGAGATCAAACCGGAATCCGTCCACCCCACCCAATTCCGCCCAGGCCCGCAGCGCGTCGAGCGCATAGCGCACCACAGGCGCCCGGTCGAAGCCTAAAATATTGCCGCAACCGGAGTCGTTCACGTAAAGCCGAGGCGAATCGGGACGCAGGCGATAATAGCCTGCGTTGTCGAGCCCGCGCAGCGACAGCGTCGGGCCGAGTTCGTCGCCTTCGCCGGTGTGATTGAAGACCACGTCGACAATGACTTCGAGGCCGCGGCGATGAAGTTGCGCCACGCTCTCTCTCACCTCGTCCCAGCCGCCGGGCGCAAGGCGTGGATCGGGCGCCAGCATCGCGACCGGATTATAACCCCAGTAATTGGAAAGGCCGAGGCGCGCGAGATGGCGCTCGTCGATATAGGCCGCGCAGGGCATGATCTCCACGGCGGTGACGCCGAGGCCGAGAAGATGTTCGAGCGCCGCCTCATGGGCGAGGCCTTTGAAAGTCCCGCGGATATCGACGGGGATGTCGGGATGCGTCTTGGTGAAACCTCTGACATGCAGCTCATAGAGGATCAGATCTTCGAAGGCGCGGCGCGGGCGCAAGGAAAGATCGGCGCGGACGGGTCTCGCCGCGACGCATTTCGGCATCAAGGCGGCGCTGTCTTCCGCGCTGAAAGACAAATCTCGCGCCGGATCGCCCTCGCAATATCCGAACATCGAGGGATGAAGTCTGAACGGCCGATCCAGCGCAAGCGCATAGGGGTCTATCAGCAATTTTGAGGCGTTGAAACGATGTCCCTCATGCGGGTCGAAGGGGCCCTGCGCGCGCAGGCCATAGCGGGCGCCTTCCCTCAGGCCGCCGATATGGGCATGGAAGACGTCGCCGGTGCGATAACACAGCCCGATGCGTTCGATTTCATGTTCACCGGCCTCGTCGAACAGGCATAGCTCGATCGCCTCGGCGCTCGCGGAATAGACCGCGACATTGGCGCCCTCCGGCGTGAGGGCGAGACCCAAAGGCTCGGGCGCGCCTTCGCAGATCGACCTCATCTCAGACTCCGCAGCGCTGACGGATCAGCTCGCGATAAAGCTCGGCGTAGCGCCGCGCAGGCTCGCGCCAGGAGACGTCGGTCTTCATGCCGTTGCTTTGCAGCCGGCGCCACCGCGCCTTGTCGGCGAAGACATTGCGGGCCCGGCGCAAGGCCGCAATCATGGCGTCGACCGTTACGGGCGAAAACTGGAAGCCTGTGGCGACGCCCGCCTCCAAAGCCATTTCATTGGCGTCGATGATCGTGTCCTGCAGCCCGCCGACCCGCGCCACCACCGGAACCGCGCCATAGCGCAGCGCATAGAGCTGGGTCAGGCCGCAGGGCTCGAAGCGCGAGGGAACGAGAAAAACATCGGCGCCGGCCTGAACGAGATGCGAGGCGTTTTCGTCATAGCCGATCTTGACGCCGATCTTGCCGGGATAATTTCGCGCCGCTTCGAGAAAGTCGCTCTCCAGCGCTTTGTCTCCGGCGCCGAGCAAGGCGATCTGAACGCCGGACCGCATGATTTCCGGCAATGCTTCGAGCAGAAGATCTAGGCCCTTCTGCCAGGAAAGCCGGCTGACGACGCCGATCAAAAAAGCCTGCGCGTCCGGCTCCAGATCGAAAGCCTGCTGCAGCGCCGATTTGTTCTTCGACCTTTGACTAAGAGACGCCTGATTGTAATGGACCGGAATGCGCGCGTCCGTGAAAGGATCCCAGGTCTTGGCGTCGACGCCGTTCAGGATGCCGACGACATGCGCGGCTCTGGCGCGCAGAAGCCCCTCCAGCCCCATGCCGAATTCGCTCGTCATGATTTCCGCGGCATAGGCTGGCGAAACGGTCGTGATGCGATCGGCGAATTGCAGGCCGGCCTTGAGGAAGCCGACGCCGCCGTAAAATTCGACGCCGTGGATCGAAAAGGACTCCGGCGGCAGGCCGATGTCGCCCAGAATGTTTTTTTCGAACTTGCCCTGAAAGGCGAGGTTGTGAATCGTCAGCACGGTCGGCGGCCGGCGCGCGCCGATTTCGGCGTAATGGAGATAGGCGGGAACGAGAGCCGCCTGCCAGTCATGCGCATGCAGGATATCGGGCGCATAATCCGGCAACAGGCCTTGCGCGATCATGCAGGCGAGACGCGCCAGGGCGGCGAAGCGCAAGTGGTTGTCGGGATAGTCGGCCCCATGAAAATCGCCATAGGGGCCGCCTTCGCGCACATAAAGATGCGGAGCCTCGAGAACGAAAAGATCGAGCCCGTCGCAGCTTGCGGCCAGCAGCCGGGCCGGCCCGCCGAAATAATGGCCGAGATCGCAGATCGGTCGCGCCTCCGGCAAGGCCGCGAGGACGACCGGATAGCCCGGAACAAGAGTCGTCGTGTCGACGCCCTCGGCGGCAAGCGCCACGGGCAAGGCGGCGGCGACGTCGGCGAGGCCGCCGGTCTTGATCAGGGGAGCTATCTCGGAGGCTACCGCGAGCGAGGAGATCCGGCTCATTGTTCGAGCCGGTCGATCATGGGCTGGGTGATCAGACAAACCCCCTGCTCCGAGCGCCGGAATCTTCGCGCGTCGAGTTCCGGGTCTTCGCCGACGACGAGCCCTTTGGGGATCTGCACGCCGCGATCCACGACCACATTGGCGAGGCGCGCCGAACGCCCCACATCGACATAGGGAAGGATGACCGCATTCTCGACGCTGGCGTAGGAGTTGACGCGAACGCCGGTGAACAGCAGCGTGCGGCGCAAGGTGGCGCCCGAAACAATGCAGCCGCCCGAAACCAGCGATGAAAGCGCCTGTCCGCGCCGCCCGACTTCGTCATGCACGAATTTGGCGGGCGGCGTGATTTCGCCATAGGTCCAGATCGGCCAGTTGCGGTCATAGAGATCGAGCTGCGGCGTGAAATCGGTGAGGTCGATATTTGCCGCCCAATAGGCGTCGACGGTTCCGACATCCCGCCAATAGGATTCCTGCTCATTGGCCGAACGCACGCAGGAGCGCGAGAAATGATGCGCGACGGCGCGCCCGTGCTTGACTATGTAGGGAACGATGTCGCGGCCGAAGTCATGGGCGGAATTGTGGTCTTCGGCGTCGCGGCGCAGCTGGTCGTAGAGAAACTTCGCCTCGAACACATAAATGCCCATGCTGCAGAGCGCCTTGTCGGGGCGCCCCGGCATCGCCGGCGGATCCTTGGGCTTCTCGACAAAGGCGTGGATCATGTTGCGTTCGTCGACCGCCATCACGCCGAAACCGGAGGCCTCGGCGCGCGGAACCTCGAGGCAGCCGATCGTGACGTCGGCGTTCTGGTCGACGTGCTGCTGCAGCATCAGCTCATAATCCATTTTGTAGATATGGTCGCCCGCCAGCAGCACGATGTATTTTGGGTCGTAGCTCTCGATGATGTCGATGTTCTGATAGACGGCGTCGGCCGTGCCGAGATACCAGTGATCCTCGGAGACGCGCTGGCTGGCCGGCAGTATGTCGAAGCTCTCGTTGCGCTCGGTGCGAAAGAAGCTCCAGCCCCGCTGCAAATGCCGGATCAGGCTGTGGGCCTTATATTGCGTCGCCACCGCAATGCGCCTGATGCCCGAGTTGAGGGCGTTCGACAAGGCAAAATCGATGATGCGCGACTTGCCGCCGAAATAGACCGCGGGCTTGGCGCGGCGATCGGTCAGCTCCATGAGCCGAGAACCGCGCCCGCCCGCGAGCACATAGGCCATGGCGTAACGAGCAAGAGGAGCGTTAGGAGAGGTGTTCATCGGACCCACCCGCGATTCGATATTTATTCTAGCTCATCCGGAATGAATTCGAAGAAGAGAGTGGCGAGCGGCGGCAGAACAATCGGCGCCGAAGCGGGAAAAGCTCCAAGCGCCTCATGGGCGGCGCGAACCTCGCCGAGATTGCCTCGTCCCGAGCCGCCATATTCCAGCGCGTCCGAATTGATCGTCTCGCGCCAGCGCCCGGCATGAGGCAAGCCCAGGATGTAATTCTCCCGCGGCACGGGAGTGAAATTCGCCGCCACCACGATCGGCCTCATCCGGTCCTCGCCGTAGCGGACGAAAGCGAAGACCGAATTGTCCCGATCCTCGACGACGATCCATTGAAAGCCTTCGCTTTCGCAATCGCGCGCATGAAGCGCTTCGCAATGGCCATAGGCGCGGTTGAGGTCGCGGATGAATTTCTGCAGCCCCTGGTGAGGCGCATATTCGAGCAGCCCCCATTCGAGGCTTTGATCGAATTTCCATTCGCTGGTCTGGCCGAATTCCTGCCCCATGAACAGCAGCTTCTTTCCCGGCTGCCCCCACATGAAGCCATAATAGGCGCGCGCATTGGCGAATCTGCGCCATTCGTCGCCGGGCATTTTTGCTACGATGGAGCCTTTTCCGTGCACCACTTCGTCATGCGACAGGGGAAGGACGAAATTTTCCGAAAACGCATAGAGCAGGCCGAAAGTCAGCTTGTCGTGACGCCATTTGCGATGAACCGGATCAGTCGCCATGTAGGCGAGCGTATCGTTCATCCATCCCATGTTCCATTTGAAGCCGAAACCGAGGCCGCCCGCCGAGGTCGGATGCGAGACTCCCGCCCAGGAGGTGGATTCTTCCGCTATGGTGACGACGCCGGGGAACAGCCCGTAAACCAGCTCATTGAACCTTTGCAGAAAGCGCACGGCGTCGCGATTGTCGTTGGAGCCGTCGGGATTGGGCGCCCATTCGCCGGCCTTGCGCGAATAATCGAGGTAGAGCATCGAGGCCACCGCGTCGACGCGGAGCCCGTCGATATGGAAGCAGTCGAGCCAATAGAGCGCATTGGCGATCAGGAAATTGGCCACTTCGCGGCGGCCGAAATCATAGATCGCCGTGTTCCAATCCGGGTGAAAGCCGCGCCGGGGGTCGGAATGCTCATAGAGCGGCCCTCCGTCGAACATGGCGAGACCATGTGCGTCGGTCGGAAAATGCGCGGGCGCCCAATCCAGGATCACGCCCAGCCCCGCTTCATGGGCGCAGTTCACGAAACGCTTGAAGCCGGCGGGATCGCCATGGCGGGAGGTCGGCGCGAACAGCCCGATCGGCTGGTAGCCCCAGGAGGCGTCGAGCGGATGTTCGCTGATCGGCAACAACTCGATATGGGTGAAACCGAGATCGGCCGCATAAGGAATGAGCTCCGCGGCAAGCTCGTCATAGGTCAAGAAGCGCCCTTCCGGGCCTCGCCGCCAGGAGGGCAGGTGAACCTCGTAGATCGACATCGGCGCGCGACGCAGGTCTTTGTTGCGTCGCTGGGCGAGAAAGGCGTCGTCGGTCCAGGGGAAAGGCTTGTCGGCGACCACGACCGACGCCGTGGCCGGTCGCAACTCGGCCGCGCGGCCGAAAGGATCGGCCTTCAAGGGCGCGAGGCCGCCGTCGCGTCCGACGATCTCATATTTGTAACGCGCGCCCCGAGCCACGCCCGGAATGAAAATCTCCCAGACGCCGCTGTCGATGCGCTTGCGCATCTGACAGACCCTGCCGTCCCAGCGGTTGAAATCGCCGACGACCGAGACGCGCAGCGCTTCGGGCGCCCAGACGGCGAAGAGTGCGCCGTGCACGCCTTCATGCGTCAGGGTATGCGCGCCGAGCCGCTCATAGAGCTTCTGGTGCTCCCCTGCGACGAGGAGATGATCGTCGAGCTGCCCCAGCGCCGGGCCGAAGGCGTAAGGATCGCAAAAATCCCAGGCGCCCTGCGCATTTTTGGCGCGGAGCAGATAAGGGAATCGTTGCGTCGCGCCGGGGATCAGGGCTTCGAAGAAACCGTCGGGATGGACGCGTTCGAGCGCCGCGATCCGATCGCCGCCGGGCGTCGCCGCCTCCAGCGTCTCGGCGCCGGGCGCGAAAGCCCGGATGACGAAACCGGCTTCGGTTTGGTGAAGCCCGAGAACGGCGAAGGGATCGCCACAGCGCGCCGATAAGATCGCGTCGATGTCGCTTTGCCTCGCGCGCCAGGCGGCGCCCCGCCGACCATCCGTGGATTGCGATGAAACATGGCCATTTTGGGTCATGGCGGCTCGCAAGGTTTGCAGTCGACGATCGTTCTCGACCTGAAATAAAGAAAAACCGGCTCCGGCGCCAGAGCGGCTTTCCCGTGCAACCTCCCTATTTTTCTAAACCAGGGCGGCGCAACGGCGCGTCGCGGCGGCCTTGGGCCGAAAGCGCCCGCGCCCCCACCAAACAATTGCCACCGTTAAGCTGTCTCATAGGGAAATGCTCGATTCCAATAGACAAGGTCGCGTTGCGTTCCGACCGGTCGCCGAGCCGATTTTGAAGCCGCGCGGGCGCTAGAGCGCTTTCCGACCGGACGGAATCGTCTGGTCGATAAGAAATCGCTCCAGATTCAAAAAGCTGGAGCAAAATCTTATCGAAAAAGTCTATCAACTTTTTCGGATTTTGCTCGAGCGTTCGCCGCTCATGCCTTGATCAAGAGCCCGTCCCGCGCCTGCTTTTGCAAGCGACGATCGCCTGCGGGACGCTTCCATCGCGCGGCGACGGCCGCGCCGCCAAACCAAAAGGATGATCCCATGACGAAACCCCTTGTCGCGTCGGCGCATTCTCGCGCCCAACAAGCGCCGCGGCGACCGCTGAACTCCATTCTCGCCACCGCCTCGACCGCGCATGATCTCGACAAGTCGCACAGGAAAGCCGCCACGGCGAAAGTCCTGCTGCGGCGAAGCCTCGAAATGCGCCCCATCGCCGCCGCGAGGATAAAACGCGAGTCCATCATTCAATTTGTTTTTCGCATCGGCCGCCTCGTCGCCGCGCAGTTCAAGGAACGCGGGCGGATTTAAAAACGCGACGGGATCCTCGCGCGCTACGCGACCGGCGTATTCCAAATCTCTTCCGCATATTCGCGTATGGCGCGATCGGAAGAGAACCAGGCGACGCGCGCGGTGTTGAGTATCGTGGCGCGGCGCCAGGCCTTCTGGTCGCGCCAGCGCGCGTCCACGGCTTCCTGCGCATCCCAATAGGATTCGAAGTCCTTCGAGATCAGGAAGTGATCGTAATAGGTCAGCGCATCGACGAGCTGGGCGTAGCGGTTGCGGTCATCGGGGGAAAAAACGCCCATAGCTACGGCTTGAAGCGCTTCGCCCAGGCGGGGGCTTGCTTCGATCGCCTCGCGCGCGTCGATGCCCTTGGCGCGGCTGTGCTCGACCTCTGCGGCGGTAAGACCGAAGATGAAGATGTTTTCGTCTCCGACCCGCTCTTTGATCTCGACATTGGCGCCGTCCAGCGTTCCGATGGTCAGCGCGCCGTTGAGGGCGAATTTCATATTGCCGGTGCCGGAAGCCTCCATGCCGGCGGTCGAGATCTGCTCGGAAAGATCGGCGGCGGGAATGATCCTCTCCGCGAGGCTGACGTTGTAATTGGGCAGGAACACCACTTTCAGCAGGCCGCGCAGGTCTTCGTCCGCGTTGACGACCCGCGCTACGTCGTTGGCGAGCTTGATGATCAGCTTGGCCTGATGGTAGCTCGCCGCGGCCTTGCCGGCGAAGATCTTCACGCGCGGCACGAAAGCGCGCGAAGGCTGCGCCTTGATGTCCTGATACAGCGCAATGGTGTGCAGCACATTCAGAAGCTGGCGCTTGTATTCATGGATGCGCTTGATCTGCACGTCGAACAGCGCGTTCGCGTCGACTTTGGCGTCGACGCGCTCGAAGACGAGCCGCGCCAGCCGCTCCTTGTTGGCGCGTTTGGCCGCGGCGAAGCGCTGCTGGAAATCGGCGTCGTCGGCATATCGCTCGAGCTCGGAAAGATGCGCGGGGTCGTCGAACACTCTTGGACCGATGGTCTGGGCGAGCAGGCCGGCGAGCGGCGGATTGGCCTCCAGCAGCCAGCGGCGGAAGGTGACGCCGTTGGTCTTGTTCACGATGCGCCGGGGATAGAGCTTGTGATAATCGCGGAACACAGTCTCCTTGACCAGCTGCGTGTGCAGCGCGGAGACGCCGTTGATCTTGTGCGAGCCGAGAAAGGCAAGATTGCCCATGCGCACATGACGACCACTGTGCTCGTCGATCAGCGACACATTGGCGAGAACGCCGGCGTCGTGCACGCCGCTGTCGCGCAGACGATCGAGATGCAGCGCGTTTACGAGATAGATGATCTG
Organism: Methylocystis heyeri; assembly: GCF_004802635.2. Taxonomy (NCBI): domain Bacteria; kingdom Pseudomonadati; phylum Pseudomonadota; class Alphaproteobacteria; order Hyphomicrobiales; family Methylocystaceae; genus Methylocystis; species Methylocystis heyeri. The sequence goes on from NZ_CP046052.1 coordinate 3,438,600, forward strand.
CATATGGCGGGGCAGCAGCCGCTCCATCAGCGCCACCGGCCAGCTCTCCAACGCCTCTGGAAGCAGAGTGTGGTTGGTGTAGGAGAAGGTCGCCTGGGTGATCTCCCAGGCCTCTTTCCATTCGAGGCCGTGAACGTCGACCAGAAGGCGCATGAGCTCGGCGACGCCGATGGCGGGATGGGTGTCGTTGAGCTGGATGGCGACCTTGCTCGCGAGCTTTCTGATGTCGCCGGTCTGCTTCATGTGACGGCGGATGAGATCCTGCAGCGAAGCCGAGGCGAAGAAATATTCCTGGCGCAGGCGCAGCTCCTGCCCCGCAGGGGTCGAATCGCTGGGATAGAGCACCTTTGAGATCGACTCCGCCCGCATCTGATCCGCCTGCGCGCCGAGGTAATCGCCGGCGTTGAAGGCGTCGAGCCGCAGGGGATCGGGAGCCCGCGCCGACCACAGGCGCAGCGTGTTGACATGCTTGCCGCGCCAGCCGACCACGGGCGTGTCATAGGCGACCGCTTCGACCGTTTCCGCGGGACGCCAGACATGGGCGAGAGCGCCGTCGGCGAGCCGGGCGCCTTCGACATGGCCGCCGAAACAGATGTCGTAGACGATCTCCGGGCGCGGAAATTCCCAGGGGTTGCCGAAGGCGAGCCAGTCCTCGGGATATTCGTGCTGCCAGCCGTCCTTGATGGTCTGGCGGAACAGGCCGTGATCATAGCGAATGCCGTAGCCGACGGCGGCTATCTCCAGCGTCGCCATGCTGTCCATGAAACAGGCGGCGAGGCGCCCCAAGCCGCCGTTTCCGAGCGCGGCGTCGGGCTCGAGTTCGCGCATGGCGTCGAGGTCGACGCCGAGATCCTTGAGCGCCGCGCGCATGGCTTCGGTCAGGCCGAGATTGGTCAGCCCGTCGATCAGCAGCCGGCCGACCAGAAATTCGAGCGACAGATAGTAAACCCTGCGCCTGTCCTGCTGATAATTGCGCTTGTTGGAGGCGAGCCAGGGCTCGACGATGCGGTCGCGCGTCGCCAGCGACGCCGCGATGAACCAGTCGCGCGGGCTCGCCGACGCCACGTCCTTCCCGACCGTATAGGTGAGCCTGCGCAGCACATCGGCGGAAAGTTCGCGCACCAGCGCGTCGGAAGCGGTCGTCGTGGCGATTGCAGTGGAATGAGGCAGGTCCATGATCGGCTCTGGGCGCTTTCTCGTTTTGAGGATAGGCGATCTATATCCGCGCCGGCGAGAGCGTCGCCAGGCGCCTGTTTCGACGGCTTGCCGCTATTTGAGCACGAATTCGATGCTTTGCGCACGGCCGCCGCCGCCGGGAGCCTCCGGCTCCGCGCCACGGACCGCGGTCGAGAGGCGCCCGCTCGCGATGCCTTCGGCGATCAGATATTGCGCCAGCCTTTCGGCGCGGCGCCGGGCGAGGCCGCGGCTTTCCTCGGCATTGCGGTCGGCGCGGACCACGATCTCCGCCTTGGCCTCGGGGCATCGCTGCAACAGCTCCGCTATGCGATCGAGCGTCTCGGCCGCGGCGCGATGAACGGCCGTTCCTCGCCCGCGGAACTCGATTCTCTGCAAGGCCTGTTCCGCCTCGATGGCGCCCTGGCAGGCGGGAAGGTCGAGCGGGCCGGAAGACGGCAGGCGGGCAAGGAGGGTTTTCGCAGCTTTCGACCTTTCCGCAGGTGTCTTGGCGGCGTCGGCCGCGCCGGTCCCGCCTTGATCGCCTTTCGCCGGCAGATCGGCCTTTTCTTCGTTTGCAGGGGCCGAATTCGCCGGCGGGAGATTTTCGGGCCCGGGGCCCGCCTGCGGCTTCTCTCCGAACACCCAGTCCGTGCCCTGGACCAGACGAACGCCGTCGACCTTGGCTATTTCGGCGGCAAGCGCGGCGCGGTCGGCTGCGCTGCTCGGCAGCAGGACGTCGCGCCCGTCGACGAGGAGGTTTTTGGGATCGCCCCCGGCTTTGGCGACCGCCGCCTCCACCGACTGTCTCAACCCGGCTTCGAGCCGCGGCATCCCGAACATGTTCCCCGCCCACCACAGCATGACGCAAGGGGCGAGCCCGAGAGCCCAGTTCCTGTGCTCGCGCAGCGATCCATGACGGGCGAGAACGCCCGCGACCGCCCCGGCGATGAAGCTCGCGAAAGAAGCGAGGCCGGTCTCGAGCCAGACGCCGGCCCGGCCGCCGAGGACTGAAAGGAGCGCGAGCGCCAGTCCGACGCCGAAGGCGAGGGCGAACCAGCCCAGCCAGGGCGAGATTTTCCTGCGCTTCTCGGCTTCTTTGGCCAGAAGACCATTGGTGAGGCCGATGACGAAGATCGCGAACAGCCAGAACCAGTAATGCGAAATATAAAAGACCATGAGGCCCACCCTGGACTAGAGCGCATCGCGCTCCAAGCCTTTAATCCGGCGCGATTCATGTGGCCCTGGCGTGGCGGGCGGGGGCTACACCCGCATCGGCATCAGGACATAAAGCGCATTCGCCCCGTCGCGGTCCTGGATCAGCGTCGGCGAACCGGGATCGGCGAGCAGGAACAGCGCCGTGTCGCTGTCGAGCTGATTCACGATATCCAGCAGGTAGCGGGAGCTGAAGCCGATGTCGATCGGCGGCGCGTCGTAATCGGCTTCGAGCTCCTCCACCGCCGAGCCCGAATCCGGGTTGGTGACGGAGAGCACCAGCTTGCCTTCCGACAGGGCGAGCTTCACCGCGCGTCCACGCTCGGAGGATATCGTGGAGACGCGGTCGACGGCGTTCTTGAACGCGTCGCGCTCGACCGTGAGGCGCTTGTCGTTGCCGGCCGGAATGACGCGGCTGTAATCGGGAAAAGTGCCGTCGATCAGCTTGGTGGTCAGCAGCGCCTCGCCGAAAGCGAAACGCATCTTGTTGGTCGAAAGCTCGATCACGACGTCGCTTTGGGCGTCCTCGATGAGCTTCTGAATCTCCGCGACCGCCTTGCGCGGGACGATGACGCCCGGCATTCCGGCGGAGCCCGGGGGCGCCGGAAGCTCCAGCCGCGCCAGTCGATGCCCGTCGGTGGCGACGGCGCGCAGCAAAGCCCGGCCTTCGACCTCGGCGACATGCATGAAGATGCCGTTGAGGTAATAGCGCGTCTCCTCGCTCGAAATGGCGAACTGGGTCTTTTCGATCAATCGCTTGAGATCGGCGGGCGGCAGCGAGAACTTGTGGCTGAACTCTCCCGACGTGACGTCGGGGAAGTCGCTCTGCGGCAGAGTCTGGAGGTTGAAGCGCGAGCGCCCCGATCGCAGCGTGAGCTGGCCCTGCTCGCCGGTCTCATCCAGCGAGACCTGCGCGCCTTCGGGCAATTTGCGCACGATGTCGTAGAGCGTATGGGCGGGCAGCGTGGTCGCGCCGGGCTGCCCCACTTCGGCTGGCGCCCTTTCCGTGATCTCGAGGTCGAGGTCGGTCGCCTTGAGCAGCAGGCCGTCGGGGGTCGCCTCGATGAGCACATTGGCCAGGATCGGTATGGTGGTGCGCCGCTCGACAACCCGGTGAACATGGCCCAGGGCCCGCAGCAGCGCCGCTCTCTCGATCGTGACCTTCATGGAGGGAAATTCCGCCCTTGCTGTTGTGGCGGTTCGCGCCCGCCGGGGGGCGCGAGTTTGGCCCGGAGCCGCTGGGAGCGCAAGGGGTTGGTTCGCCAGGAGGCCCCAAATCTGCAAGAACGCGAGGCGAACGCAGCCCCTGCGCGCTTAACCGACCCTTAAAAAGACACCGTTACTTTTTAGCGATCCGCTCGAATTCGGCAGGGCGCGGGAGCGGCGCCCGGGCGCTTCACAAACGCGAAAGCATCTCCAGGATGGCCCGCAAGGACAAAGGCCGCGATGCGCCTCCCGAGGAGGAGGACTTCGGCGATCTGCGCGCCGAGCGCCGCGAGAAAGGCGGCAAGCCGGCCAAAACCGCAAAAAAACCCGCGCGCGAGGAAGGACTCGGCGACGAACCCGCGCGCAAGAAGCCCGCTCCCGCCAAAAAACCCCGCTCGGGATCGCTTCTGGGCGGCCTGATCTATTGGGGCATGGTGCTGAGCCTTTGGGGCGCGATCGGCGCGGCCGGCCTCGCGCTCTATTACGGCGCCCAGCTTCCGCCCATCGACCAGCTCGCCATCCCGAAGCGTCCTCCGAACATCGCCATTCTGGCGGCGGACGGCGAGCTCCTGGCCAATCGCGGCGACACCGGCGGCGCGGCCATACGCCTTTCCGAACTGCCGCCCTATCTGCCCAAGGCCTTCATCGCGATCGAGGACCGCAGGTTTTATTCGCATTGGGGCGTCGATCCGGTCGGCGTTCTCCGCGCCCTCGCCCGCAACGTCCTCGGACGGGGCGGAATGCAGGGCGGCTCCACGCTGACGCAGCAGCTCGCCAAGAATCTGTTCCTCACCCAGGAGCGGACGATCTCCCGCAAGATGCAGGAGGCGATCCTCGCCCTTTGGTTGGAGCACAAATATTCCAAGGACCAGATCCTCGAGCTCTATCTCAACCGGGTCTATTTCGGCTCCGGCGCCTATGGGGTCGAAGCCGCCGCCCGGCGCTATTACGGGCATGGCGCGCGCAATGTGACCCTGGCCGAGGCCGCCGTCCTGGCCGGGCTGATGAAGGCGCCGAGCAAGCTCGCGCCCGACCGCAATCCCGAGGGCGCTTCCGAGCGCGCCGCGCAGGTCATCACCGCCATGGCCCAGGAGGGACATATCACCGAGGCGATGGCCAAGCTCGCATTGGCCAATCCGGCCCGCACCCATCGCGACAACGGCGCGGGTTCGATCAATTACGCCGCCGATTACGTGATGGACCTGCTCGACGACACCATCGGGGCGATCGACCAGGACCTCGTCGTCACCACCACGCTCAGCCGCGCTCTCCAGAACGCCGCCGAGCGAGCCCTGACCGAAGAGCTGGACCGCAAGGGGTCCAAATTCGGCGTCTCCCAGGGAGCCATCGTCGCCATCGATCCCAACGGCGCCGTCAAGGCGCTCGTAGGCGGGCGCGATTACGCCGAGAGCCAGTTCAACCGCGCCACGGCGGCGAAGCGCCAGCCCGGTTCTTCCTTCAAGCCTTTTGTGTATCTCACCGGCCTCGAACGCGGCATGACGCCGGACACCGTGCGCGAGGACGGGCCTCTCAACGTCAAAGGCTGGCAGCCCGAGAACTACAGCCACGAATATTTCGGTCCGGTGACGCTGACGAGAGCGCTCTCGCTTTCGCTCAACACCGTCGCGGTGCGGGTCGGCCTCGAAGTGGGGCCGAAAGCCGTGGCGCATACCGCGCATCGGCTCGGCGTCCAGTCGGAACTGCAGCCCAACGCTTCGCTGGCGCTCGGGACCTCGGAAGTGACCCCTCTGGAGCTGGTCACGGCCTACGCCCCCTTCGCCAACGGCGGGATCGGGGTGCAGGCCCATGTCATCACGCGGGTGCGCACCGCCGACGGCAAGCAGCTCTATGCGCGCAAGGGCTCCTCCAACGGCCGCGTGATCGAACCCCAGTTCGTCGCGATGATGAACAGCATGATGGAGGAGACCCTGCTCACCGGAACCGCGCGCAAGGCGGAGCTGCCGGGGTGGCAGGCCGCAGGCAAGACCGGCACCAGCCAGGATTTCCGCGACGCCTGGTTCGTCGGCTACACCAGCCGCCTCGTCGCCGGGGTTTGGCTCGGCAACGACGACAACTCCCCCACCAAAAAGGCCTCGGGCGGCAATCTGCCGGTGGAGATCTGGAGCCGCTTCATGACTGCGGCTCATCAGGGCGCGACGCCCGCCGCTTTGCCGTCGGGGACCTGGCGCTCGCCGGCGCCTCTCCCCGAACCCGCGCAGGTCGCCGACGCAGTTCTCGGATTGTTCGGCGTTTCGCCGTCGGCGCCGCAGCGGGTGCGGCAGCCCGCCGCCCCGCCGCCGCCCGCCGGCGCGAAACCGGCCGTGCATGGGCTGGAGACGCTGCTGCCGCCCGGGGAGATTCCGCCCCCCGGCGCAAGACGCGCGGATCGCAAGCCCGCTCAGGGCCCAGCGGACCAGGACAACCGCAACTTTCTGGAAAAACTGTTCGGCGGCGGCTGAAGCGGGCCACCCGCCAACGGCCATAATTTAGGAGTTTTCTTGGGTTAGGAGCCGCAGAAGAGAACGCGACCCCCAGGAAGACGCAAGCAAACGAAGGGCAGAACAATGAGCTTGCCGCTCGATCAGGAAAAACTCTTCGCGAGTCTGGAGGAGCTCGAAAAACGGCTGCGCCGTGCGCAGGCCGCGAACGAGGCCGAATTCGCGAACGAACCCCTCGCGATCGAGCCCGCGCCGCCGCCCTACGCCCCCGCTCCGCCGGATATGGTCCCGGAGCGCGCAAATGCGCCCGGCGGCGACGCCCAACCGGATTACGGCCTCGAGGAGCGAGAGGACAAACGAAAACTCATCCTCGCCGCTTCCGCGCTGGTCATGGTGCTGTTCGTCGGCGCGCTCGGCGCGACCTTCGCCTATTGGACGCCGACCGCTCCCGCGCCGGTCGCGGCGGAGCAGGAGCCCTCTTCCGCTCCGGTCGCCGCCGCTCCCCCTCCCGCAGAGGTTTTTCCGCCCGAGGAGGACCTGCCCGTCCCGTCTTCCGCCAGACCGGCCCCCGTCCAGCCCCGGCAGGCCGCGCTCGACGAGGCCCCGCCGTCGCCCCCGCCGGCCGAGCGCGCCGTCGAAGCTCCTCCCGCCGCGCGCCCCGTCGCTCCGATAGAGCCGGCCAAGACGGCAGAGCCGGCCAAACCCGCGGCTCAGCCTCCGGCGGCTTCCCTTCAAGAGCCGCCCCAACCTGCGCCCGCGGCCCCGCCCGCGCCCTCCCAGACCGTCACCATTCTGCCGGACGGCTCGCTCGCGCCGAAGGGTTCGGCGCAGTCGCAGGATTCCGCCCTTGCGGCCCCGGCCGCGCCGGTTGCTCCGCAACCGCCGCAGGGCCTGTCGCAAACCGATCCTGCCGCCCCCAAGCCATTGACGCCGGAGCAAAAAGCCAAAATCGCCAAGAAAAAGGCTGCAGCCAAGGCCAAAGCCGCCGCCGCCAAGGCCCAGGCCGCCGCCGCGGAACGCGCGTCCGCCGAGCCGCCGACGGTCCTTCCCGCCCCGGCGCAACGCTCGGACGACGGCATTTTTCAAGGTGCGCAGCGCGCTCTCGGCTCGGTCGGCGGCGCCGTCAAAAAGCTGATCGGAGGGGAGTGAGCGCAAAAGCTCACCTCCGGCCCTCAGCGCCTTCGGCGTTAGCCGTCAGGGCCGTCTCCGGCGTTAAACCGCCGGCGCCGCGCGGGTCCGGCTGAACACCTTCTTCAATCTACACGAACGAGATGAACCAAAGGGATTTGGACCGCTTCATCTCCAACGCCCGCCCGCTCTGGAGAGAACAGGAGCGCGCGAAGATTTGCGCCTTTCGCTTCCTTGCGAGCAAACTGCACGCTCGGCCGGAGAGCGATCCTGATCGAAGCTATAAATCTCGTTCTTTGCAGTAATACCGCCAATAAATTTTCGGTCGTCATCGCAAAGCTTGATTTATCTGCGCACGACGCCAGTTTACCGCCCATGCAAACGTATGGACCCGGAGAATAAAGATGGGCAACCTTCTTTATTACGCGATCGTCTTTCTGGTGATTGCGATTGTCGCCGCCATTTTCGGATTCGGAGGCGTTGCGGGCACGGCGATGGAAGGCGCCCGCATCCTGTTCTGGGTCGCGATTATTCTTTTCATCGTGTCTGCGGTGGTCGGCGCCGTCCAGCGGCCGTGGTGAAAGCCGCCGGGGCGGACAGCCTTGTGCGGGCGACTGGATGCAAAGGAGAGTGCAATGAACTGGGATCAGATGGAAGGCAACTGGAAGCAGTTCACCGGCAAGATCAAGGAGCAATGGGGCAAGCTGACCGACGACGACCTGACCAGGATATCCGGAAACCGCGAGCAGCTGGAAGGTAAAATCCAGGAACGCTACGGGATGACCAAGGACCAGGCCAAGAAACAGGTCGACGAGTTCATGACCCGGCACTAGAGCGTTTCCAGCCCAAGTGGACGCCGGTTCGGCGTAAGAAACGCGTTGACGCAAAAACTCAGAGTGTTTTCAAGTTTCCGTCAAGCATGAAAACACTCTGGAGTTTCAATTCAGGTGGAAACGCCTGACGACCTTGGAAAAAGCGGCCGGCGGCGGCGTCGGCCGCTCGCGTTTGGATTCGAGCATTCCGGAGGGCGACCAAAAACCGCTGCGCACTTTTCGGGAACACGCTTCACGGCGCATGTTCTTATCCAAAAACCGCTGCGCACTTTTCGGGAACATGCGCTAACGCCAGAACGGCTCGAGCTTCTTCAGCCGGCGCGAGGCCTCCAGCGCCGGGCTTTCGCCGAGCGCCGCCGCCGCCGCGCTCCATCCCCGCAAATACCAAACCGCCCGGGCGGTCTCCGCAGTCTCGACTTCGCCCAATAGTCTCGAGGCCGTGGCCCTGTCGTTCTCCTGGCCGAGCAGATCCTGGGCTACGGCGAGTCCGACCAGATAGGCCCTGGCGCCTTTCTTTGCGAAGAGGCTCTGGAAAAACTCCGCGGCGTAGCGGGTTTGTTTCAGGGCCTTGCGCGCCTCATGGCGCCGCTCGGGCGTCGATCGCTCCAGCCCCTCGCATTTCCTGCCGGCGCGCCGATGCAGACGGGTAAGAGCCGCGACGGCGAAGATCCGGGCCGAGCCCCGGGCATTGCAGCCCTCGATGGCGTCGCGCCAGGGACGCTGCGCGAGAATCTTGCGCAGATCGCAGGCAAATTCGGCGACGGCCGACGGCGCCAGCGCGGCGCGGGCGATCTCCCTTTCCCGACGGCGGCGCAGTTCGACGGCGTCGAGCAGAGCGGCGAAACCGGGCTCCATGGGCCGGCCGTCGTCCAAACGACGTTCGAGGCTCTCGCGGAAAACATCCCAGTCCCGCCCTTCGGCCAAAAAAAAAAACCGGCGATCGTTTTCGCGCGGGCGGCGATCTCGTCGAGGCCTTCGACGCAGGCTTCGCGTCGCAGCAGAGAGAGAAAGGCGCGCAGCCGCCGCAGAGACACGCGCAGCTGGCGAAGAGCTTCGGCGTCGCCGATTCTGTGGAGCAGCGGCGCATTGGCCGCAAAATGATCGATGCAGGAGGAAAGCGCGGCGGAAAGAGCGTCGTCGAGCGCGACGCCCGGATCGAGCGCCACCCGGCGCGCCTTCACGGCGCCTTTCTGCTTTTCCGGCGCGCAGCAAGGACCATTGTCGGCGACGAGGCGGAGCCTCGGCCGCCCCGTCGTCGGTCCCTCCGCGGGAGAGAAGCCAGATGGGCGATCCATGAACGCTGTTCCTGCGCTATAGCCGGTCGGGGCTATTTCGCCCGCCGGGCCCCCCGAGGTCAAGCAGGCGATAAGCGTTATGGTTTCCCGCGTGAGACGACACTTTGCGCAGGGCGATCGGGTGGAGGGCTGTTACCCTACTCTTGGGGGCTATCGGGGTCACACATCTTCAAAATCGCCAGCCTCGTCATGACCCGGGCCGGCGCCGGCCCAGATCGATTGGGTGACGGGCGCTATCCCTCCCCTTGACGGGGAGGGTCGCCGCGACAGCGGCGGGGTGGGGTGCCCCACATCGAAAGGTTCCGTCCTTCACCCGATTGCCCTGACACTTTGCGCGCAAACGCTTTCGCGCCGCGGCGCCCTCTGCGATGATGCGGTCGCCGCCTTCAAGCGATTCCCTAAGAGAGCCCCCATGAGCGACGATCCGCAATCGGTTCCAGGCAAAATCCTCGTCGGGGCCGGCGTCGGCCCAGGGACCGACATCGCCTATCGCTACCTGTTGCTGCCTTTCGGCAATCGCCACGGGCTGATTTCGGGCGCGACCGGCGGCGGCAAGACGGTCTCGCTCCAGCGCCTCGCGGAAGGCTTCTCCAAAGCCGGAACCGCGGTCTTTCTGGCGGATGTGAAGGGCGATATCGCCGGCCTGTCGCAGCCCGGAGACGCGAGGCCCGCCTTCGTCGAACGCGCGAAAAAGCTCGGCCTGGTCTATAGGCCGGAAAAATTTCCGGTCGTGTTCTGGGACATTTTCGGCGAGCAGGGCCATCCGGTGCGCGCCACCATCGCCGAAATGGGGCCGCTGCTGCTGGCGCGCATGCTCGATCTCAACGAAACCCAGGAAGGCGTGCTGAACATTGTTTTCCGCGTCGCCGACGAACAGGGCCTGTTGCTCTACGACCTCAAGGACCTGCGCGCGGTTCTGACCTATGTCGCCGACAAGGCCTCCGAGATTCAAACAAAATACGGCAATGTCGCTCCCGCGACCATAGGCGCGATCCAGCGCCAGCTGCTGGCGCTCGAAAACCAGGGCGGCGACAAGTTTATCGGCGAGCCCGCGCTCGATCTCAACGACTTCATCGCAAAGGACGAGAACGGACGCGGCTACGTCAATATTCTGGCCGCCGACCGGCTGATGCGGTCGCCGCGCCTTTATGGCACCTTCCTTTTGTGGATGCTCACCGAGCTCTTCGCCCGCCTGCCGGAAGTGGGCGACCTCGAAGCGCCCAAACTCGCGTTCTTCTTCGACGAGGCGCATCTTCTCTTCACCGATGCGCCGAAAAGCCTCCTTACCGCCATCGAACAGGTGGTGCGGCTGATTCGCTCCAAGGGCGTCGGGGTTTATTTCGTCACCCAGAGCCCGCTCGACGTGCCGGACGCCGTGCTCGGCCAGCTCGGCAACCGCATCCAGCACGCGCTGCGCGCCTTCACGCCGCGGGACCAGAAGGCGGTCCGCGCCGCCGCGGAAACCTTTCGCCGCAACAGCAATTTCGACACCGCCGAGGCGATCATGCAGCTCGGCGTCGGCGAGGCCCTCGTCTCCATGCTCGACGCCAAAGGCGCCCCCGAAGTGGTCGACCGGGCGCTGATCGCGCCGCCGGCCGCGCGGGTCGGCCCGATAAGCGCAGAGGAGCGGCAGGCCGTCATCGAGAACAGCCCGCTCTATGGGCTTTACGACACGCCGATGGACCGCGAGTCCGCCTACGAGGTTCTGCAAAAACGCGCCGGCGCGCGCATGGAAAACATCGGCTCCGGCCCGGCGAAGCGCACCGACGCCGAGAACGCCGAGTCCGCGCCCGAGCCTTCGGCCGGCGGCGGCCTTCTCGGCAAGCTCACGGGCGCAGTCGGAGGCCTCTTCACCCGCTCCAATCCAAAACGGATGTCTCCCGCCGAACTCGCCGCGCGCGCGGCGCTGCAGTCGGCCGCGCGCTCTCTCGGCACGCAGATATCCCGGGAGATCATGCGCAATATTTTCGGCAATATGTCGCGATGACGCCCCGGCTCAGCGGAGCGTTTCCTCGCGCGCGGCGATCAGCCAATAAACCGCGCCTGTAAGCGCCCCGGTAAGAAAAAACAGCACGGCGACGCGGATTTCCAGCGGGTTGGCGTGAGTCGCTCCGGGAAGGCCCCGGGCGGCGCGCAGGATCCAGGGCGAAGCGGCGGCGAGTGCGCCGCTCGCTCCTGCGTGCCAGATCAGGCTGCTCGTTCCGGCCATTTCCCCGAGAAGCGCGGCGAAGGCCAGCGGCGCAGCGCATACGCCGACGAGAACCGCCCAAAAAGCCTGGCCCAGAACGGCGAGGCTCCAGCCGAGATCGGGCTCGCGCCATGGTTCGTCCAGAGCGCCGAGCAAAGTCGCGCCCAGGGCGCGCAGGCCGGTCTCGCGCAGGACAGGATCGGCCAGCGCGGCAAGCGGCAGGAACAGCGCGCCGGCGCTGGCGGCGATCAGGAAAGCGAAGCAAATCACCAGGACGCGACGAAGCAGCCGTCCGATCAAGGCTCCAGCACCGAGTCCCAATAGAGATAATCCATCCAGCTTTCGTGCAGATAGTTCGGCGGAAACAGCCGGCCGTTGCGGTGGAGGTCCACCACCGTAGGGGCGTAGGGCTTTTGCGCCGGGAACATATGCGCTTCGTCGGGCAGGCGGTCGCTCTTGCGCAGATTGCAGGGCGAACAGGCGGCGACGACGTTCTCCCAGGTGGTGGCGCCGCCCTTGGAGCGGGGGATCACATGGTCGAAGGTGAGTTCCTCCTGCTGCCCGCAATACTGGCAGGTGAACCTGTCGCGCAGGAACACGTTGAAGCGGGTGAAGGCGGGCTGGCGCGACGGCCGCACATAGGCCTTGAGGGACACGACCGAAGGCAGCCGCATCTCGAAAGACGGGCTTTTGACCACCTTGTCGTATTCCGAGACGATATTCACGCGATCGAGGAACACCGCCTTGATGGCGTCCTGCCAGCCCCACAGCGACAAGGGATAGTAGCTCAAAGGCCGAAAATCGGCGTTGAGAACCAACGCCGGGCACGACTGCGGCGAGACATTATGGCTTCGAAAGTGAATCGTCACGCCGCCGCCTCTCATCTTGCGAGGGGAGACCCGAGCAACGACCGCTCGGGATGGCCCTTGCGAATGTCGCACATAGTCTATAGCGAGGATGACGTCTTTGTGAAGCCCCGCGGCTTCGGCGCTCGAGCGGCGAGCAGGTCGCGGCCCGAATGGTTTTCAAGCAATCGAATCGCCTGCAGAGCGATTTTCCGAGACCTCGGCTGAGTTTATTCCAGCAAGGGCGCCCGGCTTGCAGCCTCCCCTTCAAGACTTCTCGTCGGAAAGAAAATGTGCCGAATCGAGACGATTTTGTTTCAATCGGAGGCGTTGCATGACCCTGATTCTGGACAAGGCGCCCCTGCGGCGCAATGGCGCAGGTTTCCGGCCGTTCGTTCTCCCCCGTCCGGCCGAGCGGCCGCGACGCGGCGATTGGAGTCAAAAACTGCCAAGGCGCAACGCGTCTTTGGCGCGCGCGCTGCTCGGAGGCGGAGTGGCGACGGCGGAGCTGCTGGCCGCCTGCGTCGCGGCGCTGGCCACGGTGGCTCTTTACCATGCCTTTGCTTACGGGGAAGCAGCGCTGACCTCGCATAATCTGGAGCTGTGCCTGCTTTCCGCGCTGCTCTTCGTGGTCTCCAACGTCACGCGTGGCGATTATCGCATCGCCGATTACCTCGCCCTGCGCCGGCAGGGCTGGAGATTGTTCGGCGTCTGGACCATCAGCCTTCTGATTGCGCTGGCCTTCGGCTTTCTGACCAAGACGAGCGAAACCTATTCGCGCGGCGCGGTCATGCTCTTTTACGCCGCGGGCTACCTTTCGATCTACGCGACGCGCCTGCTCCTGGTGAAGCTCGCGCGCGGCGCGACGCGCGCGGGCGGCGTCGCTTCGCGCCGGGTGTTTCTTGTCGGCCTCGGCGAAGACATCGAGAGCTTCGAACTCCGCTACAAGCCCGAAAGCTGCGGCATTGACGTCGTTGGGGCGATCGAATTGCGCCGTGAGGATCCCTCCACCATGGAAGAGGATCTGGTTCTGGCCGCCGCGGCGGCGCGCATGCTGCGGCCCGACGATATTTTCATCCTCGCCCCATGGTCTCATACAAGCACGATCGAGGCCTGCGTCGACGCCTTCATGCGGGTGCCGGCTCAAATACATCTCGGACCGGAAAAGGTGCTGGATCGTTTCGCGAACGCGCGCATCGACAAGCATGGCGGCGTCTCCAGCCTGAGCCTCGGCGGCCACCCGCTCAACGCCATGGAAGTGATGGGCAAGCGCGCCTTCGACGCCGCCGCCGCGAGCCTCGCCCTGCTCATGCTTTCCCCCGTGCTGCTCGCGACCGCCGTCGCGATCAGGCTCGACAGCAAGGGTCCGGTCCTGTTCCTGCAGCGCCGCTACGGCTTCAACCGCGAGCCCTTCCGGATCTTCAAGTTCCGCTCGATGACCACGATGGACGACGGCCGGGATGTGAGACAGGCGACCGTGGGCGACAGCCGCATCACCCGCGTCGGCCGGTTCATTCGCCGCTACAACATCGACGAACTGCCCCAGCTGCTGAATGTGCTGAGAGGCGAGATGTCGCTGGTCGGGCCGCGCCCCCATGCTCTGGCGCACGACCAGCTGTTCGAGCGCAAGATCGCGCTCTACGCCCGCCGCCACAACGTCAAGCCGGGCATCACCGGCTGGGCCCAGGTCAACGGGCTGCGCGGGGAGATCGACAAGCCGGAGAAAATCCGTCTGCGCGTCGAGCACGACCTCCACTATATCGACAACTGGTCGCTGCTCCTCGACCTATGGATCATCTTCATGACCGTATTCTCGAAGAAGGCCTATCGGAACGCGGTTTGAGGAGCAGCGATCCGCGTTGCCGAAAGCGCGACCGGGAGACTTGCGCAAAGCAGCGCCGCCGAAAGGAAATAGGCGGCGCCGGGGAACTCGCCGGTCGCGACGCTCAGCCCGAATATCTGGGTGAAGAGCAACGGGCCGATCATTCCCGAGACGCCGCGCAGGCTGGCGAGCGCGCCCTGGAGCCGCCCCTGATGCGAGGGATCGGCGAAGCGGGTGGCGAGCGCCTGGAACGACGGATTGGCCATGGCCCACAGCGCGATCAGCGGCGGCGCCGAGAGAAACGCCCATTCGTTGGAGGCAAAGGCGTAGACGGCGAAGCCCAGCGCGCCGAAAACCAGCGCGATCGTCAGCGTCCTGACCTCGCCGAGGCGCGCGACGGCGGGCCGCACGAGACCGCCCGAGACGATAGTCTGCGAAACCCCGACGATGGTCAGCGCCCAGCCGGTGGTCTTCGAATCCCAGTGATAGCGGTAATCGGTGTAGAGAACGAAGAGGCTCGGCAGGGACTCATGGGCGAGATAGGAGAGAAACACCGCCGCGGTGAGCAGAGCGAGCTCGCGTTTCGACGTCAGCAGCTCGAGCACGCCGAAGATGTTCGCGCCGCGCCAGGCGATATTGGGCGTGCGCTTTTCCGGCGCAAGCGATTCGGGCAGGATGAAATAGCCGTAGAGGGCGTTGGCGAGGCTCAACACCGCCGCCGCGACGAAGGGCAGCCGCAGCCCGTACTCGCCGAGCAACCCGCCGATCGCGGGTCCGATGATGAAGCCGAAACCGAAGGCGGCGCCCAGCATGCCGAAGCGGCCCGCGCGTTTTTCCTCCGGGGTGATATCGGCGATATAGGCGCTGGCGGTGGAGAAGCTCGCCGCGCTGATCCCCGAGATCAACCGGCCCATGTAGAGAAAGGCCAGCGACGGCGCGAGCGCCATGAACACGTAATCCAGCCCGAGGCCGAAATTCGAGGCCAGCACCACGGGCCGGCGGCCGAAGCGGTCCGAAAGCGCTCCCAGAACCGGCTGAAACAGGAATTGCATCAGCGCCCAGGAGAAGCCGAAGAATCCTGCGATGGTCGCCGCCCTGTGCAGGTCGCCGCCCTCGAACTGGACGATGAGCTTGGGCAGCACCGGCAGCATCACGCCCAAGGCGAGCATGTCGAGCGCGACCGTGATAAGGATGAAGATAAAGGCGGCCTGGCGCCGCCCCTTGGAAATTGCCGCCATATTCGCCGCCGATCCTCGCCGCCGCGCCGTTCCGGAGCGCATTGTCGTAATGCCGACAGGCCTGCGCGACAATGGGCTCCGCTCCCCGTTCCCGTGCGATTTTCGGATCGTCGGGCGGCGGCGCTCCAGCAGAAAGCGCGCCAAGGGGTTCGGGCGATTGCGATAACGGCAAACGGGCCTGCGTGCAAACCCTCAAAAACGCAACGCGGGCGAGGTCCATGCTGGCGCCGGGCGCCCGCTGTGGTGTAAAGTCATCCTGACGAGCCATTGAAAAATGCGCAACAGCTTGTTTATTTCCTCACTGAGACGTCTCACCCGACGCGTGACCGGCGGCCTGCGTATGAACAGATTCGAACGACATCCCCAGCCAGCCGTTGAAGCGGAGCTGGAATATCGCGACGGCGAATATCGCGTGCGAAAAGCAGGCGCCTTCGTGCGTTGCGCCGTTACCGGCGAGGCGATTCCCCTCGAGGAACTGCGTTATTGGAGCGTCGACCGCCAGGAGGCCTACAGCGGCCCCGAGGCGCGGATGAAGCTGCTGCGGGCCGGACGCCGGTCTTGACGCAGGGCGTCGTCGCAAAAGGCGAGGCGGCCTTGCGACGACATTGCGCTTAAACTTCAGGATTAGTAGCTCCTCACGTTAACAAGCGCGCCATCGCCAAGTAATGGATCAAACTATCGGAACGATCCGACCTTTGTCGCGGCAATATATCCGACAACACCAGCTCAATTGCATTGTAATTGCGTTATCGCTGGCCGTCCCGGCCGAGGGATTGGACCTCAATGAAAGAGCCGCACGAATTTTTTGAACCCAAATTGATAATCGCTTGGAACGAATATCATCGAACTCCCAAGGACTTTTCCCGGGTGGAGCCATTCTTTGTAGAGGCTCTGTCTGATGGAACTCTGCAAGCGCGCCATCATTACGCGAAATTCATCGAGCAGTTCGACAAGCCTCGGGCAAAAACAATGTTCCTGGAATTATCCGGGGTACATGAGACGTCAAAGTTGTTCTATGCTAGGCACTTGGCGTTTTTCGGCTCCCGCCATGAAAAACTGAGAGCGATCGCCATCCTCAAGAAAATGGCGACGAAAGGAAATTCGGTCGCCCGCTTTTTTCTGGAGGCCTCTATCAACAAATTGATGATCGCGGATCGGAGATTTCTGTCCGTGCCCTGCAGTCTCACCAAACAGATTTTAATATGCTGTAGCTTGGCCAGGGATGCCGATCGAGCGCGCAAGGAAATGTGGGGGGCATAGTCTCTTCTCTTTATTCATCCGCTTCGGATCCTCATTCGCCGCGAGAGCCCCTCCCGGCTCGCGCCCGGGCGAGAACCTCCGCGAGCATGTCCTTCACGCGGTCCGGCTCCTTGAATTTCAGCGTCGCCGCAACGGCTTCGAAAGCCGCGGTCGCCTCGATCCGCGCCAGATCCTTTTCCGTCGTAACCGGCGAGGCCCCGAGCTTTTGGGCCGTCAGCGCAAGGCCCGCGAGTTCGGCGGCGTCATAAAAGTGGTGGTCGGGGAACCATCTGACGCCCGCGACCGAGGCGCCCGCCCGCTCCAGCGTTCTTTTGAATTTCTCCGGCCGGCCCACGCCGGCGAAGGCGAACACACTGCGCCCGGAAAGCCGGGCTGCGGCTTGCGGATCGACCTCGAGCCTTGCGCGCATCACCCTCCGATCCAAGCCGAAGCCCGGCGCAGGCCCGTCTCCTATGAGGAGCAGCGCGTCGGCCCGGGCGAGCTGGGCCGCGAGCGGCGCGCGCAGCGGCCCCGCGGGCGGACAAAAGCCGTTTCCGGCCCCATATTCGGCGTCGACGACGAGAAGCGAGAGATCGGGGTCGAGACGCCGGCTGTGCAGGCCGTCGTCCAGCACCAGCACGGAAGCCTCGAGCCCGGCGGCGAGCCGGGCCGCTGCGATGCGGTCGGCCCCGACGATGGTGGGCGCCGCCCGCGCCAGCAGCAGAGCTTCGTCTCCGGCTGTGAGGGCGTCGTGCCGCGCCGGGTCCACGACGAAGGGCTCCCCCTCGGCGCTTCTGCGGCGGCCATAGCCGCGCGTCGACAGAAAAGGCCGCTCGCCCAGCTGTTTGAGCATGGCGGTCAGCGCCAGCGCGGTCGGAGTCTTGCCGTCGCCGCCCAGGGTCAGGCCGCCGATCGAAATGACCGGGAGGTCGGCCCGCGGCGCAGGCCGCGCCAGCCGGGCTCGCGCAGCGGCGGCGTAAAGCGCGGCGAGAGGCGAGAGCGCAAAGGCTCGCAGCCCCGCCGGCGCACCCCAGAAATCAGGCGCGCGCATGTCTTTGGGTCACTGTCGGGCCGCCGCGAGCTGGGCGAGATAGGGCTCGATCGCCGTCATTATCTCCTGAGAGGCGCCGCCCAGCCGCTCGACCGCTTCGGCTCCCGCGCGGCCCATTTTCCGGGTGCGCGCCGGCTGCGAGAGCAGATAAAGCGCCGCGCGCGCCAGTCCCGGCGCGTCGCTCACCCGCGCGGCCCCTTTCGCAGCGTTGAGCTCCGCATAGACGTCGGCGAAATCCTCCACCGAGGGGCCGTGCAGAATGGCGCAGCCCAGCTTGGCCGCTTCGATCGGATTGTGTCCCCCGCCCGGAGCCAGCGAGCGGCCCATGAAGACGACCTCCGCTGACCGAAAGATCAGACCCAGCTCGCCCACCGTATCGGCGACATAAATCTGGGCGTCGCGCTGCGGCTGCGCCCCCGCGGATCTTTGAACGGCGTTCAACCCCCGGCTGCGCGCCAGTCCCGCGATCTCGGCCCCGCGCTCGGGATGGCGCGGCGCGATCACGGTCAGAAGCGCCGGCATCTGCCGCGCCATTTCCTGATGGGCGTCGAGGATGAAAGCCTCCTCGCCGGGATGGGTCGAAACCGCGGCGAACACCGGCCGCGCGCCGATGGCTCCCTTGAAGCCGGCGAGCTGCGCCGCTTCGATCGGGGGCGGCGGCACGTCGAACTTCAGATTGCCGGCGACGCGGGCGCGGGGCGCGCCGAGCCCCAGAAAGCGCGCGGCGTTTTCGGGGTCCTGGGCGAGGCAGAGATCAATCTTGCCGAAAAGCGAGGCCCCTACGCCCGGCGCGCGGCGCCAGCGCTCCGCGGAAGCGGTCGATATTCTGGCGTTGACCAGCACCAGCGGCGCCCGCCGCTTGTGGATCGAGGCGACGATATTGGGCCAGAGCTCCGACTCGGCGAACAGCGCGAGATCGGGCCGCCAGTGATCCAGAAAACGCTCGACGAAGCGAGGGGCGTCCAGAGGCAGAAATTGGTGAAAGGCCCCCGCGGGCAGGCGCGCCGCGAGAAGCCGCGCCGAAGTGACGGTGCCGCTCGTCACCAGCACCTCCACGCCGCGCTGGATGAAACGATCGATCAAAGGGAGCAGAGACAGGCTCTCGCCGAGGCTCGCCCCGTGCAGCCACACCAGCCGCCCCGCCGGACGAGGCAGACTTGCAAACCCCAGCCGTTCGTTCAAGCGGGCCGGATCTTCCTTGCCTTGTCTGGCGCGGATGGCGAGCAGAGGACGGGCGAGAGGCGTCAGCGCGATCGTCGCAAGCCGGTATAACGCAAGAATCGGCATCGGGAACCAATCCAACCAACTGAACGGGGATGCGAAGCTGCGCGCCGCAACTCCGGGCGCCCGGAGCGCCGTCGCAAAACCAGACATGCTTTTGCGACGTCGACCGGACGTTTCCGCCCGGCCTGAAAGCGCTCGGAGCGGATATGCGAAACTAGACCGCTTTTGCGACCAAAATGCGCTCCAAATCTACGACCGGCCGGAGCGATTTCTCATCGGCCGGACGCTTCCGCCCCGGCCCGCATTCGAAGCCGGTTGCGAAATCGGCGAATGTCGCCGCCTGTCGTCGGCGGATGAGGTCGCCGGTCCTTTGTCGCAGAGGAAACGGCGCCCGGGACCGGGGAATTTTTGAATTCACAGGCTCTCGATATCGGGATCGAGCAGCTTGTGCAGATGGACCACGAAATAGCGCATATGGGCGTTGTCCACCGTCGAATGCGCCTTCGCCTTCCAGGCGGCCAGGGCGCTTTCATTGTCGGAGAAGACGCCTACGATGTCGAGCTTGCCCGGATCGCGGAACGCTACGCCGTCGAGATCGACGAGTTCGCCGCCGAAGACGAGATGCAGGAGCTGTTTCGGTTTCTCGTGTTTTTCGATCGCCGATTGCGTCATGGTTTTCCTTTCATAGCGGCCCTGGCGAGGGCGAGGGTTTGATCAAAGAGCGCCTTCGGCGCCGCAATCAGCATGTCGCGCCGTGAACTGCTGCGATTGTAGGTCAAGGGGACCCCCTCGGGCTCGGCGAGCGCGCCGCCGGCTTCGCTCAATATCACGTCGGCTGCGGCTATGTCCCAGTCGCGCGCGTCCGGCGCCGCGATGGCGAGATCATTGGCTCCCATGGCGACGTCGGCCAGCCGCAGGGCGAGGGAGGGGGTTCGCGGCGCAATCTCCAGCCCGAGCGCGGAGGCTTCGAAAAAGCCCGCGAGGTCGCGCGGCGAGACCATCCGGGCCCCGGCGAGATCGCCCCGCGCAGAAACCTTTATCGGCGCGCCGTTGAGCAAGGCGCCGCCCCCCGCAAAAGCGGTGAAAGTGCGCTCCAGCGCCGGAGCGTGAATGACGCCCGCGACCGGGCGGCCGTTCTCCACCAGCGCGATGGACACGGCCCAACGGCTGTCGCCGCGCGCAAAGGCTTTGGTTCCGTCGATGGGATCGACCACGATCAGAGAGGACCGGGCGAGGCGTTCGGGGCTGTCCGCGCTTTCCTCGGACAGCCAGCCCGCCTGCGGCGCGAGCGACGTCATTTCTCCGAACAGAAATCGGTCGACGGCGAAATCCGCCTCTGTGACCGGCGAGCCCCCGCCCTTGTAGCTGACGCCCGCGCTGGTGCGCTCGCCGTGGCGGAAATAGGCCATGGCGATCTCGCCCGCCGCTCGCGCCGCCGCTTCGAGGCGCCGGGTGAGCTCGGGCAGCGCGGCGGGTTGGGTTTGTGTGCTCTGCATCGTCAAGGGAGTAGGCGACGCGCTCGCGGCCTGCAAGGCGCCATTTCGCGCAGGGCCGCCCTCCGTTTACGCAAATTGCGCGCATTTTAGCGAAACCCTTTTCCGGCCTTTCACCCTGTGTCCGCAAACCTCTCGAAAACCCAAGGATTTACGAGCCATTCACCAGCCTTCTTAGCGACTTTCGCCAGCCGCCCGGGGCAGGATGCCTCTCAGAAAAGCGATCCGCTGTTTTGAGGAGACCACCATGTTCGAAGCGAATTATGCAGCCCAGAGCGCGGGATCCTGCCTGGTGCAGCGCGACCGGCGCGCGGACGAGGGCAAGCGCAAAGTGCGCGTCACGCGCAAGGACATCGTCATCGCCCGCAGCCTGGAAGGCATCGCCATGATGGTCTCCGTGCCGGTGAGATCCTATCGGGGCGTGGCGCTCGCCGTGGAAGCGGCGGCGGGAGGCGGAGCCGCCTATCGGCTCTCGCTCGCTCACGCGGACCCCGACCTCGACATCGTTCTTTGCGAAACCAGGGACAGCGCCGCCGTGGCGGCGGATTGGAAATACTGGTCCAACTATCTCGACCTTCCCCGGCTGTCTCAGGAGGACGGCGACGTGGAGCCGGTCGACGGAACGCAGGATTCAAACCGGGCGATTGGGCGCCGCCGCAATTTCGGGATCGCCGGCCGCCGGCCGCGTTTCCTGTCGCGGCGCAAGAAGGGCGAAGCGAGCCGTACGGAAACGGTCTTCGCCGGAGAGCGCGAGATCGTCTGCTACGAGTGAAACGTCGAGGCGAGGCTCTGGACGAGGAAGCCCGCGAACAGAAGCAGGCCCGCGTCGCGATTGGCGCGGAACAGCGTGAGGGCCAGGGCGGGCGGACAATCCTCGCCGACCTGACGCGCCTGCCAGGCGAGATGAGCGGCGAAAGCCAGCGCTCCGAGGTGGGCGAAGACGCCGAGATGCGCCGCAGCGACGGCGACCCAGGCGAAAATCGCGGAAATGGCGTAGAGCGTCCCCACCGCCAACCGCACCCGCGAGCCGAACAGGCGCGCCGTCGACAAAACGCCCGCGCGCGCGTCGTCCTTCACGTCCTGCAGGGCATAGATCGTATCGTAGCCGATCGTCCAGAAAATCGCGCTCAGGTAGAGCAGCAGGGCGGGCCAATCGAAGCTGCCCGTGCGGGCGGTCCATCCGAGCAGCCCGCCGTAAGCGAAAGCGCAGCCGAGAATGGCCTGCGGCCAGGAGGTGAAGCGCTTGGCGAAGGGATAGAGCAGGACGATCAAAGGCGAGGCCAGCGCCAGCGCGATCGTCAGTCCGTTGAAGGACAGCAGCACGAAAAGCCCGACGAGACACTGCGCGACGAGGAAAACGATCGCGGCGCGGGCCGAGACGCGCCCGCTCGCCAGCGGGCGATTGCGCGTGCGCTCGACCTGCGCGTCGATGTTGCGGTCGACCAGATCGTTGTAGGTGGAGCCGGCGCCCCGCATGGAAACCGCGCCCAGAAAGAACAGCGCCAATTGCTTGATGTCGGGCGCCGCGCCGAGGGCGGCCGCCGCAAGCGCGCTGCTTTCCCAACAGGGCAGCAACAAGAGCCACCAGCCGATGGGACGATCCAGCCGCGCGAGCTGGATGAAGGGTTTTACCGGCGCCGGCGCCAGCCGCAGCAGCGGATGGCCGCTTACGGCGTCGGGCAGGGCCTCGGCGGCCCCGGATTGGTTCTGCGTCAGAGTCACAGCGGCCCGGCCGGCAGCCTGGCGGGCGCGTTCTGCGGGTTGGCGGCCTGCTGGCGCTGCTGCTCCTGCATTTTCTTCACCTTGACGGCGACGCCGCAGGCCTGCGAGGCGAAGTTCTGGGATTTCGCGCGCGCCTGCTTGAAATTGTCGATGACGTTGTCGGGAATGGCGCACCAGTCCTTGTTCTTGGTCATATATCCGAGCATCTCGCCTTCGACGGCCGCGAGATTGCGCGCGATCGGGCAAGCGGCGACCGGGTCCATCTTGCCTTTGCCCGACTTGCCCAGCTTGTTCAAAGCGCCGATCTGCGCCATGCGCTTCTGCGTGAGGCGCTGGAAATCGGCCTGGCAGGAGGACTCCTGGGCCCGCGCGGCCGAGGCGGCGTCGAGGCCGAGCAGCGCAGCGGCGAGCAGCAATCCCGTCATTACGGGACGGTACGCCGGGAAACGAGTGCTCATGCGATAAAATCCGTTACTCATCCGCTTCAGTTAACAGGAGGCGCGCACGACGCGCAAGCTGTGCGCTGGGCCGGCAGGGCGCCGAATCCGGATTTCCAGCCGCCCGGCGTCGACGACAAGCCCCGTCAGGACGCGGAAGCAACAAGTCATCGAGCCGGATTCTTCGTCGCGTCAGAGCGCATATGCCCAAAGTGGACATGCGCCTGCGATGGAGAATGCGCCTCGATCCGGATCCCCGCGCCGCGCCCGCCCGGGACCAAAGGCCGCAGGGCGAACGGCGCCCGTCGGAACCCGCATCGCCCCGCCGCGTCGGCCTCACATGGGCTCGGGCGCGCGTTCTTCGAGCGGATGCCCCGCTTTCTCCCAGGCGTCCGCGCCGCCCGGATACCAGAGCACGTTCCTGTAGCCGAGCGTGAGAGCGCGCTTGGCGGCGTTCCAGGACGCCCAGCAGTCGGTGCGGCAATAGAACACGACCGGCTTTTCCTTGCCGCCGCCGGTCGCACGCGCGAGGCCTTTTTCGAAATAGGCCTGCATTTCGGGCGACAGTTCGCCCAGACCCGTCCCGGGCAGCCATACGCTGCCGGGAATGTCATGCCGCGGCGAAGGCCTCCAGATCACCTCCCTCGGCAGATCGGCCGGGCGCGGCGGCCGCGTCAGCGCGTCGATGAAGACGGCCTCTTTCCTGCTCCAGAGTTCATAGGCGCGGTCGACGCCGATCACGGTCGCGCCCTTCAGCGTGGCGGGGGTCGGAGTATGGTAATTGTCGAGGCGGTAGCCCTCCGGCTCCGGAGGCGCCGCGGGCTGCTGCGCCCATGCGGCGCCCATCATCGCCATGCAAAAAACAGCGGCGGCGCCGCGCAGCTTCATTGCTCTCACCTGCCTGCCCTCATATAAGTTGCTTCTCCCGCGAAGCGTCCCGCATGAAACCGCCCGCAGCCGGCCTCGCGCGCTAGAGTGTTTTCGAGCGAAGTGGATACCGGTTCGCGTGAAGAAAACACAATTAAACAAAGAGTTCTAGAGTCTTTCCGGTTCAATCTGAACCGGAAAGACTCTATGGCTCGAGAAGCGACGCGTCGTCTTCGACAATTCAGGACGCCCCCGAGGAAGATCTTGTCCAGCTATGATTTTGCCGCCCAGCGGCTATTTGTCAAAGTCGAGCTGGCGGAAGGCGCCCGCGTGACGCCCGATTCGGGGGCGCAGAACTACATTTTGAACGTCTTGCGCCTCGGCGAAGGCGATCCTTTGCTGCTTTTCAACGGCCGCGACGGCGAGTGGCGGGCGAGGGTTTCGATGGTCTCGCGCCGCGCCGCGGATCTCGTCGTCGAAAGACGGATGCGCGAGCAGACCGCCGCCGGCGACCTCGAATACGCCTTCGCTCCTCTCAAACAGGCCCGACTCGACTACATGGTTCAGAAGGCGGCGGAAATGGGAGCCGCGCGGCTCACGCCGGTCATAACCCGCCGCACTCAGGTCCGAAAAATCAACGGCGACCGCCTGCGCGCCAATATCATAGAGGCCGCGGAGCAATGCGGCCTGCTCAACGCGCCGGAGCTCGCCGATGCGCTGGGGCTGGAGAGCTGGCTGGAGAAACTGCCTCCGCAACGCCTGGTGATTTTCTGCGACGAAGACGCCGAGCTTTCGAACCCTGTCGAAGCTCTGCGACGAGTCGCCGCGGCGGCCGGCGAAGCCGTTCCGGTCAGCGTGCTGATCGGGCCCGAGGGCGGGTTCGACGACGTCGAAAGGTCGCTCGTCCTGCGCCGGCCCCATGTGTTGCGCATATCGCTCGGGCCCCGCATTCTCCGGGCCGACACCGCCGCAGTGGCCGCCCTCGCCCTGGTGCAGGCGGTGCTCGGCGACTGGCGCCAGGACCTTTCGAAGGCCGGCAGAATGTATTAATCCCGCGCGGCTTTCCGCCCGCGGCGGCGCTCGCCGCCGACACGATGCTGCCATTATGTTCGCGTTAGTTGGATATGCCGGTCCTGGCGCTCTGGTCGTTCCGGCCTGCGCATGAGACCTCGGCGCGTTCTCGCGTTAACTTTCAGGTAAGACCTTCGCGCAAAGAATCCGATCGATTCCCTGCGCGGCTCGCAAGCGCGTCGCTGCGACGCTCTATCCTCGCAAAAACCTCACAAGGCAGAGAGGCGCATGAATTTATCGGCAATCCGCAAACGATCCGAGACGCCGGGGGTCTTTTCGTCGATCAGGGCTTCGCTTCCCGGAGCTTTGGCGGCGTTGGCCTTTTGCGCGCCGGTCCATGCGGAGAGCTCGCTCGGAGCCGCCGGCGCCTCCTGCTCTCGCCTCGGCAATGATTTCGTTTCGGTTTCGGGGGCCGAAGGCTGCGTTCGAATAGGCGGCCATGTGCGCGCTGCTAAAGCCCAGCCGGCGCCGCTCGGCTATGCGGAAACCCAAGACGGCGTGCGTCGCGCCTCCGAGGCCTTTCATGTGCGCGCCGGCGCGCCGAGCGCCGATGCGGCGCTCTACCGGCGCTGACGAAAAAAGGGCGCGAGGGAAGACCTCTTCCGCCTGCTGCGGGCCGCCGCCATCCGACGCCCGCGCGAGAGCGGTTCACATCACGCATTCCTCGAAGGCGGGCTCCACCGAACCGCCCCACCGCATGTGGAAACTCTCCAGCCGCTGCGCCGCGAGCGGCCGGCCCTCCTGCGCGATCGTCTCCAGCGGCTCCAGATAGATCGTCTCGTCGAATCCGCCCGCGTCGAGTCGCGCCCTACGCTGCAGGCCGGAGCGTGAAAAGCCCAGGATGTCGAGCGCGATCTCCCTGGCGCTGCGGCCTTTGATCTGCGTCTCCAACGCGCGCACGGGCGCCTCCGCGCGCAAATTCGCCCTGTCTTCGGCGCTCCAGTCCTTTATCAGCTCGGAGGCGGCGTCGAGGGCGACGGCGTCGTAGAACAGTCCGGCGAACAGCGCCGGAAGCGCCGTGATATGGGTCCGAGGTCCCGCGTCGGCTCCGCGCATTTCGAGGTAGGTTTTGAGCCGCACCTCGGGAAAGATGGTGGAAAGATGGTTCGCCCAGTCCGAAATCGTCGCGCGTTCGCCGGGCAGCCGGGCGAGCCTGCCTTCGAGCAGGTCGCGAAAGCTCGCCCCCGCGACGTCGTGATAGACCTCGCCGCGCTTTACGAAATACATCGGCACGTCGAGCGCGTAATCGACATAGCGCTCGAAACCCATGCCTTCTTCAAAGGCGAAAGGCAGCATTCCGGTTCGCGCAGCGTCGGTGTCGAGCCAGATTTGGGATCTTTTCGACATCACGCCGGCCGGCTTGCCGTCGATGAAAGGGGAGTTCGCGAACAGCGCCGTGACGATGGGCTGCAGCGCGAGACCGACGCGAAGCTTTCGCACCATGTCGCTCTCGCCGGTGAAATCCAGATTGACCTGAATAGTCGCGGTCCTGAACATCATGTCGAGGCCGTGGCCGCCGACTTTCGGCATATAGGCGGACATGATGCCGTAACGCTGCTTGGGCATTACCGGAGTCTGCGCCCGCGACCATTTCGGGCTCGTGGCGAGATCGAGAAACCTTATCCCCAGCGACCCCGCGATAGGACGCAGCGCCTCGAAATGCGCATCGCATTCGGCTTTCGTGGCGTGGACGTCGGTCAGCGGAGCGCCCGAAAGTTCGAATTGTCCGCCGGGCTCCAGGGAAATGGCGCCGCCCCCCGTTTCGTCGTAGAGGCCGATCAGCGCGTCGCGGTCGCATATCGGAGACCATCCCTGCGCCGCCTGCAGCCCCTCGAGCAAGGCGCGGATTCCACCCTCGTAGGGAACCGGCGCGTGCGTCGCAGCATAGAACGGGATCTTCTCGTGCTCGGTTCCGATCAGCAACGGCTCCGACGGGTTTTTCTCGCCGGCTTCGAGCCAGGCGACCAGTTCGCGGCGCGACGTGATCGGCGTTGTGTCGTTAGCGTCGCGGGCCATGGTTCGCTTTCATTCGATGTTTTTCACAACAGGACGCGCCGAGGAGAGACCGGCGCGGAGATCGCCTCCACGTCCTGGCAAGGTCCGGGGGGAGGCAAAGCCCTTTGGACGCCGGAGCTTGCGAACCTGGAAGCCGTCGAGTTCAAAACGGCGCTGAAAGCAGGACCGTTCCCCTAGACCGGGCTTGGCCGCTGCATTGCCGCAAAAGCGGCGCCAAGGCAAGCCCCGGTCCTTCCGGCACGGTGAAACCAAGAAAGTTAAGCGTCGAGCGCAGATAGATGGATTCCGATTAACGGTTTCGCGACGGTCGCCGATTATAGCTGGCCCCGAGGAGTAATCTTATGAAGCTAGCGTTGCTTCGCTTTTTTCGGGACGAGAGCGGGACGACCGTCCTGGAATACGCCTGGATCGCCATGATGATCTCGCTCGCCGCGATCGGGGCGATGAACGTGATCCACGACAAAATGCAATCCTGGTATTGGCCGATCGTCAACAATCTGCGCTGATCATTTTCGGGGAAAGACCCTGTCCAGCACATCCTGAAGCTCGGCGTCCCGGGCCGGAGCGGGCGGAGTGTTTCCTTCCGGATTCAAAGTCTTCTTGATTTGCTCGATTGCGGCTTCGAGCCCGGCGGGGTCGAAGCCGCCCGGCAGCGAAGGCGCGTCTGCACGGGTAGAGGGCTGGCCCGCCGGCCGGCCGCCGCCGCGCAGAAGAATTCCGAGCAAGGCCCCCAGCAGACCGCCGAGGCCGCCGCCCGCCTGACTCTGCGGCTTGGGAGCGCCGCCGCCGAGCTGGCCGAGTATGGAGCCGAGGCCGCCGGCTTCGGCCAGCTGGCCCAGAATCGAGCCGAGCCCCTGCTTGTCCAATGATTTGAACAGCCCGCCCAGCACCACCGAAGCGAGCACCGGCAGAAGGCGGGCCAATATATCGGGACGCAGGCCGGCGTCCCGCGCCGCGACCTGGGCCATCTGGCCCGCAGCAGAACCGGAGCCGAACAGATTGGCGACGGCGGCCTGGCCGATCGCGCCGGTCTCCTCCCCCGCGGCTGCGGCGGGATCGAGGAACGCCGCGGCGTGGACGGGATGAGCGACGTCGGAGACGAGCTTGTCCAGCGCCTCTGGATCGGCCGCGGCGTTGCGCAGACCCAGGGCGAGCGCCGGGGCGAGAGCCTCCACGGCGGCTCTGGTCTGCTCCTTCGTGAGCCCGAATTGCTCGGCCAGGTTTTCAACGAGCTTCCCGCCCTGGGCGGCGTCAATAATCTCTGCGACTGTCGACATAGCCCCCCCTTAAGAGCGCATCGCATTGCGACTGCGCTCCACGCTTTGGTCCGACGCCATTTCTCGTCGCCCGATCGAGGGATGAGAGCGCGGCGGCTGCATTCTAGGGCAGCACCATAACGGAAAGTTTACAAAACGGCGAGCGCCTTGGCGCGCGCTCGCGATCCACCACTTTATTTGATAGAGATTTCCGTTCCTTTTGCCGAAAGGGAGCGCTGTCGTTTCCAATTCTGGCGAATTGGACTATGGTGAGGCAAAGATTGTGCGTTGCAGCATAGCGCAGGCGCGCCAGCGCCGCGGCTCCTGCTTGCGACGCGTCTGCGGAGAACAGTGAAATGGACAGGTATTCCTATCAGATGTACGAGCTGCTGCATCTGGCCTTCGCTCCGGCGCGCGCGCTGTCGGAGGCCACGACGCAGATGCTCAAAAGTCCGTTCCACCCGCTCGCCAACACCACCCTGGCGCGCAACCTCGCCGCCTCCGCCGAATTGTTCGAACGCATGACCCGGCGCTACGGCAAGCCCGTCTTCGGGTTTGAACCGGTCCAGATCGACGGCGAGCCGGTCCCGATCGTCGAGGAGCATGTCTGG
Organism: Methylocystis heyeri; assembly: GCF_004802635.2. NCBI lineage: Bacteria > Pseudomonadati > Pseudomonadota > Alphaproteobacteria > Hyphomicrobiales > Methylocystaceae > Methylocystis > Methylocystis heyeri. Next base: position 3,466,968 of record NZ_CP046052.1, read on the forward strand.
TCCAAGCCTTTCTGCCGCCTCCTCCATTTCAAAAGGGAGTTCGCCGGCGCCGCTCCGCGCCAGTCGAAGCTGCTGATCGTGGCGCCGATGTCCGGCCATTACGCCACGCTTCTGCGCGGCACGGTCGAGACCTTTCTGCCGAGCCACGACGTCTACATCACGGATTGGAGCGACGCGCGCGCCGTTCCGCTGAGCGAGGGCCGTTTCGACCTCGAAGACTACATCGACTACATCGACGAGATTCTGACCCATCTTTCCAGGGAGCGCGACGGCGTTCCGCTCCATACGCTCGGGGTGTGCCAGGCGTCAGTCCCCCTGATCGGCGCGATCGCCGTAAAGGAAGCCGCCAACGATCCCCACGCCCCGGAATCCATGGTTCTGATGGGCGGCCCGATCGATCCCCGGGTCAACCCGACCGCCGTGAACAACCTCGCCGAGAAGCGCGGGATCAACTGGTTCAGGCAGCATTGCATCCACACCGTGCCCTTCCCCAACGCAGGCATGGGGCGCAAGGTCTATCCAGGCTTTCTGCAGCTCTCCGGCTTCATGGCCATGAACATCGAGCGCCATGTTTCGGCCCATCTCGAAATGTTCAACCATCTCGTCGAGGGTGACGGCGACAGCGCCGAGAAGCATCGCGATTTCTACGACGAATATCTCGCGGTCATGGATCTCACCGCCGAGTTCTATCTGCAGACGGTCGAGGAAATATTCATCAAGCACGCCCTGCCGCTGGGCCTGCTGCGCCACAGGGGCGAACTCATCGATCTCCACGCGATAAGACACACGGCGCTGCTCACCGTCGAGGGCGAGAAGGACGACATCTCCGGCGTCGGACAGACCTATGCGGCGCAGACCCTCTGCGCGAAAATCCCGCCGGAGCGCCGCATGCATTATCTGCAGGCGGGCGTCGGCCATTACGGCGTCTTCAACGGCTCGCGCTTCCGCACCGAGATCGCGCCACGCATCCGCGCCTTTTTCCTCGAGATGGAACATGCGCCGATGATGGCCATGTGAGCGAGGAATCGATCGGCCGCCGGACCGGGAAGCCGGCCCGGCCCGGCTTCACAGGGTCGGCGTGGCGGCTTGCGATAAATTCTCTTGAGCGAGGGCGACGAGCCTGCGGGTGAGACTCTCGTCGGAAAGCCAGCCGTCGATGCGCGGATGGGCGATCTGCGCCGGCCGCGCCCGTTTGTAGACGGCGTAGCAGGCGTCGATATATTCGGGCAGGGTCAGGAAATTTCCTACTCCGTTGGAGATATGGAAATTGCCCTGCTTGAACAGATAGCCTCCGCGCACGCCGAAATTCTCGGCGATTTCGGGATAAACCGGGAAAATCTCGGCGCGGGCGAGATCGTCGATCGCGTAATCGTCGAAATTTTCATTGCGCACGGCGAGCCCTTTTTTGGCGAAGAGCTGTCTCGCGATGTCGGCGAGCACATAGGGCTTCGGGTGAACGATGGAATACATGAACACCCCGCGGCGCGCCCAGCTCATCAGCTCCTGCGACAGATCGAGGCCATAGCGTCTCGCATTGTCGAGAAACTCCTGCGCCGCCGAGTTCCACACGTCGAAATAGCCCACGGCTTCGAAGACGTTGCGATTGAACAGCGCATTGGCCTGTTTCGCCGAAAGGCCGACGCGATAGGCGAACACCGCGAGCGCCGAGTGGTAAGGACGCAGGGGACCGGACAAGGCCTTTCCGCCGTTGTCGGCGTCGAGCAGATAAACGAGATCGGGTTGAAACGCGGCGAAGCTCACCGTGGGGAAGAGCGTCGCGTTGGAAAGGCGCCGAAGCAGCTCCTGCGAATCCCCGCCCTTCACGATATGGGCGGGGAAATCCTGCGTGAAGACATAATCGTAGCCCGCCAGCGTCCCGGCGAGAAGGTCGATGTCCGCCAGGGCCTTCGCCACCGCGGAATAGTGATCGACGCGGGCGGTCGGGTCGAGCAGCTTCATCGCATAGGCGACGCCGAAACTCTGGCAATTGCCGACGACGGCGATGCGCGGACCCGCCTCTTCGGCGACGCCGCGCCATTTGGCGAGACGAGGCCCGAGCAGCGCCGCGGTCCGGGCGCGGAGAATCTGTTTGTCGATCTGCGAAATAAGGATCATCGGTGCGAAGGGCCATATGCAGGAAGGCGCGTGGACCCCGAACCTCGGGCGGCGCCTACGGATGACAAGCGGCCGGGCTGCGTTTATGTTCCCGGCACGATCATGGGCGGCGCCGAACGAAAGGCGGGCGGGCCCGTCCAAAAGGAGATCGACCCTTGGCCGACAACCCCTATAGCTCCCTACCCGACCATCGCTTTTGGCGCAAGGCGGTGGCTTCGCTGCCCCCTTTCGCCCTCGATCCGATCGTCGGGGCGCCGTTCCGGATCACGCCGCAGGACAAGGTGGCGACGGCGGGAAGCTGCTTCGCCCAGGAGATAGCCCACCGCCTCCAGCACAGCGGCTATCACTATTACCTCGCCGAGCGGCCGCCCGAGGGCATGCCGGACGAAGAAGCGCAGCGCCGCAATTATTCGATGTATTCCTGCCGCTACGGCAATCTCTATACGACGACCCAGCTCCTGCAGCTGATCCGGCGCGCCTATGGCGAATACAAACCCGATCTCGACGTCTGGACCCGCGAAGACGGGCGCTTCGTCGACCCGTTCCGGCCGCGCATCGAGCCGGAGGGATATGACAGCGCCGAGGCCATGCGCGCCGATCGCGAGCGCCATTTCGCGGCGGTGCGGAAGATGATCGAGACCATGGACGTCTTCGTCTTCACTTTCGGACTCACCGAATGCTGGCGCCATCGTTCGGACGGCGCCGTGCTGCAGCTCGCACCCGGCGTCGCCGGCGGCGAATACGACCCGCAGCTCTATGAGTTCTGGAACATGACGGTCGGCGAGGTGGTGCGCGATTTCCTCGCCTCCGCCGATCTGATCCATTCCCGCAACCCCAATGTGCGGATGATCCTGAGCGTCTCGCCGGTCTCGATCATCGCGACCGGCGAAGACCGCCATGTGCTGGTGTCCAATTCGGCGTCCAAGGCGATCCTGCGCGCGGCCGCCGACGAAGTCGTGCGTTCGCGTTCGAACATCGCCTATTTCCCCTCCTACGATCTCGTGACGGCCTCGCCGAACGCGGCGCGCTTCTACGGCGACGACACGAGACGCATAAACGCCTTCGGCGTCGATCGCACCATGAAGATGTTCTTCGAACACTTCACTGCGCGGGACGGCGCAGCCACGGGCGGAGTTCAGGCGATCAGGCTCGATGTCGCCTCGGAGGCCAAGACCAACGCCAGGGTCGTCTGCGACGAAGAAGCGATCGAAACCGCCTGAACCGGCTAGCCGCTCCTCGCGGCTTCACCACAAAGGACGCAAGCTATGATCATTGGTTCTATCGCGCTCGCCGCCGCCGGCGGTTTCAGCGGCGCCTCGCTTTACCTCAACTACGTGGAACAGCCGGCCCGGGAGGCCCTCGACGACGCGGCGCTCGCCAAGGAATGGGAGCCTTCCGACCACCGCGGCTTCATCGTGCTCGCGGGCCTCGCCCTGTTGTCGGCGATCGCCGGCTTCGTCGCCTTCCGCGAACTCGACGACATCCGCTGGCTGCTCGGCGCCCTGGTCATCATCGCGAGCTGGCCGTACACCTATTTCGCCATCGTGCCCCTCAACAACCGCATCCTGGCCCTGATCGGGGGCGAGGATGCGCATGAGGCGCGCAAAGTCATCCGGCTTTGGGGCCAGCTGGAATTGGGCCAGACCGGCATCGGCCTGCTCGCGCTGGCCATTTATTTCTGGGCGGCGGGCTGAAACCAGACCGAGCCTTCAAGATAGAGGCGCAGGCGCGGGGAGGCTTGGCCTCGGGCTTGCTGCGGCCCTTCGGCCGCGGCGGGCGTTGTCCCGGGAGAGCCGGCGGCGCAAAGGGGGGGTGGACAGCTTCATGAGCTATGATCTCGTCGTCATCGGAACGGGCCCGGGGGGCTATGTTTGCGCTATTCGCGCCGCGCAGCTCGGGTTGAAAACGGCCGTCGTCGAAAAGAACCCCACCTTCGGCGGGACCTGCCTCAACGTCGGCTGCATCCCTTCCAAGGCGCTGCTGCACGCCTCCCATATGTTCAGCGAGGCGGCCTACGCTTTGGCCCCGCTCGGCGTCGTCGTGGATTCTCCCCGCCTCGATCTTTCGGCGATGATGAAGCACAAGGACGCCACGGTCGCCGCCAATGTGAGCGGCGTCGCCTTCCTGCTCAAGAAAAACGGCGTCGATTCCTTCATCGGCTCGGGGCGGCTCTTGCCCCCGGAGGGAGAGCATCGGGTCGAGGTGACCGCCGCCGACGGCGGCAAGCAGATCGTCTCAGCCCGCAACGTGGTCGTCGCAACCGGCTCGGCGGTGGCGCCGCTGCGCGACTCCACCGGCGCGGCGATAGAAATCGACGAAAAACTGGTTCTCTCGTCCACCGGCGCGCTCAGCCTGCCGCGGGTTCCGGAAAACCTCACAATCGTCGGGGCGGGCGTGATCGGGCTCGAGCTGGGTTCGGTCTGGCGACGCCTCGGCGCCAAGGTCACGGTGATCGAATTTCTCGACCGGATATTGCCGGGCTTCGATCTCGAAATCGCGCAGCGCTTCCAGAAAATTCTCGAAAAGCAGGGATTCGGGTTCCGCCTTTCGACCAAGGTCACGCGCGTGGATCGGGGCGAAGGGAAAGCGACGGTATCTTTCGCCGCAGTCGACGGCGGCGGGGAAGGAACCATCGAGGCTGACGGCGTGCTGATCGCGACCGGCCGCATTCCTTATACCGAGGGTCTGGGGCTGGCCGAGGCCGGCGTCGCCATCGATCGGGGCAGGGTCGTCGTCGACGATCGTTTCGCGACCAGCGCGCCCGGCGTATACGCCATCGGGGATGTGATCCGCGGCGCCATGCTCGCGCACAAGGCCGAGGAGGAGGGCGTCGCGGTGGCCGAGATTCTCGCCGGCCAGCATGGCCATGTCGATTATGGTGTCATCCCCGGCGTGGTCTATACGATGCCCGAGATCGCCAGCGTCGGCCTCACCGAGGAAGAAGCGCGCGCCAAAGGCGCCGCCGTCAATATCGGCAAGTTTCCCTTCACCGCCAATGGCCGCGCCCGCGCCATGCGGGAAACCGACGGCTTCGTGAAGATCATCGCGGATGCGGCGACCGATCGGGTTCTCGGCGTGCATATCCTCGGCGCCAGCGCGGGAGAGCTGATCGCCGAAGCCTGCGTGCTGATGGCCTTTTCAGGCTCGGCGGAGGATCTCGCCCGCATCTGCCACGCTCACCCGACCATGTCCGAGGCGGTCAAAGAGGCGGCGCTCGGCGTGGATAAAAGGGCGATCCATATCTAAGCCTTGCGACGCTCCATATCCCGGGTTGGGTGCGGTCTTTTCGCAAAGCCATGTCTGCTTTTGCGAAAATGCGTTCACCCCGCCGCCTTGCGACATTCCTCGGCGCAGGTCCGGCACGCCGCGCCGAGCGCCAGGCATTCGGCGATTTGCGGGAATTTCTCGCATTCCTTTTTGCACGCGAGGCAGAGATCGGCCGCGGTGCGGGCGAAGCCGACAGCAAAGGGCGCGCCGGTCCCGGCAAGGGCTTCGAGCGCGGCGCAGGCCGCGGCGACCTCGCTCGCAAGGCTTGCGCAATCCGCAAGGCTCGGGTCCTTGGCCGAGAGCCGCTCGAAGGATTTGCGAAGACAATCCCGCGACGCCTCGAGGCATTTGGCGCTCGTCTCGGCGAGCGTCTTGTAGGGCTTTCGCGGGGCCGCGGGCGCCGCCGCCGCGGGGACCGCCGGCGCCTGCCCGGCGAGAGCGCTCGATCCATAGGCGGCCGCGCCGATCCCTGCGATGAAGCTGCGCCGTTTCATTTTCCAAAGCTCTCGAAAAACAACGAGGCTCCCTGACGGGAAATTCGCCTCGCGCAAAGGTCTCATTGCTACTATAGGCGTGAGCCTAGGCAATTGCATCTCACCGACGGATCGCGGCATGGCGGGGCTCATTCATTTCGACCCTCAGGAATTCCTGAACACTTTCATATCCCTCGCCGTCGCGCTGGCGCTTGGGACCGCGATCGGGGCCGAGCGGCAATACCGCCAGCGCAATGCGGGCTTGCGCACCAATGCGCTGGTCGCGCTCGGCGCTTCGGCTTTCGTCGATCTCGGCATGAGGCTCAATGGGAACCCCGGAGCGACGCAGGTGCTCGCCTATGTCGCCTCGGGCGTCGGCTTTCTCGGCGCCGGCGTGATCCTCAAGGAAGGCATGAACATCCGGGGCCTCAACACCGCCGCGACGATCTGGTGCTCGGCCGTCACCGGCGCTTTCGCCGGCGCCGACCATCCCGCCGAGGCCGTGCTGCTCGCCGCTTTCGTACTTGGCGGAAACACGTTTTTGAGGCCGCTGGTCACACTTATCGAACGCGCGCCGATCGACGAGAGCGCAACCGAAGCCATCTATGAGGTCCGCCTGACCGCCATCGAAACCAGGAGAGAGTCGCTGCGCGATCTGCTCGTCGAAACGCTGGAAGGCGCGAATTATCCGGTTCGCGACGTCGAGGAACTCGACCGCGACGACGAGGTCGAGCTCGTCGCCACCCTTTCGGCGAGCAGCGTCAAGGCCGAAGAACTCGACGCCGTCACCAACGAGCTGGCCGCGCTCGACGGCGTTTCTTACGCGACATGGACCTCGCGCAGCAGCGATTGAGGCCGCCCCCCGCCAAAAGGCCGTCTTTGTGGCAGTTTGAAGAAATGGACCGGCAGGACATCATCGCAAAACTCAAAGAGAACGAGGCGGCTCTGCGCGCGAAGGGCGTGGCCCATGCTGCGCTGTTCGGTTCGCGCGCACGGGGCGACAACCGCCGCCCTGCCGCGGCGGCGGATCTGGTCTATGCCTTCTAAAAGCCCGGATGCCGCGCGCCGCGACATCCTTTGCCGACCAACTGCGCGCTTATCGCCAAACCTTCTTATGTTGTTCCCGCTGAATTTCCCGCTTACCCTGTTTTCGCCTCGCGTGATTCGCCGCAAGGATGGCGAAGATCCGCAAAACGAAAGGCCAGGCGCATGGGTCGCGGCCAGACGGTTCCCACAAAAGGCTCCGGGAGGCGCACGCCTCGCCCGGATGTAAATTCCGCAGAAAGCGCGGCGCCGCCGGACGGCGGCATTGTGGCGGAGACCGCCCTGCTGGTCACGCAAGGCGAGCATCGGTTCTATTCCACCGTCCTGCCGAGCGACGTGCTCGCGGCCACCTGCGCCGCGGAAACCCGTCAGGAAAACCCCATCGACGGCTTCCAGCGCCTGCTCGACGAGCGCCGCGCGCGCGAAATCGCGGATTACATCGACAGCGGCTTCGGTTCGGCGCCGAGCGCCGTCATCCTTTCGGCCCAGCCCGGCGCCGGGTTGCAATATGACGACGCCAGCCGGACGCTGCGCTTTCGCAAGGTTGCCCGTTCCTTTCTGATCATCGACGGACAGCATCGCATCTTCGGGTTCAACCTCGCCAAGCGCCGCGTCAATGTGCCGGTGGTCATCTACAACAAGCTGACGCGGGCCCAGGAATGCCAGCTCTTCATGGACGTCAACACCAAGCAGCGTCCCGTGCCCCCAGAGCTGCTGCTCGACATTCGAAGGCTTTCGGAGAGCGAAACCGAGGCCGAAGCCCTGCTGCACAATGTCTTCGATCTGTTCTGCAGCCGCGACGACAGCGCGCTCAAAGGGCTGCTTTCGCCATCCGAGCGGCGCAAGGGCATGATCTCGCGCGTCACCTTCAACGCCGCCCTGAAGGCGATCGACGGAACCTTCGTCGAAGCCGGGCCGCTCGACGTCTACCGGGTGCTCAACCCCTATCTGCGGGCCTGTGTCGCTGGGCTGAAACTGCACGAGGCCGAAGCCAATATCGTCAATCCCGCCTTGTTCAAGGCGCTGCTGCTTTTGTTCCCGGACATTGCCGAGCGCGTCTCGGAGCGCTTCAACGGCGTCTATACCCTCGCCAATTTCGAGGCGCTCTCGCAGCCCTTTTTCCGCAGGCTGAAGAAGAACGAGCTGCCGAAGCCCGGCGCCGGCCATCTCGCCCTCTATGAACATTTCCGCAAGACGCTGGCGGCGGGCTTCGCGCTGAAACTCTGGCTGTTCGGCTGAGCGCAATCCAGCGGGCCGCCCGAACCTCTCGGCGGCCGGTTCGCTATTCGAACTCTTTGGGATCGTAGCTGCGCGAAACGCCGCAAAATTCGCAGGTGACCCCGATGCGGCCGTCGTCTCCGACCATGTGCTCGCGCTCATGGGGAGGAAAGCTGCGGATGAGGTTTTCGACCTTCAGATCCGAGCAGCGGCAGAACTCCGCCATTTCGCGTTCGGGAAAAACCTTCACGCCGCGTTCGTGGAACAGGCGATAGAGGAGCCGCTCGCCCGAGAGATTGGGATCGACGAGTTCGTGATCCTGAATCGTCGCGGCGAGAGCGAGGCCCTCGGCCCAGGCGTCGGCGCGCTCCTCGTCTGCGAGGGAGGAGGCCATTCCTTCCGGCGCGTCGCCGGGATGGAGGTCACGCGGCCTGGAGCCGCCCGAGGGAAGATGCTGGAGCAGCAGGCCGCCGGCGCGCCAGCTTCGCCCCTGCGGGGTGATTGCTTCCGCGACCGCGAGGCGCACGAAAGTCGGGATCTGCTCCGACTGGCTGAAATAGCGATGCGCGGCTTCCTCGAGGCTCTCGCCCTCCAGCGCGACCACGCCCTGATAGCGGGCGGCGTCCTCCTCGCGCTCGATGGTGAAGGCCATGTTCCCGAGCCCCAGCAGCTCGCCGGTCGAACGCGCTTGCCCGACGCGTTCGGCGTCGAAGCGGGCGAAACCGCGAAGCTGGCCCGGGGCGTCGTAGTCCACCACGATCATATCGACGGGGCCGTCGCTGCGCGTCTGCATCTGGAAACGGCCATGGGATTCGAGCACCGACCCCAGCAGGGCGGTGAGCGCGATCGACTCGCCCAGCGCCCGGGCGACGGCGAGCGGATAGTCGTAATGGGAGAGAATGGCGTCGACCGTCGGCCCGAAGCGCACCAGCCGGCCACGCAGGTCGAGCCCCTCCACCGCGAAAGGAAGCAGGCGATCGTCCTGCGCCGTGATGGTGAAAGGGCGGCTCGGCGTATCTCCGTTGGGGTCGCTCACGTCGTTGCGGGCTCCAGGCACCAGGACAGAATGCCCTTTTGCGCATGCAGGCGGTTTTCGGCCTCGTCGAAAACGACGGAATGGGGTCCGTCGATCACCGAGTCGGTGACCTCCTCGCCCCGATGGGCCGGGAGGCAATGCATGAAGATAGCGTCCCTGGCCGCCGCTTTCATCAGCTCGTCGTTGACCTGGAACGGCGCGAGGAGATTGTGGCGATAGGTCTCCTCCTCGTCGCCCATCGAAATCCAGCAATCGGTGATGACGGCGTCCGCGCCCGAAACTGCGGCGTAAGGATCATTGGTGAGATTGAGCCGCACATCATTCGCCCTGGCCCAGGACAGGATCTGTTCGCCCGGCGCGAGATCGGGCGGCGTCGCGACATTGATGGTGAAGTCGAAACGCTGCGCCGCATGGATCCAGCTCGCGAGCACGTTGTTGGCGTCTCCGCTCCAGGCGACTGTGCGGCCTTTGATCGGGCCGCGATGCTCCTCGAAGGTGAGCACATCGGCCATCACCTGGCACGGATGCGAGAGCTTCGTCAGCCCGTTGATGACCGGAACGCTCGCGTAGCGCGCAAGCTCCGTAAGCTCGCCGTGATCGAGAATGCGGATCATCACCGCGTCGAGGAAGCGGGAAAGAACGCGGGCGGTGTCGGCGATGGTTTCGCCGCGCCCGAGCTGCATCTCGGCGCCTGTGAGCATGATGGTTTCGCCCCCGAGCTCCCGCATGGCGACGTCGAAGGAGACTCGGGTGCGGGTCGAAGGCTTGTCGAACACCATGCCGAGAAACTTCCCGGCGAGCGGTTGTTCGCGAGGCGGAGAGCCCTTGACGCGGCGGGACTTCAGCTCGGCCGCGCGATCGAGAATGCGGCGCAGCTCGGCCGCGGAAACCTCCGAGAGGTCGAGGAAATGCCGCAGCTCCGGCTTTTCGGCGGCGGTTTTCATAGACCCGCCCCCGTATGAGGCTTCGCGCTTTTCTGCAACTCGGCGCAGGCGTTGTCCAGTCGCCGCGCGGCTTCGAGGATATGTTCCTCTTCGACGATCAACGGCGGCAGCAGGCGGACGACATTGTCGCCGGCGCCGATCGTCAGCAGTCCGGCCTTGCGGGCGGCCGCGACGAATTCGGTGTTGGGAACGCGCGTCTTGACGCCGAACAGGAGACCTTCGCCGCGGATGCTTTCGATGACCGACGGATAACGGTCGCCGAGTTCTGCGAGACGCTGACGCAGCAGCGAGCCCAGCCGGGCGACACGCTCCATGAAGCCGGGGGAGAGAACCACGTCGAGCACGGCGCCGCCGACCGCAGCGGCGAGCGGATTGCCTCCGAAGGTCGAGCCGTGCGCGCCCAACGTCATGCCCTTCGCCGCCTCCCTGGTGGCGAGGCAGGCCCCGATCGGAAATCCGCCGCCGAGGCCTTTGGCCAGCGCGGCGATATCGGGGCTCACGCCGGCCTGTTCGATGCACAGGAAAGTTCCGGTGCGACCGACGCCGGTCTGAACTTCGTCGACCGCCAGCAGCAGCCCGCGCCTGTCGCAAAGTTCGCGCAGGCCTTTGAGGAAATTGCGCGGGAAGACCCTCACGCCGCCCTCGCCCTGGATGGGCTCCAGCAATATGCCCGCGGTCTCCGGACCGATGAGCGCCTCGACCGCGGCGAGATCGCCGAAGGGGGCCGGATCGAAGCCGTCGACCTTCGGACCGAAGCCTTCGAGATATTTGGCGTTTCCGCCGGCGGCGAGCGTGGCGAGGGTGCGGCCGTGGAAAGCCCCCTCGAAGGTGATGAGGCGGTAGCGTTCCGGCGCGCCGTTGGCGGCATGATATTTACGCGCGGTCTTGATGGCGCATTCGACCGCCTCGGCGCCGGAATTGGAGAAGAAGACGAGGTCGGCGAAGGTCGCCTCCGTCAGCCGCCGCGCCAGTCGCTCCGCCTGCGGAACCTGATACAGATTGGAGACATGCCACGGTTTTTCTGCGGCGTCGCGCAGGGTCTCGACGAGATGGGGATGGGCGTAGCCGAGCGACATGACGGCGACTCCGCCGCCAAAATCGAGATAGCGGTCGCCGTCGGCGGCGAACAGCCACGGGCCTTCGCCGCGCTCGAAAGAGACATCCGCTCGCGCATAGGTCGGGAATAGCGCCGAGTTCAATGTGCCAACTCCATCCGCCCTGAACGTCTTCTGCGCCCGGCGCATGGAAACGTGTCAGATCGGCCGCCGCCGAAGGGGTCGAAAAACAAAGCGCCGCCCGAGAGGGCGGCAGGGTCCGCGCATACTAGGATTTTGCGCTCTGATGGTCAAACCCGGCGACGCTTTTTGCGCCGGTCGCGACCGCGAATCCGCAACGGGTGAGTCCTGCGCGCCACAGTGCGGACTCAATGACGCATGAGAAGCCTGTGGGGAACTGGCTTTGGCTTGCCAGCGACTCTTGCGCGTGATTCATTGGCGAGAGTAACGTTCACGGCAGCGCTGACGGGCTTCCGTCGCGCCGTAATTTTCTCGCGAGTTCGAGTGGGTGTCTATCGCTGCCGGTCCATGCCGGCTTCAGCGAATGCTGGCCGATTCTCGATCAGACAGCGCGCCGGTCGTTTGCGGCCGGCCCTCGAATGGAGACAAACCATGTCTTGGACCGAAGAACGCGTCGAGCTCCTCCGGAGACTCTGGAACGAAGGGCTCAGCGCCAGCCAGGTTGCAGCCGAATTGGGGCCGGGCGTCACAAGAAACGCCGTCATAGGCAAGATCCACCGGTTGGGACTGGCCGAACGCGCCAAGGCGCCGGCCTCTCCGCGCCCGCGCGCCGCAAAGCCGCCGCGCGTTCAGCAGCCCGCCGCGCGGACGCAAAGCGCGCCGGTGATGGGCAATGTCGCTCTTGCCTACTCGCCTCGCCCGGTGGTCGCGATAGCTCCCCAGGTGGAAGAGGAGGATGTCGTGGTGCCGCTGACCGCGCGCGTGACGCTGATGGAGCTGCGGGAGTCGATGTGCCGATGGCCGATGGGCGATCCCACTGCGTCCGAATTCCGTTTTTGCGGGGCCAAGTCTCCCATCGGCGCCGGTCCCTATTGCAGCCATCATGCGGGCATCGCCTATCAGCCGGCGCAGGACCGGCGGCGGCGGGATCACGCGCGCATCGCTCGCTAGAGCGCGTTCCGTTCAAACGCAGTCGGACGCGCTCCAGATCTCAGTGACGGAGCATGTTCTTTCCCAAAAACCGCTTCGCACTTTTTGGGAAAATGCTCCGACCCGCGCTCGGCGCCGAACGGTCGGGGCAGCCCTGGCCCCACCCAATTTCGCCCGGCAAATCGCGCAGGCTCTCAAGCCGATGCGATCGAACCTTTATTCATCGGAGAGCGATAGACGGGGACCCGACGATTTCGTTCGGCGGTCGCGCCGTCCGGAGTCTTTTCATGATTCCATGGAAACATGAAAAGACTCCGGGTCGTTGTTTTAACGCGTTTCCCACGCCGAACAGGCATGCGCTTCGGCTGCAAACGCTCTAGTTTCGGCCGAAGGTTTCATCGAAAGAATAGCCCGCTCCCCGCACGGTGCGGATCGGGTCTTTCTCGCGGCTGCGTATCAGCGCCTTGCGCAGCCGTCCGACATGAACGTCCACGGTGCGTTCGTCGATTTCGGCGGACATTCCCCAGACGCTGTCGAGAAGCTGGGCCCTGGTGAACACGCGCCCCGGCTTTTCCATGAAATATTCGAGCAGACGAAACTCGGTGGGGCCGAGGTGGATTTCCCTCCCGCCCCTTTTCACCCTTCGGGTTTCCCGGTCGAGATCGATGTCCCCCGCGGTGAGGCGGCTCGCGACCCGTTCGGGGCGGGCGCGGCGAAGAAGAGCGTGCACCCTCGCCATGAGTTCGGGAGTCGAGAAAGGCTTCACCACATAATCGTCGGCGCCGACCGAGAGCCCGCGAACTCTCTCGCTTTCTTCGCCGCGTGCGGTCAGCATGATGATCGGCATGTCGCGGGTGTCGTCCCGGGCGCGCAGACGCCGGCAGATCTCGAGGCCCGACACGCCGGGGAGCATCCAATCCAGTATCACGAGGTCCGGCGGCGCCTCCGCGAGGCGAAGCTCGGCCTCGTCGCCGCGGTCGACATGCTCCACGATGAAACCCTCCGCCTCCAGATTATAGACGAGCAGAAGCGCGAGAGAGGATTCATCCTCGACGACCAGAATGCGCGGCGCCCTGTCGTTGGCCGTGTCGCGCATCGGCGAAGTTCGCAGATCATTCATGCCGTTTTCTCACATCAAAGCGGAGCGGCGGGAGGAATCGCGCCGCCGCCGTCAGGGGACCGCGTTTTCGGCCGGTCCGTCGGCATGGGTTCGCCGGTGACGAGGTAGATCACGGTCTCCGCTATATTGGTGGTGTGGTCGCCGATCCGCTCCAGGTTCTTCGAGCAGAACAGCAGATGCGTGCAGAAGGAGATGTTGCGCGGGTCTTCCATCATGAAGGTGAGAAGATCGCGAAAGACGGAGTCTTCCAGCGCGTCGAGTTCCGCGTCGTTGATCCAGACCGAACGCGCGCGCTCGACGTCGCGCTGGGCGTAGGCGTCCAGGGCGTCCTTGAGCTGGAGCGCCGCGACGTCGTGCATCGACTTGAGGCCGATGATCGCGCGCGGCAGGCGCGCCTCGCCGGCGATCTTCACCGTTCGCTTGGCGATATTCTTGGCGAGATCGCCCACCCTTTCGAGATCTCCCGAAATGCGGATCGCTGCGATGCACTCGCGCAGGTCGATGGCGAGAGGCTGGCGCCGCGCGATGGTCAGGATCGCGCTCTCCTCGATGTCGCGCTGCAGGGCGTCGAGTCGCGCATCCGCCACGACGACGCGCTGCGCCAGGGTCACGTCGAAAGCGGCGAGCGCGTCCATGGCTTCCGCCAGCATTTTTTCCGCGATGCCGCCCATTTCCGCGATTCTGCGGCCGAGCGTCTCGAGGTCCCGGTCATAGGATTTAACGATATGGTCGCTCATTTTTCTTTCCTCGACCGCTTTTTGGAAGGCCGCAAAGGACTCAACCGAAACGTCCTGTGATGTAATCCTGGGTACGCTTTTGTTTCGGGTTGGAGAAAACCTCGTCGGTTTCGCCAAACTCGACCAGCTCGCCCAGATACATGAAGGCGGTGTAGTCGGACACTCGGACCGCCTGCTGCATGTTGTGGGTGACGATGGCGATGGTGTAGCGATCGGACAGCTCGTCGATGAGCTCCTCGACCTTCGCCGTGGAGATGGGATCGAGCGCCGAGCACGGCTCGTCGAAGAGGATCACCTCCGGCTGGATGGCGACGCTGCGCGCGATGCAGAGGCGCTGCTGCTGCCCGCCCGAGAGGCCGAGACCGCTCATATGGAGCTTGTCTTTGACTTCGTCCCAAATGGCGGCTCCGCGGAGCGCCTCCTCGACGCGTTCGTCCAGCGCAGCTTTCGAAATCTTTTCATAGAGGCGAATGCCGAAAGCGATGTTTTCGTAAATCGTCATCGGAAAAGGCGTGGGCTTCTGGAACACCATGCCGACGCGCGCCCGCAGGAGATTGACGTCGACGCGCGGGTCCAGGATGTTTTCGCCGTCGAGCAGAACCTCGCCCTGGGCGCGCTGTTTGGGATAAAGGTCGTACATCCGGTTGAGCACGCGCAGCAGCGTCGATTTCCCGCATCCCGACGGCCCGATGAAAGCGGTCACCTTGTTTGTGCGCAGGCCGAGGTTGACCCCTTTGAGGGCGTGATGATCGCCATAGAAGAAATCGAGATTTCGGACCGAGACCTTGGTGGGAAGGTCGTTGGCCGGAATATGCGACGCCATCATTTGGTGGTCCTTTGGCGGCTGAGAGCGCGTGCGAAGATCGAAAGGGCGAGAACCATCGCCGTGACCAGCAGCGCGCCCGTCCAGGCGAGCTGCTGCCAATCTTTGTAGGGCGACAGGGCGAATTGGAAGATCACGACCGGCAGACTCGCCATCGGCGCATTGAGGTCGAGGCTCCAGAACTGGTTGTTCAGCGAGGTAAAGAGCAGAGGCGCCGTTTCTCCGGAAACGCGCGCCACCGCCAGCAGCACGCCCGTGACGAGGCCTGATTTGGCCGCCCGGTAAGCGACGCGCTGGATCATGTAGGATCGGGGCATGCCGAGCGCCGAAGAAGCCTCGCGAAGCGCGCCCGGCACGAGCAGAAGCATATCCTCGGTGGTGCGGAGCACGACCGGGATCACCAGTATCGACAACGCAGCCGCTCCGGCGACGGCCGAAAAATGCTTCATCTGCGCGACCAGCACCTCATAGACGAAGAGGCCGATGACGATCGAAGGCGCGCTGAGCAGGATGTCGTTGATGAACCGGATCACGACGGTCAGCTTCGAATAGCGTCCGTATTCCGCCATATAGGTGCCCGCCAGCATGCCGAGCGGCGTGCCTATGGCGACGCCGATGACGGTCATGATCAGGGATCCCATTATCGCATTGAGGAGGCCGCCGGCGCTGCCCGGCGGCGGCGTGTTCTGGGTGAAGACGTCGAGCGAAAGCCCCTTGACGCCCTCGACGACGAGCGCCCCGAGGATCATGACCAGCCAGGCGAGGCCGAAGGCGGCCGCGCCCCAGCACAGCGTCGTGGCGACGGCGTTGGCGTTGCGGCGTCTGTAATAGAGCGAGGACATGTCAGGCTCCGGCCTTGCTTTCGATCCGCAGCAGCAGCAAGCGCGCGCCGGCGAGAACGAAGAAGGTGATGATGAAGAGAATGAGCCCGAGCTCCACCAGAGCCGAGGTGTAGACGTCGCCCACGGCCTCGGTGAACTCGTTGGCGATGGTCGCGGAGATCGTGGTGCCGGGCGCGAGGAGCGAGCCTGAGATCTTGTGGGCGTTGCCGATCACGAAAGTGACCGCCATGGTTTCGCCGAGGGCGCGGCCGAGGCCGAGCATCACCCCGCCGATGACGCCCGTCTTGGTGTAGGGCAGCACCACATGGCGCATCACTTCCCAGGTGGTGCAGCCGACGCCCGAGGCGGCTTCCTTGAGTACGGGCGGCACGGTGTCGAACACGTCGCGGGAGATCGAAGCGATGAAAGGAAGCACCATGACGCCGAGAATCAGGCCCGCGGTCAGCATGCCGATGCCGTAGGGCGGCCCGGCGAAGAGGGTCGAGAGCCCCGGCGCGCCCGCGAAGATCGAGATCAACGCCGGTTGCACATGCTGCTGCAGGAACGGCGCGAGGATGAACAATCCCCAGATGCCGTAGATGATGGAGGGAATCCCGGCCAGGAGCTCGATCGCCATTCCGATGGGCCGGCGCAAGGGGTGGGGGCAGAGCTCGGTGAGAAACACCGCAACCCCGATCCCGACCGGGACCGCCACCAGCATGGCGATGCTCGAAGTGACGACGGTGCCGTAGACCGCAGGCAAGGCCCCGAAATTGTCGGTGACGGGATTCCACGACTGAGAGGCGAGAAAGCCGAAGCCGAAGGCCCTGATGGCCGGTATCGATCCCTCGATCAGCGAGAGGATCACGCCCCCCAGCAGGATCAACACCGTGAACGCCGCGGAGAAAGTAACTCTGCGAAAGAACGCGTCGTGAAAACTCAGTTTGGCGAGCACGCGGGCTCGCTCGGTTTTGGCGGCGCCGGACTGCATTCCCGTCAACGCGAAATCTGACATAGAGTTTTCCCTGGCGGGAGCGCTGCGCGCGCCGGCGCGGTCGATGCTCGGCTGCGTCACGGTCATTTTCCGCCACCCTTCCTTTTTTGCTTAATGACGGAGGCGCCCGACGCCCGCAAAGCGTTCGTCAGGCGCCCGTCGCTGTCTCCTGCGCCGACGGCTCAGTTCGCCGCCGCCAGCGGCTTTCCGTCCGCGCCCTTCACATTGGCGGCCCAGCTCTTCTTGATCAGAGCCACGACCGACTCGGGGAGCGGAATATAGTCGAGTTCTTCCGCGGCCTTGCCGCCCTTGGCGAAGGCCCAGCCGAAGAATTTGAGCGCTTCGGCCGCTGCGGCGGCGTCCTGCGGCTGCTTCGGCAGCAGGATGAAGGTCGCCGCAGTGATCGGCCACGACTTGGCGCCCGGCTCGTCGGTGAGGATCTGGTAGAAGCCCGGCGATTTCGCCCAGTCCGCGTTGGAAGCCGCAGCCTGGAAGCTCTCGGAGGTCGGCGCGACCACCTTGCCGTCCTTGTTGGCCAGCTTGACGTAGGTCAGCTTGTTCTGCTTGGCGTAGGCGTATTCGACATAGCCGATCGCGCCCTTGGTGTTGGCGACGGTGTTCGCGACGCCTTCATTGCCCTTGGCGCCGAGACCGACAGGCCATTCGACTGCGGAGTTCTCGCCGACCTTGGTCTTCCAGTCCGCAGAAACCTTGGACAGGTAATTTGTGAAGTTGAAGGTCGTGCCGGAACCGTCCGAACGATGGGCGACCGCGATCGCCTGAGACGACAGCTTGGCCTTGGGGTTCAGCTTCTTGATCGCGGGATCGTCCCAGGTCTTGATCTCGCCGAGGAAGATCTTGGCGAGCGCGTCGCCGTTGAGCGTGAGGTCGCCGGGAGCGACGCCGTCGAGATTCACCACCGGGACGATGCCGCCGATGACCTGCGGCCACTGGGTGAGGCCCGCAGCCTCGAGATCCTCGGCCTTCAGGGGCTGGTCGGAAGCGCCGAAGGTGACCGTGCGCGCCTTGATCTGCTTGATGCCGCCGCCGGAGCCGATCGACTGGTAGTTCATGCTCGAACCCGTCTCCTTCTTATAGGCTTCCGCCCATTTGGCGTAGATCGGGTAGGGGAAGGTGGCGCCCGCGCCGGAAATGTCCACTGCGAACGCCAGCTGCGCCGACGCGGCGAGGCTCAGGGCGGCGACGGCGGCCCGCTTCAAAAACTTGGGTAGCATCACAGAGGCTCTTTTCAGTTGGATCAAAGGGAAGCGATGCGGCGGGCGTATCGCCGTGATGGAATCTAAGTTTCCTAGGCCAGAGTTTTATGACAACCCAATGAAGGAAGCATGACAGCCTATCATCAATAAAACCATGTACTTGAGACAATGCGTCCCCGAATTGAACGCGCTTCCGGCCCTAAGCGCGCCCCTTCGGCTCTTTCCCGTAATGTTTGTTTAAGCAGGAACTTATAATTTTAGCAAAAGTCAGCCGGCGTAAACCATGGCCCGGCTCGGGAGCCGGCCCAATGTCCGACACATCGCCCAGAGGCGGAAAAGAGATGCGTCTCGAGCGCATCAATTACGGGAAGCTCGCCTCCGGCCCGGGGCTCTCGATCTCGCCGCAGGAAGGATACGGCGTCACGCGACGCAGCATCGGCCTCGATCCCGATTGGGATGCGGCGCTCTCTCCATCCCTTCTCCTCGGCGTGCGCCGGGTCGAGCCGGATCTCATCGAGCTGCAGGCCCGAGCCCGAGGCTGCTTCATCGGGCGGCCGGCGCCCCAATGGCCGGGCCCCGGCGCGCGGCCTTTCGTCCTGCTGCGGACGCGGTTCCGGCATGAGGACGGCGACCGGGGGCAAGGCCGGCTTTATCAGCAGAGCGCCGTCTGGCTGTGCGATTTCGAGAGCTGGCGGCGCCGGCCGGACGCACTGCTCGATCTCGCCGGCGCGCAGCTCGAAGCCGAACCCGATCTCGTCCAGGAAAGCGAAGCTGCGCGTTTCCAGTCGCCGCCCCTGCGCCGAGCCCCGCCGCCGGGACGGACCTTCTCCTCGCCGGGCGCGGCGTTTCTGCGCGAGGCGCTGATGCGCTACGCTCTTTCCCGCGAGAGCTGCGTAATGACCTTCGGAGCCGGCTGCGAATTCGGCTCCGAGGCCGCATATCTTTCGTCCGTGGGGGCGGCGTTGCGCCAATTGCCGCCGGATTATCCGCGCTGGCGCGAGATCAGCGTGCTGTCGGGCATAAGGCACAGCCTGCCCGGCATTTGCCTGCGCTTCCTGCCTTCCTACGCCGCGCCGCGGGCCGCGGCCTGATTCACCGCGCCCGCTCCGCCGGCGCAGATTGCGCTTCGCCTTCCGGCGAGGGAGAAAGATAGCGCTCGAGGGCGCTGGGCCGGCGCCGGCGCGGCGCGCCCCCGACATAATAGGCCTGGGGCCCGTCGGGATAGGCTTCGAGCCCCCCTCTCGCGCTCTTGGTGGGCCAGCGCATCCTGAGGCCGTGGAGCAGTCGCTGCTCGATCTGGGCGATGGTCATGTTGTCGACCACGTAAAAGCCCCGCCGGTCGACATGGGCGATTTCGTCGCGCACCAGCCGGTTGAGCAGCGCCGTCAGATTTTCCCGCGCATTCAGCGGCAACAGCTGGAACGTCGCCGCTTCGGGGTCGATTTCGCTCATGTCGCCGTGCACGGGCCTGGCGGCGCGGATCACCGCTTTCATGGCGCGGATTTCGGTGGGCTCGTCTTCGCCGTCGGTGAGGTCGATGGGCGCGCCGAACTGGCGCTTCTCGCGGGTTTCATAGGCGCGGCGGAAGATCTCCGAGAGGAACTTCATGATGAACACGAAAGCGTCCTGAGCCATCGCGACCGCCAGCGCCATGGTGGAGTCGGGCGTAAAGCTCCAGAAGGCCTCGCGCGCGAGTTCGAACTTGTTGCGCTCCGTGGTGTGGCCGCGCAGAAAATCGTCGCTCTTCTTCAATAGCTCGCGCACGTCGGTTTCGGACAGGCCGGCCGCGCGCGCGGAGATGACGCAGGCGTCGACCAGCTTTTTTGACTCGGCGAAACCCCTGGCGCCGGCGTCGGGCGCGGAAGATTCCCGTATCTGCGCGGCGATCTTTCCGATCTCCTCGCGAAGCTCGCCGTCGAGCGAGCATTTCTTGTCGAAGACCGCCCTCGCGGCGACGACTTCCTCGCGCGCCGCCAGGGCTTCGCGCGTCGGGCCGCCGGCGGGCTCGCAGGCGAAATCCGAAGCGATCGACTGGGGCTGCGCTCGGGCGTTGCGCGCCGCGGCCAGGATGGTCTCGCAAAGCGGCTTGGCTTCCCGCACCAGCCGCCAGCTCGGATCGGAGCGAAGCTGCTCGCGCGCGGCGTCGAGATCGCGCTCCAGGCCCTGCAGATCAGGCGCCGCCTCGGTCTTGGGAAGGGGGCGCTGCGTCACGACCGCAGCCTGCTCCGCCTTTTGCGCCAGGGCGATGGTCTGCGCGTTGAGCGCGTCGCGCTGCTTGAACGCCGCGGCGCGTTCGGCGACCGGGCCCGCCAGCGTGTCGCGTATGGTGGCCGCGCGCTTCAGCGCCTCGCTGGATTTCGCCCGATGGGAAAGACAATTGGCTCCGCAGGCGGCGCCGAGGCCGTCGAGACCTTTGGAGGCGTCCACGGCCGCCTGTTCCTCCTGCCGGGCGGTGGTGGAAAGGGCGGAGATTTCGTCCTGCTTGAGCTTGATGATGGCGTCGAGGTCGGCGACGCTGCGGTCGAGCTGCCTGATGCGGCCGCGGAGGTCTTCGAGCTGGCGCCCCGCCGCCTGGGCGTCGGCGAGCTCCGCCGCAGCCTGCCGGGCCGCGTCGGCGGCGACCTTCTGCTGCGCCTCCTGTCCCTTGCGGATCGATTCGCGCAGGGAGGCGGAGGCGCCGCGGGAGGCCTCGCTCAGAGAGTCGAGCCCGGCGAGATATTCCTTGAAGCTCGCCGAGGCCAGAATTTTGGCCGAGGCCTCGTCGTAACGCGCGGCGATTTCTTTGGAGGCGGGCAGCAGAACCTCGGTCGCAAGCTCCATCGGCTGCAGTTCGCCCGCGATCTTCTTGGAGGAGAGCTTGAAGATGTTGTTGTAATAATAGGTGAAGGAGAAAAAGGCGGAGATCGAGAACACAAAAAGGAACACCAGCGCGGTGATCGCCGTCTTGATGACCATTCGCTCGCGCGCCATCCTGCGCCGCGTGATCAGGCCGGCGAGGTCCGAGCCGAGCGACCAGGATGTCGAGGTCAGCATGACCAGTATGGCGCTGGTGCCGATGAAGGCGCCGAGGAAGCCGACCCAGTCGCCGCTCTCCTTCTGCATGATGTCGATCATGCCGCTGGAGGTCGTGTAGAACACCCAGCACAGCACCGGAGCGGCGATCCAAACGCCGATGCGGCCGAGGTTGATCTCCCGCGGCCAGTGCTGCCGGAAGGCGAGGGCCGCGAATCGCTCCTGCAGCGATGGTTTGGGAGCAGGCGCGCTGGGACGGGCGGGTTCGGTCGTCGCCGCGGCCTCGGTCATGAACGCGCTCCTCATTCAGGCGAAGATCTGCGCCGTCGCAAAATCCCGGCGCCGGCGTCCCGGCGCAACCTAGCACATGACTTTGGGGCCTAGAAATGGCGCGGAGCCCGAAAAGCGCAGGCGGCGGCGGCGCTGCGAGCTCGTTCCCGCCCGCGGGGCGTGGGTTTTCCTTGGCCCGGCTTTCATGTTAGGGACGATCGCAAAATGCTCGCGCGGTTCCTTCAAACCTGCGCAACGCGCTTCGCCTCCGGCGCGTTTTCCCTGGCGCATTGGTCGGGAAAACGGGCCGGAACGTCGTTTATCGGCATTTTCTGCGCCCGGCGGCTCAAAGTAGCGGCGGGGAAAATGCGCGCAGCCCCGCCGTTACCGAAGGCGGCTGAAACACACAGGGATAGAGCCTTGTCCATTCCTTTTCGCTATGTCGCCACTGTCGGTTCCTATCTCCTTCGCCAGAAGCTCCTCGGCCGCAAGCGCTATCCGCTGGTGCTCATGATGGAGCCGCTGTTCCGCTGCAATCTCGCCTGCGCGGGCTGCGGCAAGATCGACTATCCCGACCATATTCTGAACCGCCGCCTGCCGGTGGAGGACGCTCTCGCGTCGGTCGACGAATGCGGCGCGCCGGTCGTCGTGATCGCCGGCGGCGAGCCGCTCTTGCACAAGGATCTCTCCCAGATCGTCGAGGGCGTGATCGCGCGCAAGAAATTCGCCATCGTCTGCACCAATGCGCTCTTGCTGCAGAAGCGCATCGATCAGTTCAAGCCGAGCCCTTATTTCACCTGGTCGATCCATCTCGACGGCGACAAGGAGATGCACGACCACGCCGTCAGCCAGGAAGGCGTTTTCGAGCGCGCGGTCGAGGCGATCAAGCTCGCGAAATCCAAGGGCTTCCGGGTCACGACCAACAGCACCTTCTTCTCCAACACCGATCCCGCCCGCGCCGCCGCCTTCCTCGACGAGCTGACGAGGCTCGGCGTCGACGGCATGACGGTCTCGCCGGGCTACGCCTATGAGCGCGCGCCGGATCAGGAACACTTCCTCAGCCGCGCGCGGACCAAGGAGCTGTTCCGCGCAATATTGCGGCGCGGCCGCGGCGGCCGGGCCTGGGCGCTGCAGCAGTCGGGCCTGTTCATCGACTTCCTCGCCGGCAATGTCAGCTACCACTGCACGCCCTGGGGCATGCCGCTGCGCACCGTGTTCGGATGGCAGCGCCCCTGCTATCTGCTCGGGGAATCCTATGTTCCCACCTTCAGGCAGCTGATGGAGGAGACCGATTGGGACTCCTATGGCGTCGGCAATTACGAGAAATGCGCCAACTGCATGGTGCACAGCGGCTTCGAGGCCACCGCGGTCGAGGACAGCGTGATGCGTCCGTGGCGCGCGCTCAAGGTCGCGCTGTTCGGCGTGAGGACCGAAGGCCCGATGGCGCCGGACATTCCGCTCGATAAGCAGCGGCCGGCGGAATATGTCTTCGACGCCAATGTGGCGACGCTGTCCCAGCTACGCGAGCGCGAGGCCCAGGAGCGGGCCAAGCAGCCCTCCACAGCGGCGTAAGGTGGAGAAAGCCGCGCGGGCGTCGAAGCCTGCGCGGATCAGATCGCCGAGCTGGGCCGGCCGACGCGCAAGCTCCTTGGCCACAAAACCGACGTCGACGCCCCCGTCCGGCCTGATCGCCTGGCCGGCGAGGGGCGGCAGCGCCCGTCCCGCCGGATCGCTGATGACGCGCACGATCGCGAAAGGCAGATTATGCCGCCGCGCAAAAGCGTCGGCGAGATGCGATTCCATATCCACCGCCGCCGCTCCGCTGCGCTGTCGCAACAGGGTCTTCTCCGCGACGGTCATGACCGGCGCATCGACGCCGAAAACGGCGCCATGCCGCGCCGCGACCCCCGCGCCCGAAAAGCCTTCGAGCAGAATGCGGCCGAGCATGGGTTGGAGACGCTCGCTGGTCTCGGTGTCGCTCACGGCGCAGGTGGCGATGACGGCGTCTCCCGGCCGCAGAACCGGGTCCAGCCCGCCCGCAAGGCCGAAGCTCACCACCGCGGAATATTGGGTCGCGTCCTTCTCGGCGAGGGCGCTGCGCAGCGCATTCGCGTCGGCGCCGCTGCACAGAAAGGTTACGCCCTCTCCCCGCAGGCAATCGGCCTCCCGGGTCAGTCCGGTGATGACCAGGATCGGCGCCTGCGGACGCGAGCCTTGCTGTTTGCGCCGCCGATGGCCGCCCGTCATGCGCCATATCTCCCGATTGAAAGAAAGCCTCTCCAACGACTCGGACTAAGCCGTTTATTTTTGCCATGCGCGGGATTCGCGCACAAGCTCGGCTATTTGTGAGCCGAGCGCCTGCTGGCCGAACGCACAGTCTGACGGAATGGCGAATTGGGAGGTTTTTTCTTTGCGGTGTGCGAGCCCACCCTCGATGAAAGACGCGGGCTCACGCCGCTCGAACAAATGTTCGAGCGTGGGGAAAATCCGGATGTTTGAAGTGCTATGACAGCCGCGTCAGCGCGGGCTCTGGCGACGCCTCTCGCCTCAAGCGCAGCCTTGGCCGACGGGCGAAGAGCTGCTGCGCCTGCAGGCGCTTCTCATTCGCCAGCTTCGAAAGCTCCGGGAGTCTGCGCCGGCAATAGGTGAATATGCGGGGCGCCAGGATCAACGAGGCCGGGATGACGAGAGGCCAGACGCCAAGGGTCTGATGGCTGCAGGACATGAGTTACTCCTGAAAAAATGCGGAACGCCAAATCCGGTCACTGATCACGGTAATACGAAATCCGCTGGATTTCGTATTCCTTCGCCGCAAAAACCGCTGTCGACCAGTGATTTCTACGGCGGTGGTTACGCGTATCGCAAAGCGATCTCGCGGAAGTCATATAAAGACGCAACCTTGCAGTTTTTGGGGCAGGCTCTGGGCGCCGCGATCGAAGTATTCGCAAAAAAAGCGGCCCAGAAGGACCGCTTTTTCGATTCCCGTAGCTGCGAAAAGATCAAAGCCCCACGGTCACGGTCCTGGCGTTGGTCTCCCGCAGATTGCGGTAGCGCGCCAGCGCCCACAGCGGGAAGAATTTGGCGTAGCCGTGGTAGCGCAGATAGAACACGCGCGGGAAGCCGGTGGCGGTGAAGCGCGCCTCCTCCCACAGGCCGTCCTCCGCCTGCGTGCGCAGCAGATAGTCGACGCCCCGCGTCGCGGCCTCGCAATCGCGCTCGCCGGCGGCCATCAGCGCGAGCAGCGCCCAGGCGGTTTGCGAAGCGGTGGAAGGCGCCGGCTCATAGCCCTTGTAATCGAGCTTGTAGCTGGAAAGATCCTCGCCCCAGCCGCCGTCGGGATTCTGGATCGACTGCAGCCAGGCGACGCCGCGGCGATAGGCCTCGTGATCATGCGGCAGGCCGGCGGCGTTCAGCGCGCAGAGGCTCGACCACGCCCCATAGATGTAATTGGCCCCCCAACGGCCGAACCAGCTGCCGTCCGGCATCTGCTCCGACAGCAGATATTGCACGCCGCGGAAGAGGACCGCGCTCGTGTCCGGGGTCTCGCCGAGCTGGGCCAGCATCGAGACGCAGCGCGCCGAGACGTCGGCGGTCGGCGGATCGAGCAGCGCGCCATGATCGGCGAAAGGAATATGGTTGAGATAATGATAGGCGTTGTCGGCGTCGAAGGCGCCCCAGCCGCCGTTCTTGCTTTGAAGGCCCTCGACCCAGATGCGGCCCCGCTCCATCCGCTCGCCATAGGGCGCGTCGCCGCTCTCGCGGGAATAGCGATCCATCGCCGTGACCACCACGGCGGTGTCGTCGACATCGGGGTAATGGGGATTGGCGTATTGGAAAGCCCAGCCTCCGGGCGGCGTGTCGGGCCGCTGAACGGCCCAATCGCCTTTCACATCGAGGATCTGCAGCGGCGCCAGCCAGTCGAGCGCCTGTTTCACCCGGCTCTCGACGCCCCCAGCCTCCATCAGCGCGTGGCAGGCGAGCGCCGTATCCCACACCGGCGAGACGCAGGGCTGGCAATAGGCCTCATGCTCCTTGACGACCAGCAGAAGCTCGATCGATTTGCGCGCGGCGACGACGCGGGGGTCGCCGGCCGGAACGCCGAGCACGTCATACATCAGCAGGCTGTTGACCATGGCCGGAAAGATCGCGCCGAGGCCGTCGACGCCGTTGAGGCGTTCGGTGGTCCAGCTTTCGGCGCGGGCGATGGAAAGTTCGCGGGTCGCCTTGGGGAAGAAGGGCTCCACGACGCGCAGAATATTGTCCACCGTCCCGAAGATCGCGGTCCAGGGGAAGGTCTGGTGCTCACCCTTGGGCCACTCGCGGACCTCATCCGGCGGCGTCACGAAAAGCTCGGCGATATGGACCCCGAGCGGATTTTTCGCCCGCGGTTTTTTGGCCATCAGCACCAGCAGCGGCGCCAGAACGGTGCGCGCCCAATAGGACACCTTGTCGAGATGGAAGGGAAACCATTTCGGCAGCAGCATGATCTCGGCCGGCATCACAGGCACGCCGCGCCACGGGATTTCACCATAGAGCGCCAGCAGCGCGCGGGTGAAGACGTTGGAGGTCGCGGCCCCGCCATGGCGCAGGATCGCTTCGCGGGCGCGCGCCATATGCGGCGCGTCGATGTCGTCGCCGATCATCTTGAGCGCGAAATAGGCCTTCACGCTGGCGCTGATGTTGAAATCGCCGTCCTGGAACAGCGGCCAGCCGCCATGGGCGCCCTGCACCCTTCGCAGATAATTGGCGATCTTGCCCTCGAGCTCGGCGTCGACCGGCTCGGCGCGATAATGGCGCATCAGCACATATTCGGCGGGGATGGTGCAATCGGCTTCGAGCTCGAAACACCAATGGCCGTCGCTCTTGCCGAGGGCGAGCAGCGCGTCCCTGGCGCGCTCGACGCTCGCCTCAAGCGGATCGGCGGGGGCGGAAGGAACGGACAAAACGGGCGCTTCTGCGGTGGTCATGTCTCTGGCCTTCGTCCAATTGGACAAACGTTCAGCGAGTAGATTCAGCATATCTTCAGACTGGGATTCCCTTGGGCGCTCACGCGATTTCCGCTCGAACGAGTTCGTTCGAGCGATCAGAAAACGCGTAAAATCAAAAGCTGGAGCGAATTCCTATCGAAAAAGTCTGTCAACTTTTTCGGAAATTCGCTCAAGGTCGCACCACGATTTCGACGTCCTGTCCGAGCGGCGCCAGAAAGCGCAGCAGGCGCTCCACCGAAAACTGCCGGAAGTCGCCATGCAGCAATTTCGAGACATCCGGCTGCGTCACCCCGAAAAATCCAGCGGCCTCGATCTGGCGCAGGCCGCGTTCCCGCATGAGAACGGCGATCCGCCGCACCGGCTCGGCCTTTAAGAGGTTGTCGGTCTCCTGGACCATTCTGCTTCGGGGGCTCGGAGAGCATTCGCCAATCCGCAGGCGGCGCAGGGCCGACCGCTTGGCCTTCAGCGTGGCTTATAGTGATTTGGCTATAGGATCAAGCCGCGGGCGGACCTATCGCCCGGCATAGCCGGCCAGCGCCAGATCGGCGGCCTTGTATCCTGAGCGAATCGTGCCCTCGATCGTCGCCGGCAGGCCGGTCGCGGTCCAATCCCCGGCGAGCCAGAGATTGGGCCATTCGGTTTTCGCGCCCGGCCGGCGCGCCTGCTGGGCCGGCGTGGCGGCGAAGGTGGCGCGCTTCTCCTTGACGATCTGCCAGGGCGGCAGGTCTTCGGAAAGGCCGGTCGCGGCGGCGACTTCCCGCCAGATCCGCCGGGCGAGATCCTCGCGCGACTCGTCCATCAGCCGGTCCGCGCCGCTGATCGTCACCGAGAGACGGTCTGGAAAGGCGAACAGCCATTCGCTGAGGCTTCCGATCATCCCGAGCAGAAGCGGCTGGCCCTGCGGCGGCGCGACCTTGAAATGCGCGTTCAGAATGGCGCGGAAATCATCCGGCGCGACGAGGCCGGGAACGAAACCCGAGGCGGCCCAGGGCGGGACCGCCAGCACGATCTGGTCCTGCGGAGAGATCTCGACCGTTTCCTCTGGAAAATGAAGCGCACCCGCACGACCATCGCAAAAATCCAGCGCCTTCAGCCGCGCGCCGAAGCGGACCTCCGCTCCGAGCTCCCGCAGCCTCGTCAAGGCGGGATCGATGAAGGCGGCCCCGAGACCGTCCCTTGCGACCATCGGGCGGCAGGCGTCGCCGCCGGCCGCCAGCGTCTCGGCAAGCACGGCTCCGGCGAGTTCGGCGCTCGATTCTCTGGGCTCGGTGTTGAGGGCGGAGAGCAGCACCGGCCCCCACAGCCGCTCATAGAGCAGGCCGGAGCAATCCATCGTCTCGCCGATGGTCGCACCCTTTTTGGCGCGGAGCAGGCGGGCGGCTCCGAGATAATCGAGCGGTCTCGTTCCGGGCACGCGCCGCGAGGGAACCAGGACCCACCACGGCAGGCGGGAGGCGTTGGGCGCGAGCCGCCATCGCGAGCCGTCGCGCGCATCCAGAAAATCGAAGACGCATTGTTCGGGCGCGACCAGCGCGTCGCCGGCCCCGATGCGGCGGCAATAGTCCCGCGCCGCCGCATTGCCGGACAGCAGCAAATGGTTGCCATTGTCGATGGCGAGACCCAGCGCCGAATCATAATAGGAGCGGCAACGGCCGCCCGCCATGCGCGCGCCTTCGTGCAAAATCACGCGCCGGCCGGCCTCCGCGAGCCTGATCGCGCAAGAAAGACCGGCAAGACCGGCTCCGACGACATGAACGACATCGCTCATGGAAAAAACCCGCTATGCAAGAATATAACGTAGAAACACCGCCAGGACCGCCAGCTTCGAGGCGCTGACCTTCTCGCGCGGCGCTGTAAAGCCCCGCGCGCAAAGCCGATCGAGAATGGAGCGATAGGCCGCCGCCATCAGCGCCGGCGCCTTCACCGCATGAGCGGGACTGGCGGCGATGATCCCGGCAGCCGCCTTGAAATGCTCCCGCGCCTTGGCCGCGACCTCGGCGCAGGCGGCGCCGAGTCCTGGATGCGCAAGCACGGCTTTCGGCGAGAAATCGGTCATCCCTGCAGCGGCCAGCGCTTCTTGCGGCAGATAGAGTCGCCCGCGCTCGGCGTCTTCGTCGAGGTCGCGCAGGATATTGGTGAGCTGCAGCGCCCGCCCCAGATGGTGGGCGAGCATGCGCGCCTTCTCCAGCAATTGGGGAGAAGAGGCCTCGGCGAGGCCGAAGGCGTGGATCGAAAGCCGCCCGACGGCGCTCGCCACCCGATCGCAATAGAGATCGAGCGTCGCCCAATCGGGCGCGCAGATATCGCGGTCGACGTCCATCTGCATGCCGTCGATGACGGCTTCGAAATCCTCGCGCTTGAGCCCGTAGCGGCGGACGGGAGCCGCGAGCTGGATGCAGCTCTGGCGCACCCGGCCGGCGTAGAGTTCATCGAGGTCGGCGCGCCAGACATCGAGCTGACGCCGCCGGTCGGCGCGGTCGCCGTCTTCGTCGGCGATGTCGTCCACCGCCCGGCAGAAGGCGTAGATGGCGAACATCGCCTCGCGGCGCTCCGGCTCCAGCACGCGCATGGCGAGATAGAAGGAGCTTTTTTTGGCGGGCTCGGCCTTTTTTTGCGGGTCGAGCGCCGCGGCGTTGTCGATCGCGCTCATCGGCTGCGTCCCCGCTCGAGAATGCGGCGCATGAGCACGGCTGCGGCGCCGGCGGTCCCGATAAGGGCGAACTGCGCCTTGCCGGCGTGGACCTTGTCGCACAGCGGGTCGGCGACGCTCAGCTTTTCGACGAGGGTCTCGGCGAGGCTCTGGATCGCGCCCACCTCCATCGCCAGCCGCAGGTCGCGGATCCGTCCGGAAAACTCGCGCGACTGCGCGAGGAGCAGGCGGGTTTTGCCGGCGAGTTCCGCAATCGCGGCGCGGAGCTCAGGCGGCGAGCGCTCCCCGGCGAGCATTTCGACGCCGGCGCCGTGTCTCGCAAGGCAGTCCTGCGGAAGATAGACCCGGTTCAACTCCCGGTAGTCCTTGCCGCAGTCCTGCAGGTGGTTGATGATCTGCAGCGCTGCGCAAAGCGCGTCGTTGGGGCCCCATGATCTGGCGGCGTCCTCGCCATGAACGTCGAGGACATAGCGTCCCACCGGCATGGCCGAATAACGGCAGTAGTCGATGAGATCGTCCCAGTCGTCGTAGCGAAGCTTGGTCACGTCGCGGCGGAAGGCGGTCAGGAGATCGAGCGCATGCTGGGCCGCGACGCCCCGGTCCGCGAGGGTTTCCCGCAGCGCACGGGCGACCGGCTCGTCCGGCCCCTCGCCCAGCAGCGCCGCCTCCAGGCGGTCGAGCAAAACGAGCTTTTCGAGCGGCGATAGCGTCGCGTGGTCGGAAATGTCGTCGGCCGCGCGCACGAAATTATAGAAGGCGAGGACCGGGGCTCGTCTCTCGGGAGAGATCAGAAAAGACGCGACCGGGAAATTCTCGTCCCGATGCGACTTGCCCGAGGCCGTCTCTGCGATTGCGATCATGCCGGCGCTGCCCATGGTGCTTTATAAATTCCCGCGTAGATCCCGCTCGGGGCCAATTTTCGGCGAAGTAGTCGCTCTATGCTCAAGCAAAACCGCGTTAATGAGCCTGATAACGTCCCTTCCAGGCCCCGCCCCGCCCGCGCCCGTGCTGAAGCGCCGACTCTAGCGTGAACCACGTATAACAGGCGGCCACCAGGGGCAAGGCCAGGGCGCGCCAGCGCGAAAGCCCGTAGAAGCCCAAGCTCGGCATAAAGGCCTGAACCATCAGCGCATAGGCGACCAGCGCGGCCTCCCGGGCGGGAGTTTCGCCGAAAACGGCGAGCAGCGGCGGCGCCAGATAAACGATCGCCATGCCTATGAGCGCGCCGAATAGCCGCAGCGGCGAAAAGCCGAGCTGGGCGTAGGCCGAGCGCGTGACCATTTTTTCGATGTCGGCGAAATCGGGATAGGGCCGCAGGCTGTGGACGGACTGCGTCAGCCCGAGCCATATCGGCCCCTGTCTTTTCATCAGGGCGCCGAGCGCGCAATCGTCGATGAGGGCGCTTCGGATCGCGGCGAGGCCTCCCGCCCGAGCGAGCGGCTCCGGCCGCGCCAGCATCACGCCGCCGGCGGCGGCGGCGACCGCGGATTCGGGATCGTTCACCCGGGAGAAGGGATAGAGCATCTGGAAGAAAAACACGAAAGCCGGCACGAACCAAAGCTCGGCCGCGCTTTCGCAACGCAGCTTCACCATCAAAGAGGTGAGCACGGTCCCGCGCGCGAAGGCGCCCGCGACCAGACGCTCCAGAGCGACGGGCTCGAAGGCGATGTCTGCGTCGCAGAAGAGCACGAAAGCCGGCTGGGCCTCAAGGGCGCGCACATGGTCGAACCCACGCTGCATGGCGGCGAGCTTGCCGGTCCAGCCCGGAGCGGGCCCGTCTGAACCCAGCACCGTCAGCCGCTCCGAAGCGCCCATCTCCTCGGCGCAGGAGCGCGCGACCTCCCCCGTTCCGTCCGAACTCTGATCATCCACCAGGACGATATGCAGGCTTCCCGAGAATTTCTGGCCGAGCAGAGAGGAAACGCATTGCGCGACGACGTCCGCCTCGTTGCGGGCGGGCACGATTGCGACGACGCTCGCGTCTTTTGGAGCCGCAGCGCCTTCCGGGGCGAGGAAGCGGTCCTGTTCGGCGAGCCGCCAGAAACCGCCGTTGAAGGCGATGAGATAAAGCCAGGCTGCGAGCGCCATCAAGGCGACTGCGAGCGCGATCGTTTCCATTGGGAGCTGTGCTCGGGATGTTGGCGCTGCGAAAAGCGCGCCCATCCGGGCGCGTTCGAGCCTGCTCATAGCATTTCCGGCGCTTTGGTGGCCAGGGTTGCGCCCGGGACGCGCGGAGGGCCGGAATTGTCGGGGTTTTTTGCGAGTCCGGATCCAAGGGAAAAACCGGCGCGGCGAAACCCGGGATCAAACTTCGCGGAAACGTGCAATTTTCTTAAAAATGTCTTAGCAGCGTGAGCGGCCGCTCGAAGCCAAGCAAAACGACGGCGCCGGGCCGCGCTCGCCGCGCCGCAAGAGAGGGAGCTTTTATGAATAAGATCAATCTGATTAAAATCGCCGCCCTGGCCGGAGCCATGTACGCCTCACCCGCCATGGCGGAGCAGGTGTGGGCCCCGCCGGCCGAGATCGCAGGCAAGGTTCCGCAAGCTCAGGCTCAGGCCGAGACTGCGCCGGCCCCGGCGGCGCAGAAACCGGCGACCGCGGAGGACGCCAAGACCAAGCGCAAGGATTGCCGCGCCCAGGCCGACGCCAAGGGGCTCCACGGCAAGGCCCGCAAGGCCTTCCGGGCCGAATGCGAAAAGGCCTGAGAACAAATGGCGTCCCCAATTCAAGGGGACGCCGGGAAAATGTTTCACGCAGCGCCGAGCTCTTGCCAAGGCCAAGTCCTGGCGCCACAATTCCTTATAAGTCGTTTCCACAGGTGAAAGACGTTCGGGAGCCCGCCGTCGCGCCGCCGCCCGGACGCCCGTTTAAGGGTTTTCATGAGTTCGCCCCGGCCCGACGGCCGCATTTCGGAAAATCAGGCGAAAAGTCCGCCCCGTCATGGCGACCGCCGCCGGGCGGAAGGCGCGGACGCCTCCGTTTTCCCGCCAAATGCGCGCCTTCGCGACGGCTTCGCTTCCGAAAAACCCACGCCCCGGCCGCTGCCGCAGGAGATCGCCTTTCTCGCGGCCTTCGGCGCGCCTGGCGAAGTTCTCCTTTACGCTAGCGCTTTGGCGCGGCGCCAAGGCGTTTCGGCCGACGCCGCCCTGCTGGCCGAAGGCCTGATGGCGGAAGAAAGTTTCTACCGGCTGCTCGCCGCGCATCTCGGCGTGCGATTTCTGGAGCAGGGATTTAGGATCGCGAGTTCCGCCGACGCCGCTCACGCCGAGGAACTCGGTTATGCGCCGCTCGCCCCAAATCCGCTGGAGCTCAGATGGCTTTTTGCGCCGAAGGGCGCCGCAATTGGCACGCTGATCGGCGCCGCGCGAGGCAAGAACGCCCGGCCTCTTTTCGCGGTGACGACGCGCAGTCGCTTTCTGAAGGCGCTGGAGCAGGAACCATTGCGGCGAGCCGCGGCCGCCGCCCCGTTTTGTGCAGAACGCGCGGATCCGGAACTCTGCGCCCGGGGCGCGATCGGGCGCAGCGGCGCAGCGCTGGCCGCGTTTAGCGCGGCCCTGCCCCTCGCCTGTCTTTTTCTTCCCTTTGGTCCGGCGGCGCTGGGAGCCGCCCTCCTGCTCGCCGCATTATTCCTTGTGAGCGTCTTCACGCGGCTGCTGGCCGGCGCAGCGAGCTTCGAGCGCGACGAGCGTAATTTCGAGATCGCCGACGCGGAACTGCCGGTCTATTCCATCATCGCGCCGCTCTACAGGGAAGCCGCAGTCGTCCGCCAGCTTTCTTCGGCTATCGACGGTCTGGATTATCCCCGCGCCAAGCTCGACGTCGTTTTCATGGTCGAGGAAGACGATTTGGAAACGCAGGCGGCGCTGCGCCTCCATGGGCCCGCCGCGCCGCATCGGGTGATCGTGGCGCCCGCAGGCGCGCCGAAAACCAAACCCCGCGCCATGAATATCGCCGCGCCTTTTCTCCGCGGCGCCCTGGTCACCGTCTATGACGCCGAGGACATGCCCGAGCCGCGGCAGCTGCGCCGGGCCGCGGCGCTGTTCCGGCGGCTGCCGGGCGAGACCGCCTGCCTGCAGGCGAGCCTCTGCATCCATAATGGCGGACAAAATGCGCTGACCGCCCATTTCGCCCTGGAATATGCAGCCCTGTTCGACGTCTTCAACAAAGGCTCCAGCGTCATGGGAACGCCCATGTTTCTCGGAGGGACCTCGAACCATTTCCGCATCGAGGCCTTGGCGCAGCTCGGCTTCTGGGACGCCTACAATGTGACCGAGGACGCCGATCTCGGCCTGCGTCTCGCCCGCGCGGGATATCTCATTCGCACGTTCGACTCCGAGACCTATGAGGAAGCGCCGGCGCGGCTGAAGGCGCTTTTGAACCAGCGCAGCCGATGGCTCAAAGGCTGGATGCAAACGGCCTTGACCCATTGCCGCAATCCGAGACGCTTCATCCGCGACCTCGGGCCGGCGCGGGCGCTGGCCACGATCGGCCTGTTCGCCGGCGGGCTGGCCGGCCCGCTGCTGGGCCTCCCACTGACATTGGCTCTTTTTATCAACTGCGTATTCGGGAATCTGCTGGCGCCGGTGACGGGCGCCGAAATCGCGCTCTCGACGCTGTGGTGCTCCCTTGCGTTGTTCGGCGCGGCGGCGATCCTTTTCCCGCTCGTCCTCGGCATGGCGCGGCGCAGGCTGTGGCGACTGTGGCCGGCGCTGCTCATCACGCCGTTCTGGCTCCTGATGCTGACCGCTGCGGCCTGGCGCGCGCTATGGGAGCTGTGGAGAGAGCCGTACTATTGGCGAAAGACCGAGCATGGCCTGGCGGCGAAGGGGGAAGGTCGTCAATCGGCCTGAAACGGAACGCCCCCCGGCCCCGCCTCCCCAATCGGCGCCTCGAAAACCACCCGGGTTCCTTCGCCCGGAGCGCTGATGATTTCCAGCCTGCCGCCGAGCGATTGCGCCCGCTCCTTCATTCCGGCGAGCCCGAAATGCCCGCCCGGCAACCGGGAACTGTCGAACCCCGCGCCGTCGTCGGCGACGACGAGGCGAAGGCCTCCCGCCTGCTGCGATAATTCCACCTCCACCCCGCCCGCATTGGCGTGCAGCTCGACGTTGCGCAGCGCCTCGCGCAGGATGCGGTTCAGCGTCTCCGCGGTCTCGACCGGCAGAGAGAAAAAATCGATCTCGGATCGGAAGCTCGATTCCAACGGCCGGATATTTTGCATCCTTGCGGAAAAACCCTCCACGATCGCGGCGGGATCGCCATCCTCGCGTCTCGCCCGCAATTGCGTGATCGCCTCCCGGGCCTCGTCCAGGCCGGCCCGCGCCTGCGCCTGCAGATCGGCCAGCGCCCCGCGGGCGGAAGGGTCCGCCGTGGTTTTGGCGATGAGCCCCATTTCGAGGATCAGCGAGACGATCGAACGCACCAGAGTGTCGTGAAGATCCTGGGCGATGCGCAGGCGCTGCGAGGCGAGCGCCGCCGCACGGGCTTCCTCCCGCGCCTTTTCCTGCTCGGCGGCGAGGCGGCGCACATGGGTGACGTCGCGGCCCACCGCCTGGAATTCGCCGCCTCCCTCCGGCCCCGAGTAGCGCACGTCCCACCACAGCCACACCGCCTCCCCCAGCGCATTGCGCGCAGCCATTTCGAAGGAGGCCGGCCGTTCGGCGTAGCCGTCTAGGCGCCAGACATTCCGGGGATCGGCGGACGGAAACAGAACGTCGATCGGCCGGCCCAGCAGCGCGTCCTGAGCGAGCCCCAGAAACCGGGCGGCGAAACGGTTGGCGAAGGCGACCCGCCCATCGGCGTGAAAACGCACCACCAGATCGCCCGCGCATTCCACAATGTCGCGATAGAGCGTGTTCGCGATGTGGAGACGCGCGGCGACGGCCTCCGCCTGCTGCTGCAATAGCTGTTTTTCCCGGCGTCCCGAGGCGAGCAGCCTCTCGATCTGATCGCCGCCATGGTCGAGCGTGGTGACGATCACAAAAGATCGGCGCTCGGCGCTCCAGCTGATCGAGATCGTCACCCGCACGGCGCTGAGCTCCGGCCCCCGCATCGAGGGCAGAACGATGTCGTCGCCCTCGCCGCGCCTCAATGCCAGCAGCGCGCCTTCCATATGGAGCAGAAACGGGGAGGAGCAGAGCGATTCGCCTTCCGCCGGCAGCCACAGCGACAGAGGCCCATGACGCCGGGAGACGACAAGATCGGCGTCGGCCGTCCCGACCCCGAAATGCGCCCCCTCCAAGGCGAGCGCAAGGGTCCCCTCAGGTAAAGCCGACCCCTCGTATGTCATTGCTTTTCCAAAGACCGCGCCGTCCGAAGGCGAATTCGCGGTCGATTGCGGAGAGTTGGAGCGAAGCTTCCAGCGAAAAGCCGCTTCCCGGTCGTTCGCCGCGCGCTCCAGGCTCGATCGGCCCGGTCAGAGCAATAATTCAAAAACGGCCCCGGGCCCAAGCCGATTGCGCGACCGTCTTCCCCGCATGGATAGATTCAAAGTCCTTCGATCTGGTCGGGCTGCAAAAGCGGCAGAACCACCCGGAACGCCGCGCCCGAGCCGGAGATCGAGTCGATCGACAATTTCCCGCGGTGGCGCAAGACGATGTGCTTGACGATGGCGAGGCCGAGGCCGGTGCCGCCCTTCGAGCGGCTCTTGCCGGCGTCCACACGATAAAAGCGCTCGGTCAGGCGCGGAATATGTTCGGAGGCGATTCCGGGGCCATGGTCACGCACCGTAAAAATCGCTGCGGCGGAGCAGGTCCGCAGGGAAACCTCGATCCTGCCCTCGCCGTCGTCGGAGGAGCGGCCGTATTTTATGGCGTTTTCGACCAGATTCTCGACCACCCGAGCGAGCTCGTCCCGATCGCCCGGCACGATGACATTGGGAGCGAGCTCGATCTCCATGACGAGTCCGCTCTCCTCGGCCATGGGGGCGAGAGTGTCGCAGATATGGGCGACCAGCATGGTCAGATCGACGGGCGTGTCGGGCCGCAGATGCAGATGCTGCTCGATGCGCGAGAGCGAAAGAAGATCGTCAACCAGCCGGGCCATGCGCTGGGCCTGCTCCCGCATGATGCCGAGGAAGCGCTCGCGGGCCTTGGCGTCGTCGCGGGCCGGGCCCTGCAGCGTTTCGACGAAGCCGAGCAGCGAAGCCAGCGGCGTGCGCAGCTCATGGCTGGCGTTGGCGATGAAATCGACCCGCATCCGCTCGACCCGGCGCGCTTCGGTGAGGTCGCGCAGACTGATGATGACGGCGGGCTCATAGCCGTCGAGGCGCAAAGGCGCGAGATGAGCCTCGAACCAGCATTCGACCGGCTGGCGCTCCACCCATAAGACCTTCTCCGCGCCGCCGCCGGCGAGGATGCGGTCCAGGGCGTCGAGCACATCGGGAGAGCGCAGGCTGCGGGCGAGCGGCTCGCCGAGGCGCAGGGAGGGCAGCACGGAAAGCGCCGCCGGATTGGCCGCGACGGCGTGAACTTCGGAATCGATGACGAAGATCGCCTCCGGCAAGGCGCCGATCATCGTCGCGAGCCAGGTTTCGTCATAGCAATATTTGACGGCGTCGCGTTTCAAGCCGGTTTCTTCTCCCCCCGCGCCGGGCGCGCTCATGGCGCGCCCCTCCGCTCTGCGGCCTTGAAAAAACCGCCGAAGGCCTCCGCCCAGAGGCCTGCGCCGCCCTGGCTGGCGATGAGCGCCAGCGAGGCCGCGAAGGGGATGAGATAATAGATCGCGCGGAACAACAACAGAGCTGCGAGCAGCGCCTCCTGCGAAGGCGCCGGAACGGCGCTGAGCATGGCGGCCTCGAAAACCCCGACCCCGCCGGGAGAATGGCTGATCGCTCCGAGCAGCGCCGCAAAGACATAGATCGCCGCGAGGGCGGGAAAGCCCAGCGCCTGGCTTTCCGGCGGCAGGAGGGCGTAAAGCGTCGCCGCGGCGCAGCCGATGTCGGCCAGCCCCAGCGCGAGCTGGACGAGGGTCGCGCGCAGTCCGGGCAGATCGATTTCGCGGCGCAGGAAACGCAGCTTGCGGCGGGCCTGGGCGACCCATGCGCCATAGGCCGCGATCAGGGCGAGGAGAAATGCGCCGAGAAAGAAATTCGCCGCAGCCGGGAGGTGATCGATCGGCGCGAGGGGCCCTGCGGCGGAGATCAGCCCCAGGCAGAGCCATCCGGCCATGCCGAGCCAGAAGGTGAGGCTGGCGATGAAAGTGACCACGGCGATCTGGCGCGCGTTCAGCGCCACCCCGGCGTAGATCCAGTAGCGCACCGCCGCGCCGGTCAGAAGCGGAAATCCGAGCGTGAAGGAAAAGGCGTTGGAGGTGAAGGAGGCCATCGCCACGGCCGCGGCCGGAGCGCGCGCCCCGATCTGGCGCAGGGCCGCGAAATCATATCCGGTGAGCGCGAGATAGGACAGGCCCGTGAAGAACAGCGCTTCGCCTATGGCGCCGCCGCGGATTTGCGCGAGAGCCGTAGCGACGTCGGCGAATCGCATCTGCGCCAGGGCGCAGCCGATCGTATAGGCCGCAAGAAGGAACAGGATCAGGCTCATCACACCGCCGAGCAACGCCGCCGCGCCTTGCTTCGGCCTTTGCACAGGCTGCTGCACAAGCGCCGGGAGCGCTGAAAACTCAGGCCTTTCCCGCATCTTTTTTCCTCTTTGGAGCGGCGCGGCGGCCTCTCGAATAATCGCGCGGAGCCCTGGCGCCGGCCGAAGCGCCGCTCGCCGCCGAAGCGGCGCCGAGATCGACTTTCGGGCTCAAAGCGTGACAAGACGATGACGATTCATGAGGAATCGCGGTTCGACGGTCAAAACAGCCCGTGCACGAACCAGGGGGCGCAGGCGCATTCCTCGCCGAGCAGGCCTTCTCGATAAATCCAGAAGCGCCGGCCTTCGCGGTCGACGACGCTGAAATAATCGCGGGTGAAGGCGTTTTTCGGCGCGCGCCACCAGGGCGGCGCAATGCGCTCCGGCCCCTCGAAGGCGACGGTCTCGTGCAGGGCCCGCCGCCAGCGGAAGCGCAAGGGCGGTCCGTCGGGCGCCAGGGCCATCGCCTCGATGGGTTCGGGTCGTTCGAACAATCTTGCGGGACGCGAGGGCGTCGGCGCGAAACCTTCCCTCGCAGCCGCGGCATGGGAGAGATCCGGCGCAACGGAGGGGGAAGGCGCGGGATAGGCCGCCGGGATCGCGGCGATGGCGAATTCGGGCAAATGGGCCTGCTGCGGATAAAGGCGCAGCACCCGGCGCAATCCCAGCCGGGCTCCGAGGCGGTCGACGATATCGGCGAGGTCGGGCGCTAGAGCGCATTCCGCAAAAGTTGACTGGCTTTTGCGATAAGAATGCGCTCCAGCTATTTGATTCTGATGCGATTTCTTATCGCCCGAACGATCATAGGGCGTCCCTTTGGACGCCCATACAGGACGGGCTATGTCGAGCGCTCCGGGAGCTGCGGATTCATCCTCCCGCAAGCCGAGCGGGTTCTGCTCGTCGTCCATCCGCTCGACCGCATCGGCGCAAAGGCGCAGCACATCGAAGCCGAAGCCTGCGTCCAGCCCGTCTTCCTCGCGGAGCCGCGCGAGACGTTCGCGCAGGAGCGCGAATATGCGCGCGGGATCGCGCAGGGGCCGGCTGGTCCCCGTCCTCACCCGCTTCACGGCGCCGTCGACGCGATAAAACACCGCCTCCAGCTCCCGCGCCCCGACGCCCTCGCGCTCCAGCAAGGGCCGCAATTCGTCCGCGAGGCGCCGCAGAGTCGCCTCTATGTCCGCCAATTGAGTCAATCCATCGGGAAAACGCCGTTCAGCCATGAAAGCCGGAGCCTCGAAACGCGGCGTGATGGGATCGCGGATGCGGCAGGTCAGCGCGTCGAGGCTCGTCAGCGCCCGTTCCCCGAAACGCGCCGCCAGCGGCGCGCGCGGGCGGGCGAGAAGATCGCCGATGCGGCGCAGGCCGGCTCTAGCCATGGCCGCGAGCACGCCTTCGGCGAGACCGAGGGCGGCGATCGGCAGTTCCGCCGCCGCGGCGTCTATGTCCTCCTGGGCGGCCTCTGCCGGAACAATGTTCACATCGGAAAAGCGCGCCAGAGCCCGCGCCAGAGCCGGTCCCGGCGCCAAAGCCGTCCGGGCGCAAAATCCCTGGGCGGCGAGACGGCGCCCGATCTCTTCGAGCAGGCTGGCTTCGCCGCCGAAAAGCTGCGCCGCCCCGGTTACGTCGAGCATCACGCCGTCGGGAGCGTCGAGCGCGGCCAGGGGCGTGAAGCGGCGATGCCAGTCGGCGACGGCCTCCAGCATGGCGGCGTCGGATTCAGGATCGTTCTCCTCCAGCGCAAGAGCGGGATAAAGCGCGCGGGCGTCGGCGACCGCCATGCCGGGGAAAACCTTCCGCCTTTGCGCGGCGGCGTTGACGGCGACGATGCGTTCGGCGCCCTTGACCTTGCGCCACAGCGCGAAAGGCCGTTCAGCCGCGTCGCCGCCCCGGCGCAAAATCCGGTCGGTCGGCAGCCTCGGCAGGAACACGCTCAGGAAACGCATGACGAAACACAGCCTTCTCGGGGTCAAAGGAAATTTCGCGCCAGGCCAGGGGATCGAACGCGCCGAAAAGGCCGGCGCGCGCCTTGGCGACGCGCAGGCGCCAGCCGAGCGGACCCGGCGTCCCGAGAGACGACGCCCCGGGCCGGGCCGGCGCCGGAAGCGAGAGCGGCGGCCGCGCGGCGACCTCGAAGCGCAGCTGCGCCGCGCTGCTCAGCCTGCCGGCCTCGCCGCAAGGGCGCAGCAGAAGCAGGAGACCGCTGCCGCCGCCGCGGCTTGCCGCCAGCAGCAGCCGGCGCGAGGCGGAAAGGCCATAGGCCCGGGGCGCGATCCAGCTTTCGGCGACAACCGCCGCGGCGCGGGCTTTGAGCGCCTCCTCCATCGCCCACAGGGTTTCGGAAGGCCCGCGCGTGCGCACGAAAACCAGCCGGGAAAGATCGAGGCCCAGCGCCTCCAGCCCCCTGCCGTAGGGCAGGCCGATCTCGCGCGCCGCCATGTCCTCGCTGATCCAGACGACGCCGCCGTGCGGGCGCGCGGCGCAGGAGCGCAAGGCGAGAGCGCAGGCGAAGCCCGCCGCGGCGCCGCAGTCGCGGGGATGGGCGGGAAGGATCTCGCCGAGGCCGCCCCCCGAAAGATTTTGCAGCAGAAGCTCGGGAGAATCCTGCGGCGCGAGAACCGGAAAGACGCCGGCTTCCCTGCCCGTGGCATCGCCGCCGCCGGCCGCTCCGCCGCGCGCCTCGAGGGCGGCGATGCGCCGGCGCAAAAAGAGAATGCGTTCGGAAACGCTGTTCCGCGTCATCGAGCTTCGCCTTGTGTTCTTGATATGTTCTATGCTGGAATCCTTAATGAAAAGAGTCAAGCGTCAGGGGCGCGGCGGCGTCCTCGAATCTCTGCCGGCTCGTTCGGTCATACGGCTTCCGCGAGATCGCTTCGCGATCCGCAGAAGCGACCGCCGCAAAAATCGCCGATCGGCATCGCTTTTTGCGGCGAACGAATACGAAATGCCGCTCCAGTCGAGCGGATTTCGCATCAGTCCGCCGCAGCAAAATGCGCGAACTGGTCTGCCTGCGCCTTTACGAAGGACGGGCGCGCCGTGGCGCGCGCGACATAGCCGCGACAGGCGGGGCGCTCCGCCAATCCCCCGAACCGATCGACGAGGCGCAGCACGTCCGCCATGAGTATGTCGGCGACGGAGAATCGCCCCGCGACCAGCCACTCGCGGCCCGCCAACGCCTTCTCCATGTGGCGCAGGCGGCTCTCGAGAAATTCGTCCAGATGCTTGCGTCCCGGCGTTTCGGACGTATCGCCGAAGAACTTGAATATGGACCAGGGCAGGCTCGCGGCCTCGACGGAATTGAGCGCCGAGAACAGCCATTGGATGACTTCGCTGCGGCCGCGCCGGTCGGTCGGCATCAAGGCTTCGCTGCGCTCGCCCAGATGAAGCAGGATCGCCCCGCTCTCGAAGATCGAAATATCGCCGTCGATCAGCCAGGGGGTCTGGCCGAAAGGCTGGCGCCTGAAGTGTTCGGCGCTGCGTTCGCGAAACGGCGTGCTCTCGACGCGATAGGGCAGTCCGGCTTCCTCCAGCGCCCAACGCACGCGTATGTCGCGCACATGTCCCCGAGGCGTCTCGGGGACCCAGTCGAAGGTCACGAGAGTGAGCTGGCCCATCGAAATTTCCCTCATTACTTAAAGAAATAGTTGACGCTTCTCGAAATCCAAACCGGGACGGCAGCGGGGCCGCGACAGTTTTCTTCTTGTTTTCAGCAGCGAAACAGAACAATCTGCCCCATCGATCCGATTCCGGGATTGAATATTTTGGGAGGCCTTTCAATGGAACGCCGTGAATTCATGGCCGCGCTCGGCGCGGTCGCCGCCGCCGCTTCGGTTTCTTCCGCCATGGCCGAAGAGGGCAAGCACGTCCATAACCATCCGCCCAAATACAAGGGCCTGTCCGAAGCCTCCGGCAAATGCGTCGCCGAAGGCGACAACTGCCTGCGTCATTGCTTCGGCATGCTGTCGATGAACGACACGAGCATGGCCGATTGCACCAAGATCACCTACGACACGATCGCCGCCTGCGGCGCGCTGCAAACCCTCGCCTCGGTGAATTCCAGCTACACGCCCGCTTTCGCCAAGGTCGTCGCGCAGCTCTGCGTCGACTGCAAGAAAGAGTGCGACAAATTCCCGCAATACAGCGAATGCGTGGCCATGGCCGCGGCCTGCAAGGCCTGCGCCGAAGAGTGCCAGAAGGTCGCGGCGTAATCGCCGCCTAAAAACTCCGGGCGGCGGCTCGTCCGCCCGGGGTCTGCTATTTCCCAGCGAACTCCAGGCCCTTCGCCCGGGCCAAGGCGATGAACAGCAGCCCCACGTGCTGGGCGTGGATCATCTCGCCCGCGATCGCCATTCTCACGGCCTCGCGCCAGGGCGTCGGCTCGACCACGACATCCTCGGTGGCGTCGAGACTCAGTTCCCCGCGCCGCTTCACGCCCGTCGCCAGCAGAATGTGCAAACCATTGGTGTGCGACGACGGATTGGGCGACAGGCGGGCGAGATGGGCGAGAGTCTCGGCCACATGGCCGGTTTCCTCCAGCAATTCCCGCGCGCCGGCCGCGAGCGGATCGTCTTCGCCGGGATCCATCATGCCGCCCGGCAGCTCCAGCGTCATCCGCCGCGCGCCATGACGATATTGCCGCACCAGAAGCAGGCGGTCTTCATCGTCGAATGCGGCGACATGGACCCATTCCGGGTAGTCGAGCAGATAAAAGGGATCGAGCACCGCGCCGCGCTGGGTGACGCAGCGCTCGGCGCGAAGCCTGATCCAGGGCGAATCCACCAGAACGCGCGAAGAATCCGCCTTCCAGGGCCGCAAGGCGTCTTTCGTCACCGCCACGCCTCGCTGACGCTTTGAACCAAGGCGAGAGCGTCGGCCGAATCCCACACCGCCGGGCCGGCGAGCTGACCGATCTCGCAGCCTCTGGCGTCCACGAGATAGCTCGTGGGCAAGCCCAGCAGCCCCCCGTTCTGCCGCAGCGCGACGAAGGCCTCGCCTTTGGGATCGGCGTAGAATTTCAGGTTCTTCACGCCGATCTCGTCGAGAAAGGCCTTGGGCCGGTCGAGTCGGCTGGTGTCGACATTGATGGCGACGACCTCGAAATTGTCGGAGCCGGCCGCCTTCTGCAGCCGGTCGAGCGCGGGCATTTCCGCGCGGCAGGGCACGCACCAGGTCGCCCAGATATTCACGAGGAGGGCCTTGCCTTTAAAAGCCTCCAGCGTGGTCGGCTTCCCGTCGGGGCCGTTGAAGGTCAGCGCCGTCATGGGCTCGGGGTCCCTGGCGGCGGCGAAAGCCGCGATGTCGCCCTTGGCGATGTCCCCGGCGAGCTTGGCGGTGATCCGGGCGGCGTCGCAGGCGGCGCTGTGCGCTTTCTTGCCGCCGTGGCCGGCCTTCACGTATAGAAAAGCCGCGCCCGCGACGAGCAGGGCGGCGGCGAGAGCAAAAGCGCCGCGTTTGAATTGCGGCGGCGCAGCCTTGGTATCGTTCATCTGGGACGAGTCCGGGTTGTCGGCGTTTCGAAAGGGTCACATGACGAGCAAAATATGGGGCGGGCGTTTCCAAGACGCAACCGACGCCGTTCTCGAGGCGATCAACGTCTCCATCGATTTCGACAAGCGCCTGTGGCCGCAGGACATCGAGGCCTCGCTCGCCCATGTGGCGATGCTAGAGGCCTGCGGGATCGTTTCGCAAGCAGACGCCGAAAAAATCGCCGACGGCCTCGTTCGCATCCGCCAGGAGATCGAGTCCGGCGCTTTCGTATTCTCGCGCAAGCTCGAAGACATCCATATGAATGTCGAGGCGCGCCTCGCCGAGCTGATCGGCCCGGCGGCGGGGCGGCTGCATACGGCGCGCTCGCGCAACGATCAGGTCGCGGTCGATTTCCGCCTCTATATCCGGGACTGCATCGACCGCATCGACGCCCAGCTGCACGACCTCCAACAGGCCCTGGCGGAGAAGGCGCTGGCCGAAGCCGCCTCGGTCATGCCGGGCTTCACCCATCTGCAATCGGCGCAGCCCGTCACCTTCGGCCATCATCTGCTCGCCTATGTCGAGATGATCTCGCGCGACCGCGGCCGCTTCCAGGACGCGCGCAGGCGGCTCAACGAATCCCCCCTCGGCGCCGCCGCCCTTGCGGGAACCTCCTTCCCGATCGACCGGGAGATGACCGCCAGGGCGCTGGGCTTCGACCGCCCCACCGCAAATTCGCTCGACAGCGTCTCGGCCCGAGATTTCGCGCTCGAAACGCTGGCGGCGGCGGCGATCTGCGCTACGCATCTTTCGCGCTTCGCGGAAGAGATCGTGCTCTGGACCACGTCGCAGTTCGCTTTTGTGTCCTTGAGCGACAAATTCACCACCGGCTCCTCGATCATGCCGCAAAAGCGCAACCCGGACGCGGCGGAGCTGGTGCGCGGCAAGAGCGGGCGCATCATCGGCGCGCTCCAGGCGCTGCTGATCGTCATGAAGGGGCTGCCGCTCGCCTATTCCAAGGACA
This sequence comes from Methylocystis heyeri, assembly GCF_004802635.2. NCBI lineage: Bacteria > Pseudomonadati > Pseudomonadota > Alphaproteobacteria > Hyphomicrobiales > Methylocystaceae > Methylocystis > Methylocystis heyeri. Next base: position 3,510,925 of record NZ_CP046052.1, read on the forward strand.
TGCAGGAGGACAAGGAGGGCGCATTCGATTCGCTCGATTCCCTCGCGCTCTGCATCGCCGCGGCTTGCGGAATGACCCGCGACATGACCGTCAACGCCCAGCGGATGCGCGCCGCGGCCGGCGCCGGCTACGCCACCGCCACCGATCTCGCGGACTGGCTGGTGCGGGCGCTCGGCCTTCCCTTCAGGGAGGCCCATCACGTCACGGGCCGGATCGTCGGAATCGCCGAGGCGCGCGGCCTCGGACTCGAAGAGCTGGAACTCTCCGATCTCCAGGGGGTCGAGCCGCGAATAACCGAGGACGTGTTCGGCGTGCTCGGCGTCGAGCGCTCGGTCGAGAGCCGCACCAGCTACGGCGGCGCCGCTCCTTCCAATGTGAGGGCGCAGGCGCAATCGTGGTTGAAGCGGCTGGAGGCGGAACGCCCTTGAGCTCGAGTCTTTCCGGTTCAGATCGAACTGGAAAGACTCCAGAACTCTTTGTTTAGTCGTGTTTTCATCACGCGAACCGGCATCCGCTTCGCTCGAAGACGCTTTAGCGCTGATAAACCCCCTCCAGCACAGCCTCCGCCAGAAGATGCTTCCCGGCCTCCTGCTCGACCTCCTTGCAAGTGGCGCCGGGACGGAGGACGAGTTCCGCCCGGTTCAGCGCAATGAGCCGGAAACGGTAACGATGCGGCCCGTGGCCGCGCGGGGGACAGGGACCGCCGTAGCCGACCTCGCCGAAATCATTGACGCCCTGCCTGAAGTCCTCGAAACCTTCAGCCCGGCCGGCGCCCTCCGCCAGCTCGCTGCGCCCCGAAGGAATGTCGAAAACCGCCCAATGGCGCCATGTGCCGGCGGGCGCGTCGGGGTCATCGCAAAGCAGAGCGAAGCTCTTGGCGTCCATCGGCGCGCAGGTCCACTGAAGCGCAGGCGAAAGATTTTCCCCGTCACAGGTGAATCTGCGCGGAACGACAGCCCCGTCATGGAAAGCGGTCGACGTCAGCATCATCTCGCTCGTCCCTTTTCGGAAAAGCGCATTTTCGCGAAAGCCAATATGCTCTGCGACCAAAATGCGCTCCGCCATATGATCTGGAGCGATTTCGTTTCGGCCGAAGGCGGGGTCCGACCGATCATAAAAAAATATTACGGCGCAGTCCGCAAAAGTTGACGGGAACGCGCCGCAATTTGTCGATCCGGCGCAGTTTCCGACGAAGACGGGCTGAGCCCGAACGCGGACGGCGGTCACTCTTCCAGGGAAATCGCTCCCGCCAGCGGCAGGGTGAAGCTGAATCTGGAGCCCGAGGGCGTATTGGGTTCGGCCCAGAGCTTGCCATAATGGCCTTCGATGATCGACTGCGAGATCGCCAGTCCCACGCCGAGACCGTCGGACTTCGTGCTGTTGAAAGGCTCGAACAACTCGGCCCTCGCCGCTTCGGTGAGACCGCAGCCGGTGTCGATCACATCGGTCTGGATATCCCCGTTCCTGAGCTGGGTGGATATGGTGAGAACCCGCTCGTTCGAATGGATCATGGCCTCCCTGGCGTTGCGAATGAGATTGAGCAGCACCTGCTGGATCTGCAGCTTGTCGGCCAGGACGGCGTCCTCTCCGGCGTCGAGGCGCAGCACGAATTCGACGCCGGCCTTCTGCACGCGGGAAAGAGAGAGTTCATAGGCCTGCCTGATCAGCTGATGCAGATTCTGCATCGATTTCTCGGGCTCGCCATGTGAAATGAACTGCCGCAACTGCCCGATGATGCGCCCGGCCCTGACCAGTTCGCCGGCTGCGCTGTTCAGGGTCTTGTCTATATCGAACGGCTTTTCCTCGAGCACGACGAACTGCCGCCGCGCCGCCTGCAGATATGTCGCCGCGGCCGCGAGCGGCTGGTTGATCTCATGGGCGAGCGCCGTCACCATCTCGGCCATCGAGGAGAGCCGGTTCTTGTGCAGCCTGTCGAGACGGGCCTCGAACTTCCGCTTCTCGGAAAGGTCTCTCACAAAAACGATGAACAGCAGTTCCTCGTCGCGCCGGACTTGCGAAACCATCAGCTCCGCCGGGAAATACGAACCGTCCTTGCGCCGCCCCTCGACCTCGCGCGGAGAGCCGAACATCTCGGCGGCGCCGGCCTCGGCGTAATTCTGCACGAAGGATTTTCGCCGGGAGCCGAAGGGCGGCGGGATGAGAGCGGCCGCGTCCTTGCCGAGCATTTCCTCCTGCGAATAGCCGAACACTCTGACGGTCGCGCTGTTGACCGATCTCATCGCGCCCGACGCGTCGATGGTGACGATGGCGTCGCCCACGCCGTCGATGACCGACCTCAAGCGGGCTTCGCTTTCGCGCAGCGCCTCTTCCGCGCGCCTGCGCTCGGTGAAATCGACCAGCGTGACCACCACGCCGTCGATCTTGTTTTCGACCGTCCGATAGGGCCTCATGCGCATGAGCCGCCAGCTGCCGTCCCGGCTGCGCACCTGCCGCTCGATCGAAGAGAGATCGCGCAGCACCGCCTGGGCGTCCCGTTCCAGGCCCTCGTAATCGAGATTATGCGTGAAGTCGGTGATGGACCGGCCTTCGTCGCCGGAGACTATGTTGAAGAGGTCGGTCACCCGGGGCGTGAAGCGCTTGATGCGGAGCCGCCTGTCTAGGAACAATATCCCGACGTCGGTCGCAACCATCAGGTTCTGGATGTCGCTGTGGGCGCGCGAGACGCTCTCGAGCTTGGTTTTCAGCTCGCTGTTGACCGTCTGCAGCTCCTCGTTGATCGACTGCAGCTCTTCCTTGCTGGTTTCGAGCTCTTCCGAGGTGGAGCGATATTCCTCGTTGATCGACTGCAGCTCCTCATTGGCGGAACGCAGCTCCTCGTTGGCCGTCTCATATTCCTCGCGCGAGCTGAGAAGCTGCGAGCGGATGAATTGGAGTTCTTGCGTCAGTTCGCCGACCCGCCGGTCCGGCTCCTGCGCTTCCACGGCGCCGCGCTCCGGGGAGTCGCCGGGCGTTTCGCCCTCGAAAAAGAAGACGATGGCGGTCTGGATTTTCCGGGAATCGAAAACGAGGGGTTTTACGTGAATGTAAACCCTGCGCCGGCCGTCTTCGAACGTCATGGCCGTGGGGCCGCCGAGGGCGTTCCCTCCGTTTGAAAAAGCCCTGTGCAGGGCGGCGCGGAGATCCGACCGCAGATCCTCGCGGACGAGTTCGGAGAGATCGTTGCTCAAGGGGCCAGCGGACGGCTGGAGATAACGTCCCGCGGTCTCGGAGAGGTGAATCACCCGGTAGGAATCATCGACCAGCACGCTCGGCGGCGCGGCGCGTTCGAGCGCCTCGCGGTGCATCGAAGCTTCGGCCCGCTGCCGGGACGCCGGCGTTCTTCTCGCGGGCGCAGGCTCGAAAGCCCGCGAGCCCAGGGCCGACAACGTGGGCGCGATGTTTTTCGAGCTTTCGACCGGGCGCTGGCTTTCATAAATGCGCGCCTCGCGGTCGACGACCCGGAACATCCCCGCCGGACCCTCGACGCTCTCGCAGGAGCCGAGAAAGAGATATCCGCCCGGCCGGAGCGCAAAATGAAAGACCCCGCACACCTGCCGCTGCAATTCGCGATCGAGGTAGATGAGCAGATTGCGGCACGAAATGAGGTCGAGCTTCGAAAAAGGCGGATCCTTGAGCAGGCTGTGCCTTGCAAAGAGCACCATCTCCCGCAGCTCCGGCTTCACCCGGTAGCAGTCGATCTCGCGCGTGAAAAACCGGCTCAGACGCTCCTTGCTCACATCCGCTTCTATGGTGAGCGGATAGCATCCCTCCCGCGCCACGAGCAGCGCGGCGCTGTCGAGATCGGAAGCGAAAATCTGGATTTCGCAGGGCGTCTCCCGTCTCTCGGCTTCCTCCGCCAGAAGCATGGCGATGGAATAGGCCTCCTCGCCGGTCGCGCATCCGGCGATCCAGGCCCGGATCGCGTCGCCGGGGCTCTTGTCGAAAAACAGCCTCGGAACGACGGCCTGCTCGAGCGTTTCGAAGGCGGCCGGATCGCGAAAAAAAGTCGTGACGGAGATCAGCAGATCCGAGAAGAGGGCCTGGGTCTCGTCCGGATTTTCACGCAGGACGCGCAGATATTCCCCTTGCGTCGCCGCGCGCCGCACCTGCATCCGCCGCGCGATGCGGCGGCGCACGGTGGTGCCCTTGTATTTGGCGAAGTCATGGCCGGTTCGCACCCGCAGATGCGATAAAATACGCTGCCGGTCGTGATCGTCGGTCTTGGCGAGATCTTCATCGGCGAGGCTGCGTCTCTCATCCACGAGTTCCGGCAGGCGCTTCGCGATCTCCCGCACCGGCAAGACGAAATCGGCGACGCCGGCGGCGATCGCGCTGCGCGGCATCGAGGCGTATTCTGCCTCTTCGGGGTCCTGGACGAGAATGGTTCCGCCGGCCTCCTTGATCGCTCGCGCTCCCAGCGCGCCGTCGGAGCCCGCTCCCGAAAGAACGATCGCGAAGTCGTCGCTCGGCCGGTCGGCGAGCGACCTGAAGAAAAAATCTATCGGCGTAAGCCGCGCCTTCGGCTCGCGGAACTCTTCGGCCTTCAGGGTCACGCCGCATATGCGCAGCCGAAGATTGGGAGAAATCACGTAGACATGATTCGGCTCGACGGTCGCCGCGCCGACTGCCTCATGCACCGGCATGGGCGTATGGGCGGCGAGAACCCGGCTCAGCTCGCTCGGGTAAGCCGGATCGAGGTGGACGACCACCACGAAAGCGGCGCCGACCTCGAAAGGAAGATTGTCGAAAAACTCGCGCAGGGCGCGAACGCCGCCGGCCGAGGCGCCGAGCGCGACCACCGGGAATGCTCTCGATCCTGACGCCGCATCACCTGAAAGGGAACCGATCTCTCTGTCGTTCATTCAGCGGTTCCCTGATCCATTCTCAAAAAAATGTCGCCCGGCCCCTGCGGCGTGGCCGATCGCCGCAGCTCTCGCCCCGGCCGTTACGGCCTATGGCGCATATATGGTTCACTTAATTTCGCTTCCCGTCGCGGCCGGGTCAATATCGCAACCGACCGCCAGATCCGGCCCGCTTCCGGGATCGAGGGGTTGATTAAGTCAGCGGCAATTGCTTTTAACGCACCGCACAAATTCAATTTACCCAGGAGACCCGCCTAATGTCGCCGCACTGGCCCGTTCACGGTAAAATTACCGGCCCCATCGTCCTCATCGGCTTCGGATCCATCGGGCGGGGTATTTTGCCGCTGATCGAGCGGCACTTCGAATTCGACAAAAACCGTTTCACCGTCATCGATCCCTCCGACGAACACCGGGGCCTCCTGGACGTTCGCGGCATCGCCTTCGTCAAGGCGGCGCTGACCGAAGAGAACCACCGCGAGATCCTCACGCCCCTGCTCACCAAGGGCGAAGGCCAGGCTTTCATCGTCAACCTCTCGGTGGACGTCGGCTCGCTCGACATCATCAAGCTGGCGCAGGAGCTGAAAGCTCTCTACGTCGACACGGTGGTCGAGCCCTGGCCCGGCTTCTATTTCGATTCCCAGCTCGGAAATGAGGCGCGCACCAATTACGCCCTTCGCGAGACGGTGCTGGCCGAGCGGCGCCGCAATCCGGGCGGCTCCACCGCCGTATCCTGCTGCGGGGCCAATCCCGGCATGGTGAGCTGGTTCGTCAAGCAGGCCCTCGTCAATATCGCCAGGGAGACCGGCGTTTTCACCACCGAGCCGACCACCCGCGCGGAATGGGGCGCGCTGGCGCAAAAGCTCGGCGTCAAGGGCATCCATATCGCCGAGCGCGACACCCAGCGGGCGCGCACCCCCAAGCCGCGCAACGTCTTCGTCAACACATGGTCGGTCGAGGGCTTCATTTCGGAAGGCATGCAGCCGGCCGAACTCGGCTGGGGCACGCACGAAAAGTCGCTGCCGGACATCGCCGGCAGGCACGAGACCGGCTGCGGCGCCGCCATCTATCTCAATTCTCCCGGCGCCAACACCCGCGTGCGCAGCTGGACGCCCACGCCGGGCCCGCAATACGGCTTCCTCGTCACCCATAACGAGGCCATCTCGATCGCGGACTACCTGACCGTGCGCGACGGCGAAGGCAAGGCGGTCTACCGTCCCACCTGCCATTACGCCTATCATCCCGCCGACGACGCCGTGCTGTCGCTGCATGAGATGTTCGGCGCGGCGGGAGTGCGCCAGCCCGAGGACCATATTCTCGACGAGCATGAAATCGTCGACGGCATCGACGAGCTCGGCGTGCTGCTCTACGGGCACGGCAAGAACGCCTATTGGTATGGTTCGCAGCTCTCGATCGAGGAAACCCGCGAGCTCGCGCCCTACCAGAACGCCACCGGGCTTCAGGTGAGCTCCGCCGCCATGGCTGGCATGGTCTGGGCTCTGGAAAACCCGGAAGCCGGCATCGTCGAGGCCGACGAAGTGGATTATGGCCGCTGCCTCGAAGTCCAGACGCCCTATCTCGGCCCGGTCGTCGGCGTCTACACCGATTGGACCCCGCTCGCGAACCGCCCGGGCTTCTTCCCCGAGGATCTCGACCTCGAAGATCCCTGGCAGTTCAAGAATATTCTGGTCCGCTGAAACAGCGGAACATCAACCACCGGCGCGGGGAAGCCACTTCCCCCGCCGGACGCGAGCCGAAGCGCAATAGCTACGGCTTGCGACCGCTTCTCGGTTCACTACAATCCAGATTGCCGTCTTTGACCGTCGCCAGCGGCTGCGGCTTGCGACCGCTTCTCGGTTCACTACAATTTCCTACCTCACAGCCACACTCGACGGCTTGCTGCGGCTTGCGACCGCTTCTCGGTTCACTACAATATCCACCGTCATCGGGTTTGGCTCCCCCCAGCTGCGGCTTGCGACCGCTTCTCGGTTCACTACAATGCGGACAAGGCCACATGGCGCGCCCATTGGGCTGCGGCTTGCGACCGCTTCTCGGTTCACTACAATATTCCTTGATGGTTTCCATCACGAGCACCCGCTGCGGCTTGCGACCGCTTCTCGGTTCACTACAATACGGGCGCGCCTGAGCATCCGCGATGGCGTGCTGCGGCTTGCGACCGCTTCTCGGTTCACTACAATGTCCGGCGTAATCGGAAACATCGGTCGTGCGCTGCGGCTTGCGACCGCTTCTCGGTTCACTACAATCGGCGGGGCGGGAAGCGCTGTTGGACACGAGCTGCGGCTTGCGACCGCTTCTCGGTTCACTACAATACGACGGCGACGGCGGCGTGTTCGCGATCTGCTGCGGCTTGCGACCGCTTCTCGGTTCACTACAATTGAAACCGCCGATCGCATCCGTGCCTCTGTGCTGCGGCTTGCGACCGCTTCTCGGTTCACTACAATGGCCGGCGAGGCGGCGATGCAGCTCCGCCAGCTGCGGCTTGCGACCGCTTCTCGGTTCACTACAATGCCCCCGCCGTAAATGCCTGAAAAAGCGCCGTAATTTTGCGGCGGGGGCATCAAAAAATGCTGTCGATTTTCAGTCGCCAGGACTTTTTTTGTCATTTTTTTCCAGACGCCCCGATTCGGGAAAACGGGATTTGCGAGATATGGGGTCGCTTCTGGACGACTTTCGCCAGTTGGTTTAAACGCAGTTGAACGCGCTCGAAATCTCATTGACGGAGCATGTTCTTTCCCAAAAACCGCTTCGCACTTTTCGGGAAAATGCACTAAGCCGCAAACTGCAGTGAACCGGGCGCGCTCAGCCGTGGGAGTTGCATACCGAAAGCGTCCTAAAACAACAAAACTCCCCAAGCGTTAGCCGGAGGAGTTTAAATTGGGGCGACTGACCTTGGGTTGCCCAGCCCGCGCGAAGGGTCATTTGCTTGCGACAAGCGACCGCCTCTCGGTTCACTACGACGCCAGAATGGCATCGTAAGCGTGGCTTGGCAAGGCCGAGCCTGAATGACGAAAGATCGCAAGCCGCAGCTAAACAAACGTCTTAGGTCGACGGTCGCTATGAACACACGTTAGTAGCGGATCATTTGGGTGAACGCAAAATTTATTACATAAACAAACCAACAATTCTGTTGACCGGACCGTACACCCATGATTGAAATTGTCGTCAGATGCTACTGCGATTCGTTTCCTCAGGTTTCAAGGAAACGCGCGATTTGGCGAAGAACGGTTTGAAGAACGGATAACGCGGCGACATATCCGCCAGCGCATCTGGGAACCTGCGGATAATTCAAACTTTGAGCGTCTGATATGCAGCGCATTTTTGGCTTCGACATCGGCACGACCTCCATCGGATTCGCGGTCATCGACTTCGGCAAGGAACGCAAGGCCGGGAAAATCCTCCGCCTTGGGGCGCGCATTTTTCCCGAGGCGCGCGACCCCGACGGAACGCCCCTGAACCAGCAGAGGCGTGCAAAACGGATGATGCGGCGGCAATTGCGCCGACGCCGCGAACGCCGACGCTCGCTCAACGAACTTTTGTCTTCGTTCGGACTTCTGCCGCCTTTCGGCGGGAAAGAGTGGGACGAGATCATGAAGCTCGATCCCTACGCCCTGCGCACCCGGGCGCTGGGCGAGCTTCTGGAGACCTTCGAACTCGGGCGGACGCTCTACCACCTCGCCAAGCGCCGCCACTTCAAGGAGCGCGATATCGCGGAAACCGGCGAAACCGAAGCTCCCGAGGCGCCCGTGGCGGAAGAAGCGCCGTCGAAGCGCCGTAAGGGGATCTCCAAGCAGAAGGCCGAAAAAGAGCAAGAGGTCGCGGACGAGGCCAAAGCCGCCGAGGCGAGGGCGCATTTTACCGCCGAGGTCAAAGCTTCCGGCCAGACCATCGGGGCGTTTTTGTCCCAGCGCAAGAGAGACGCGGTACTCCGCGGCGAGCGCGAAAGCGATGTGAAGCTGCGCGGCGAACACGCCACCCGCGCCCTGGTCGAAGACGAATTCGAGAAAATCCTGGCCGCGCAGGAGGCGCATCATCCGGTTCTCAAGGACTCCGCCTTGAAGGGCGCGCTGCATGAGGCGATTTTCGCCCAGCGGCCGGTATTCTGGCGTAAGAAAACGTTGGGAAAATGCCGCTTCATGCCGGAAAGTCCGCTATGCCCCAGGGGCTCGTGGATTTCGCAGGAACGGCGAATGCTGGAGAAGGTCAATAATCTCGAATTTTTAGGCGGCAATGCGCGCCCGCTCGACGCCGAGGAGCGATCGGCTCTGATCGAAGCGCTTCGGGTGAAACCGAAACTGACGTGGGCGCAGGCCCGCAAAATCCTCGAACCCCAGTTCGAAAAACGCGGCGAGAGCGCCAGGGCGCTCAAATTCAATCACGAGACCGACAAGGATCAGGCCGCCGGCCTCAAAGGGAATCTGGTGGATGTCGAGCTGAACAAGGCCTTCGGCGCGGCCTGGGCGAATCACCCGCGCAGGCAGGAATTACGCGAGTTTCTGCCCGAGGCGCTTTGGCGCGCCGATTACGGAGAGATCGGCGACCAACGCGTCGTCATCCGGTCGGCGCAAAAACGCGCCGAGCAGCGACGCGAGGTCGCCGCGCGGCTCGCCGCTGAATTTGCCGTCAACCACGAAATCGCAGCATCGCTTTCGCAATTGCATTTCCCGCAAGGCTGGGAGCCCTACTCCACCGAGGCGCTGCGGATCATGCTGCCGGAGCTGGAAGAGGGAACGCGCTTCGGCGCGCTCCTCAACGGCCCGGATTGGGCCGGATGGCGCGACGAATATTTTCCCGAACGCGAGCAGCCGACAGGCCAATTTCTCGATCTTCTGCCCAGCCCACGCGCGGATCGCCATGCGAGTACCCCCCAGGAAGAAGAGGCGGAACGAATATCACGGGTCCGCAACCCAACCGTTGTGCGGGTGCAGAACGAACTGCGCAAAGTGGTCAACAATCTGATCAGGGAATATGGCAAGCCGGACCTCATCCGCATCGAACTCGCGCGCGACGTCGGGAAATCGAAGCGCGAGCGCGAGGAAATGCAAAAGGGGATGCGCGATCGGGAACGGCTGCGCGAAAAAGCGCGAAAAGATTTGAAAGAAAAGGGTATCGCCGATCCGAACGACGACGATGTAGAAAAATGGCTGCTATGGAGGGAATGCGGCGAGGAATGCCCCTACACTGGTGCCAGGATCGCTTTCGCCGATCTTTTCGGCGGCAATCCCGCCTTCGAAGTGGAACACATCTGGCCACGGTCGCAATCGCTCGATAATTCTCTGCGCAACAAGACGCTGTGCGAAAAGCGGGCGAACCGCGACAAGGGCGCGCGAATTCCTTTCCAATATTTTCGAGATCGACCCGACGCTTGGGCCGCCGCCAAGGACCGCATCTGGAAATTGGTCGCAAAGGGCGGCATGACCAAAGGCAAGGCCAAGCGCTTTTGTGCGGAATCTATGCCGGACGACTTCGCCGGACGCCAGCTCAACGACACCAGCTACGCCGCCCGGGAAGCTCGTGCTTTTCTGGAGCGCCTATGGCCCGATGTCGAAATCAAGGGATCGGAAATCAATGTGCGGCCGGTGACCGGCAAGGTCACAGCGCAACTGCGCCGACGTTGGGGGCTCAACCATATTCTCGCGGATGACGGCGAAAAAACGCGCGAGGACCATCGTCATCACGCCGTCGACGCACTCGTCGTCGCCTGCGCCGACAACGGCAATACGCAAAGGCTTTCGGAATATTTCGCCAAGGAATGGGACGCGCGGCATTATGGAACCCCGAGGCCAGAGGCCGCGCTCGTTCCCGAACCCTGGCCGACGATCCGGGAAGACGCCAAGCGAGCGGTCGATCAGATCATCGTCTCGCACCGTGTGCGCAAAAAAGTTTCGGGGCCGCTGCACAAAGAAACCTCTTATGGCGACACTGGCGTGGACGTGACGAACAGCAACGGAACCTACCGCCTCTTTGTCTCGCGTAAGCCTCTGGCGTCGCTCTCGAAAAGCGAATTGGGCGATATTCGCGACGAAGGCGCGAGACGCATCGTCGAGGATTGGGTCGAGGCCCGTGGCGGCGATCCGAAAAAAGCCTTCGCTGCATTCCCGCTCCGTGGTCCCGACGGCCCTGAAATCAAGAAGGCTCGCCTTATCGCGCCGCAGAAATTGCGGGGGATGGCGCCACTCAAGAACGGCTACGCAACGACCGGAAACAACCATCACATCGCCATTTACCGGCTACCAGACGGAAAAATCGAGGGCCGGGTCGTCAGCCTCTACGAAGCGGCAAAACGCATGGCGCGACATGAGCCGGTGATAAGCCGCCAAAGCTACGAACGCGGCGCCTTTTTGATGTCGCTTTCGCTCGGCGACACTTTCTTCGTCCCAAGTGGAGAGCGTGTCGGCTACTGGGTGGTGAATTCCATCGCCGGCAACGGTCAAATGTTCTCTCGACCGATCAATGACGCAGGAAAGGACTCGAAAAGCCAATGGGGGCCGAGTCCAGGGCCTCTCGTGAAACTCGGAGCGAAAAAAATCTCGGTCGATCCCATCGGCCGCGTCCGCCCAGCAAACGATTGATCCGCCATGCTGCGCAAAACGATCGAAATCGCGACGCCGGGAACGCGGCTTTCAGTCGCCTTACGCCAGCTGGTAATCGAGCGGCCCGAACAGCCCAAAGCGACCCTACCTATCGAAGACATCGGCGTGCTCATCGTCGACGACCGCCGCGCGAGCTACACGCAGGCGGTTTTCATTGAGCTGCTCGCGGCCGGCGCCACGGTCATGGTGACAGGGCCGGACCACCTGCCTCTCGGCATGATGTTGCCGCTCGACGCCCATCATGTCCAAACAGAACGCCACCGCGCACAGATCGAAGCAAGCGAGCCCATTCGCAAACAGATTTGGAAAGCCCTGGTTTCAAACAAGCTTTTGCAGCAAGGCCGCGTGCTCGATCATTTCGGAGCCAAGCCCAACGGCCTCGCCGCGATGGCGGGCCGGGTCCGCTCTGGCGATCCCGACAATCTGGAGGCGCAGGGCGCGCAGCGCTATTGGCCCTTGCTTTTCGGAAAGGATTTTCGACGCGACCGCTCGGCGGAGGGGATCAACGCCGCGCTGAATTATGGTTACGCGGTGGTGCGCGCGGCGCTCGCCCGTGCCGTGGTGGCGAGCGGACTCATTCCCTCGCTCGGCGTTTTTCACAAAAACCGCTCAAACCCCTTTTGCCTCGCCGACGATCTCTTCGAGCCCTACCGCCCTTTGGTCGATTGGCGGGTGAAGCTGCTGACGCAGGAGCGGGGGGAAGAACCCCTGAATCTGGAAAACCGCGCCATTCGCGCGGCCCTGCTTTCCCTGTTTAACGAAACCGTTCTGATCGGCGACCGGAAGTTGCCGCTGCTTCTCGCCATCGAAGCCGGCGCCGCTTCTCTTGCGCGCGCCCTCACCGCCGGCGACCGGACGCTGGTTTTGCCCAAAAGCGTGCCTCTCGGCCAGGACGTCGCGGCGGATACGGAAGGGTGAGGCGATGGCCAGGAAGCTCCGGGCGCCTGATCTGCCCTGGGGATGGCGCAGCATGTGGGTCATCGCCATGTTCGACCTTCCGACCGATACGCCGGCTGCGCGAAAGGCCTATGCGCGTTTTCGAAAGAACCTGCTCGAGGACGGCTTCACCATGATGCAGTATTCGATCTACACGCGGCACTGCGCTTCAATGGAGAACGCCGACGCCCACATCGCCCGAATGGGCCAAAAACTGCCCCCGGCGGGCGAAGTCCGGTTTCTCGCCATCACCGATCGGCAGTTCGCTCGAATCAAGGTGTTTTGGGGCAAAAAACGGCAAAAAGGCGCTCCGGCGCCCTCGCAAATGGAACTTTTTTGACGCCCCCGCCGCAAATTTACGGCCGTTTTTCAGTGGTTTGCGGCGGAAGGAAATTGTAGTGAACCTAGAAGCGGCCGCAAGCCGCAGCGCGGTCCAATAAAAAACCGGACCGGACTCAGGCCCGATCCGGCATGCGGAATTGAATTCGCCGGCGCGACGAGGCGGACCGCGTGACGAAACGCACGCCACGGCGGCGTGCGCCGACCGGTTCGCTCTCGCGCCGTCAGGCCTTGGCGGCCTGCTTGTGCGGAATGCCTTCCTTGTCGAAAAGCGCGGCCAGCTCGCCGGACTGGAACATCTCGCGGGTGATGTCGCAGCCGCCGATGAACTCGTTCTTGATATAGAGCTGGGGAATGGTCGGCCAGTTCGAATAGGTCTTGATGCCTTCGCGGATGTCGCCGTCGGCGAGGACGTTGATCGCCTTGTAGGGGGCGCCGAGGTGATTGAGGATCTGCACCACCTGCATCGAGAAGCCGCACTGCGGCGCCTGGGGCGTGCCCTTCATGAAGAGCACGACGTCGGCGCTTTCGATCTCGCCTTTGATGCGTGAATTTACGTCGGTCATTATTTGTCCTTTCCTGCGGAATTCAAGGTTCCGCGTTTATGGCGGGACAATCGTCTCACGCCCGCCGCAAACCCTCAAGCCGCCTTGGTCGTCAGCGCCAAAGCGTGCAGCTCGGTTCCCAGCCTGTCGCCGAAAGCCGCATTGACCAGCTGGTGCTGGCGCACCCGGGTCAATCCGGCGAAAGCCGACGAGGTGACGGTCGCCGCCCAATGGTCGTCGTCGTCCGCGAGCGCCGTAAGTTCGACGGTGGCGTCCGGCAAGGCGGTCTTGATAATGCGTTCGATCTCAACGGCGGGCATCGGCATCTTCACGTACATCCTTGTCGTAAAAAGCACGGTCGTTTCCCGCCATGTAATCGGGAAACGGGGCTTCATGCGCCTCGCGAAGCTCCGAGAGCAATATCGGCGCCTCTTTCGGCAAGTTCAATGCGTCTCCTCCGGTCGAGCCGATCCGCATGATCGGGACGCCCCTTTCCTGCGCCGAGCCGAGCAAGGCGTCGGCTTTCTCCGGCGGGCAGGAGACGAGATAGCGCCCCTGGTCCTCGCCGAACAGAACGGCATGGACGGGCCCTGCCGGCAAAGTCTCGACGGCGGCGCCGACGCCCCCCGCGAGGATCATTTCCGCCAGGGCGACGGCGAGGCCCCCGTCGGAGAGATCGTGAACCGCGTCGACCGCGTCCGAAAGGACGGCCTCCCGAACGAAATCGCCGTTGCGCCGTTCAGCGGCGAGGTCGACCGGCGGCGGCGCGCCGTCGGAGCGTCCGGCGAGATCGCGAAGATAAATCGACTGGCCCAGCCAGCCGGATGTTTCCCCGATCAGGAAGAGGGCATGCCCGTCGCCAGAAAAACCCGTCGGCGCCGCGAGAGCGACATCGGCGATGACGCCGACCCCGCCGATCGCGGGCGTCGGCAGAACGCCTTTGCCCCGGGTTTCGTTGTACAGCGAGACATTGCCCGAAACGATGGGGAAATCGAGCGCCCTCGCCGCCTCGCCGATCCCCTCGAGGCAGCCGACGAACTGGCCCATGATCTCCGGCTTTTCGGGATTGCCGAAATTGAGATTGTCGGTCAGCGCCAACGGCCTGGCGCCTCGCGCGGAGATGTTGCGCCAGCATTCGGCGACCGCCTGCCTGCCGCCTTCGCGCGGGTCGGCGGCGCAGTAGCGGGCGGTCACGTCGGTCGCGAGGGCGAGGCCCTTGGGACCCTCGCCGATCCGGATCACGGCGGCGTCGCCCCCCGGGGCTCGCACCGTATTGCCCAGAATGAGATGGTCATATTGCTCCCAGATCCAGCGCCTGGAGCAAAGATCGGGCGTCGCCAGCAAAGCCAGAAGAGCGTCCCGGTTGGAGAGCGGCGCGATCGCCGAGGAAGAGTCGATCGGCTGCGGCCGCGGCGTCAAAACATAGGGGCGGTCGTAAAGGGGGGCCTGGTCGCCCAGCTCCTTGATCGGGAGATCGGCCTTGATCTCGCCCTCGTGCTTGACGACGAAGCGAAGCGTGTCGGTGGTCTTGCCGACGATGGCGAAATCGAGCCCCCATTTCCTGAAGATCGCTTCGGCTTCTTTCTCTTTTTCGGGCAAAAGGACCATGAGCATGCGCTCCTGGCTTTCGGACAGCATCATCTCATAGGCGGTCATGCCCTCCTCGCGGCAGGGAACGGCGTCGAGATCGAGCTCGATCCCGAGATTTCCCTTGGCTCCCATCTCGACGGCGGAGGAGGTCAGTCCCGCCGCGCCCATGTCCTGAATGGCGATGACCGCGCCGGAGGCCATCAGCTCCAGGCAGGCCTCCAGCAGCAGCTTTTCCGAGAAGGGGTCGCCGACCTGCACGGTGGGGCGTTTTTCCTCGGCGTCGGCCTCGAAAGACGCCGAGGCCATGGTGGCGCCGTGAATGCCGTCGCGTCCGGTCTTGGAGCCGAGATAAACGATCGGGTTCCCGACCCCCGCAGCGGCGGAATAGAAGATCGAATCGGCGCGCGCGAGGCCGACCGCCATGGCGTTGACCAGAATATTGCCGTCGTAGCTCGAATCGAAGGCGGTCGAGCCCCCGACCGTGGGCACGCCGAAGGAATTGCCGTAGCCTCCGACGCCGGCGACCACGCCGGCGACGAGGCGCCGGGTTTTGGAATGCGACGGCGCCCCGAACCGCAGCAGGTCGAGGCAGGCGATCGGCCGCGCCCCCATGGTGAAGACGTCGCGGAGAATTCCGCCGACGCCCGTCGTCGCGCCCTGATAGGGTTCGATGAACGAGGGGTGGTTATGGCTCTCCATCTTGAAGACGCAGGCGTCTCCGTCGCCTATGTCGATCACGCCCGCGTTTTCGCCGGGCCCCTTGATGACCCATGGCGCTTTTGTAGGCAGCTTCCGCAGATGAACGCGTGAAGATTTATAAGAGCAATGCTCGTTCCACATCGCTGAAAAAATCCCGAGCTCGGTGAAGCTGGGAACGCGGCCGATGAGGGCGAGGATGCGCTGATACTCGTCGGGCTTCAGGCCGTGGGCCGCGACGAGAACGTCGGTGATCTGCGGTTCTTGAGTGGTCAAAAGGTCGCACCCCGGCTTGAGAATTGAGGCAAATCCTGAGATTGAACGCCCGGAGCGGCTTTATCGAAGACTCTTCCGCCGCGGCCGCTCTCTGCAAATCCCGATTAAAGCCCGCCCTCTCATATGGCAACCGCCTCTCCCTGTTGCCAAAGAGACACAGCGGCGAAGAAACAGCTTGGTTCCGCCCAGAATTTGACCAAGATCAAGTCATTTTTGAGCAAATCAATGCAACCTTACGCCGACTCGACTTGGGACCTGTGCCCGGGTTGATACCAAATTCTCTCAGGGGGTTACAATGAAGACTGCCTTTCGTGGCGCACTAGCCGCCGCAATTTTGGGCGCCGCGAGCGCTCCCGGCCTGGCCGCCGATCTTCCGTCCGTCAAGGCGCCGCCGCCGCCGCCCCCGGTCTTCGTGGACACCTATCAGCCTTTTCAGGTTCGCCTGAAGGTCGGCGCGGTCGTCCCCACCCAGGGCACCGCCAGCATTTTTGACGCCGGCGCGGTTTACCCGGGTCTCCCCAACGCGGGCAGCCTCGGCATCGCCACCGGCCTTTCCGGCGGCTTCGGCACGCAGGTTCCCGGCGCCAGCACCTCCATCTCCACCTCGGTCATTCCGATGCTGGACGTCGCCTATTACCTGACCCGGAACTGGGCGATCGAGGCGATCTGCTGCGTCACCCCGCATCACATCCAGGGCACCGGCACGCTCGCTGGCGGCGATCTCGGCCGCACCTGGGCGTTCCCGCCGTCCGTGATGCTGCAGTATCACTTCACCAACTTCGGCGCCTTCCAGCCTTACCTCGGCGTCGGCGTGAACTTCACCACCTTCTGGGGCACCCGCGCCGGCAACAACAACTGGGCGCTCAACGTCGTTCCGGGCTCTCTGCTCGGCGTTGGCGGTCCGGTTCTCGGCGCTGCGGGTCTCGTCGGCGTCAACGCCAGCTTCTACAACCTCAACATCACCCCGTCCTGGGGCGTGGTCGGCCAGGTC
This sequence comes from Methylocystis heyeri, assembly GCF_004802635.2. Taxonomy (NCBI): domain Bacteria; kingdom Pseudomonadati; phylum Pseudomonadota; class Alphaproteobacteria; order Hyphomicrobiales; family Methylocystaceae; genus Methylocystis; species Methylocystis heyeri. The sequence continues at coordinate 3,527,768 of NZ_CP046052.1, forward strand.
GGCTTCGACTACATGTTCAACGAACATTGGGGCGTGAACCTGGACGTCAAATACATCCAGATGGAGACCGGCGCGCAGGCTCGTATCGTCGCCTTCAGCCCGCAGATCCCGGCTCTTGGCCCGCTCTACATCCCGGTTCACGGGCATGTGAACATCGACCCGCTCGTCGTCAGCACCGGTCTGACCTATCGCTTCGGCGGCGGCTCTGCGGCCCCGGTTCTCGCGAAATACTGATCGGCTGCAAAGCCAGGAAAAAGCCGGTCCGAAAGGGCCGGCTTTTTTGTTTTTGCGATATGATTGCCCCGTTGCAAAAATCGGCTCGGATTACTGATTTTGAAGCGGTCGCGTCGGTGGATCGAGAAGAGCCGCACGACCAAACGGCGCTGTCTAACAAGCGCCAGGCGCCGAATAGCAGGCTCATCGCCGCCGCCGAAATGAGAGCGCGCCTCAAACCTTTTCCTTTTGAACATTTCCAGCCGAAGTGGACGCCAGTTCGGCGTAGGAAACGCGTTAAATCAAAAGCTTAGAGCCTTTTCACGTTTCCATGAAACATGAAAACGCTCTAACCGAGGGCGAGCGCGAAAAGACTTTCGGCGGCCATTCCTTGCGCGCCGGCCTTGCCTCTTCGGCGCAAATCGAAGAGGCGCATGTGCAAAAGCAGCTCGGCCGCGCCAGCGCCGAAATGACTCGCCGCGATCAGCGCAAACGTGACCGCATCAAGGTCAATCTCACCAAGGCCTGCCGGGCTGTGAGCCGTTTCGGAGCCGTCGGAGTCGTCTCAAATATATCCGCCGCCAAGCGAGGGGGCGACGAAGGCGCTGCTGCCTCCGTTACGCTTCATTCGCAGCAAGGCGGATGACCTCGCGCCGAATGCGATCGCCATGGCAGGGCCGCTGCGGCCGGCCCGGCGGTTGGGCGCACCAGCAACGCAAGGCGATTTTCTCGCCCGCACGCAGACGGTCGGCGATCGCGCTTATGGCTAGGGTTTTGGGGCCGTTTTCTGAGAGATCCTTGTCGAGGTCGCTCTCATAAGCCGCGATGACCCGCAGCCGCTCCTGCAGGTCGTGCTGGTCACGCAGGACATAGGGATTCCCGAGAACGGGGTTAGTCCGGTCGACATCGATTATCATCTCATCCGGTTCCGCGGCGAGACCGCCCTTGCGTTTCGAGACGACGCGGATGCGCGCTTCGAGATTTTCCCGCCAGTCTGGCGCGGACGAGTCGAAGAGGGAGAAGAGATTTGACTGCATGGGTCTAATTGGCGTCGTTGCGGGAGGGGGCGAAAAACCAGGTTAAGACATAATCCGTTGATTTAGAAGCTTCCCTGTCACGCCGTCCCAGATACAGGCATAGTTCCGCAGTCTCTGGTCGATGGCGGATAGGGCGACACAGGTCTCTCATTGCGTTTCCCGCGCGCAAACCGCGTCGATGATGGACGCCGCTGCGTCGATTTCGCTTTCCTCGACGGTGAGCCGAGGAAATAGGCCAAGGAACGATCCCATGGCCCGGGTCAGGAGCCCGCATTCAGCCAGCATCGCACGCACTGGCTCAGCTCCTCCGGGGCATGCCAGGCCTTGCATCAGGCCAATGCCGTCCCGCGCCGTAAACGCTCCGCGGCGCTTATAGAACAATGCCGCGAGCCGATCTTCGAGACGCCAACTTCGATTCTGCGCCTGTTCCAGAAAGCCAGGAGTCGCCAGCGCATCCACCAGGGCGTGCCCGGCCAGAAGCGCCGCCCGATCGACGAAAGTCGGGCGCCCCGGCGCCCCGCGCGCCACCTTTTGCGTGACCACCAGCGCGGCCAATGGCGAGGCGTTTCCATGCCGATGAAGGGCGACCATCACGTCCGGGGCCACGCCCGCCCATTCATGCGCCCACAGCATGCCTGTGCGACCGAGGCCACAAACGCTTTCGTCGAAAGCAAGGACGAGCCCATATTCGTCCGCGGTCTCGCGCAGCCGAGCCAGCATCTCTGGCGGGACGATCTCGAAACCGGCTTTCGTCCTCACCGGAGCAATCAGAATTCCAGCGGCCCTATTGTCGATTTCCGTGGCCAATCGGCCCGGATGGTCAGTTTGAAGCAGTGTGATTTCGTCATCGCCTTCCAAGCCAGGAGGCAAGCCTCCCGGTCCATCCGAAACTCCGGCGCAGACTATGAGCCGGCGCCGCTTTGGACGGCCGCCGATCCGATGATGACGCCGCATCGTCTCCACGGCGCAGCGCCAAGCCTCCGCCTCGGAATCAAACAAGAAGGCGCGGTGGCCAAAAGAAACTGACGCGATTTTAGCGCAGAGAGCATCGGAGAGCCCGGCTGTATCCAGCGCCAATTCCGGCGCGCGAAACGGCTCATCCCCTAGCTGAGCCGATCCCGCCGACTTCTCCGGAAAACCGAGCGATGAACCCGAAAAGTCGAGTGGACCCCTCACTACAGACCCGTCGCTCGCGACGACTGTCTCGATACGGTCACTGTGCTCATTGGCCGAATCTGAGGATGCGCCGGACATATTCCGCTGCTCGAAGGCGAGGCGGCCCGTTTATCGAACTCGCGCCTGGCCTTCCGAATCAGCAGCAAACATCGAGCCACATGCTCTTGAGAGTTTGATGCCGTTCATCCGACGCCTAGAGCATTTTCAAGTCAGGCGGAAACGCCTGACGACTCGGAAAATGCGATACTCCAAGAAGTTAGAGCGCCGGTTTTGATTCAATCAAAACCGGCGCTCTAAGGGGAAATTTCGCGCGCGCGTTTGCTAAAGAAAATGCTCATTTTTACTTCGCCAGCCGCGCACCCGGCTTTTCCTCGCGCCGATCGAATATCGCTTACAGGGGGAAACAGCTGACGACCTGGAAATTGCGGCAACGGTTAGAGCGCCGGTTCTGATGCGATCGAAACCAAAGGCGCGTCTGCCGTTTCCAAACGTCACTCGGTCAGGCGCCGGCACAAGGCGTCGAGCTGTTCCAGGGTTTCGTAGCGAATCTTGAGCTCGCCCCGTTCGCCCTCGTGGCGGATGGCGACGGAAAGACCCAGGCTGTCGCTGAGGAGCTTTTCCATGGCCCTCGTATCGGCGTCCTTCTCTTCCCTGGGCTTGCGCGGCTTCGCCCCGGCTTCGGACGCCTGGCGCTGAGCGAGATGTTCGATATCGCGAACCGTCAGGCCCTCGTCGACGATCCGCCGCGCCACCGCGTCGGGATCCTTCACCGCCAGAAGCGCGCGCGCGTGCCCGGCCGAAATCGCGCCGTCCGCCACCAGACGGCGGCTCGCCTCGGGTAAATTCAGCAGCCGCAGCGTATTGGCGACATGAGGCCGACTCTTGCCGATGATCTTGGCGAGGTCGGACTGCGAATAGCCAAAGTCTGCCGCAAGTCTTTCATAACCTTTGGCTTCTTCGATCGCGTTGAGATCGGCGCGCTGGACGTTCTCAATGATGGCCAGCTCCAGCGCCTCGCGGTCGTCGGCCTCGTGGATGACGACGGGAAGATCGGCCAGACCCGCGAGTTGGGCGGCGCGCCAGCGCCTCTCGCCGGCGATGATCTCATAGGCGTCGGCGACGCCGGCGATGGTGCGCACGACGACGGGCTGGATGATGCCCTTTTCTTTTATCGAGGCGGCGAGATCGGAAAGCTCATCCTCGCGGAAAGTGGTGCGCGGGTTGCGCGGGTTGGGGCGCAGGAATTCGATGGGAATGCGGCGCTGTCCTCGGAAGCGTTCAGCAGTCGGCGCATCATCGCCGGCGTCGCCAATTAGAGCCGCCAATCCCCTGCCGAGGCGCGGCCGCGTTTCTTCAGCCATTTGTGTTATTTCCCTCGGCCTGCCCTATGCTGCGCGCAGCCGCCGTTCACGCTGGATCACTTCCGAAGCCAATCTCAAATAGGCCTGGCTGCCGGTGCATTTCAAATCATAGAGCAGGACGGGCTTGCCATGCGAGGGGGCCTCGGAGATGCGCACATTTCGAGGGATCATGGTCTCATAGACCTTATCTCCCATGAAACGGCGCACATCGGCCACCACTTGCGTCGCGAGATTATTGCGCGCGTCGAACATGGTGAGCACAATGCCATGGATTGAAAGCTTGGGGTTTAGCGTCCGCTTGATCTGATCGACCGTGGACAGAAGCTGCGAAAGACCCTCGAGGGCGAAGAACTCGCATTGCAGCGGCACCAGTATGGCGTCGGCGCTGGCCAGGGCATTGATGGTCAGCAGGTTCAGCGAGGGCGGACAATCGATCAGTATATAGCTGTAATGACGACCCTCGGCATGATTGGCGACCGCCGCCAACTCCCCGAGAGCGCGCTTCATGCGAAAAGCGCGATCCTTGTCGCCGGCGATCTCCAGTTCGACGCCCAGCAGATCCAGGGTGGAAGGCGCAACCGACAGCCGGGGCACGGCGGTTTCGACAATGGCGTCGTCCAGGCTGCTTTCGCCGACCAATACGTCATAGGTCGAGACGGTCCGGCTCTTTCTGTCGACGCCGAGGCCGGTGGAGGCGTTGCCCTGCGGATCGAGATCGATGACCAGAACATTCTCGCCCACGGCGGCGAGAGCGGTTCCGAGGTTTATGGCCGTCGTGGTTTTACCCACGCCGCCTTTCTGGTTTGCCAGCACGAGAACGCGCGAGGCGTTGCGGGTTTCGGTCAAGGACTTAATCTCCCGAGACTTGCCCTGAAAATTGGCGGTCGGCGCGAAACTCTTTCGCTACAGCGATCAACCGCGCAGCGGAATTGGTGCGGCTGGCGATGGTTCTGAATTGAAAACTACCTTCCGCCTCGAGGCTGGTCAATTCATTGCGCCAGTCTTCTCCCTTCAAAAAGGCGCCAATCCCCCCTTTCCACAGAACTTCTTGCGACCAGGCGACGAGTTGCGGCAGAGGCGCCAGAGCGCGCGCGCTCACGCCTTCGATTTTGCCGACGAGAGCGGGCAGTTCCTGCTCGATTCGTCCGACATGAACAATGGCAGGGGCTCCTGTTTCACGTGAAACAGCGCGCAGGAAGGCGGCCTTGCGCTGGTCGCTCTCGATCAGGTGAACCACTGCCCCTTCTCTCCCTTTCAGCAGCAGAGCTGTGACCATGCCCGGAAAACCGCCCCCAGACCCCAGATCGGCCCAGCACAAAATATCGGGGAACGAAGCGGCGATCTGCGCCGAATCGGCGAAGTGCCGCAGCCAAAGCGAGGGCAACGTCTGGGCCGATACCAGATTGATTTTCTTCTGCCAGGCGCGCAGAAGCGTTTCGTAGATATCGAGCTCAGCGGTCACGGGGCGCAAAATCGGACAAAGATCGAGAGCCATCTCCCGATCACTCTGGGCGGCGGACCTGCTCATGCCCGTCTCGCCCTCGCCGCCAGAAGAGTCAGGGCCGCGGGGGTCATGCCTTCGATACGCTGAGCCTGTCCGATGGTTCGTGGTTTGAGGAAGGCGAGCTTGCACCTCAGTTCGGCCGACAGCCCGGAGATCGCCCCGTAATCCAATTCCGGCGGAAGCGACAATTGCTCATCGCGCCGGAAGGCCTCGATATCGGAAGCCTGCCGATCGAGATAGACCGCATAACGCGCGTCGATCTCAACCTGAGCTCCGGTCGCGGAGTCTATCGCCCCAAGCTCCGGCCAGATGGTCCGCAAACGATCCAGCGTGATCGCCGGAAAAGACAGCAGCGCAAAAGCGCTGCGCCGCTGCCCATCCTGATTCACCGCAAGCCCATGACGCGCGGCCGCTGATGAACTCAGACTCAACCCGGAAAGCAGCCGCCTTGCTTTTTCCAGCCGCGCCGCCCTGTCTTTAAAATGATCGGCCCGCTCCTTACCCACACAGCCGATAATCACACCGCGCGGCGTGAGTCTCTCGTCGGCATTGTCGGCCCGGAGAGAGAGTCGATATTCAGCGCGGGAAGTGAACATGCGATAGGGTTCGCTGACGCCCTGGGTCACGAGGTCGTCGATCATGACCCCGATATAGGCTTCCGCCCTATCGAACAGCACCGGCGCCATATTGCCGACCGACGTCGCGGCGTTGAGGCCGGCGACAAGACCCTGGGCTGCAGCCTCCTCATAACCCGTAGTGCCGTTGATCTGCCCCGCGAAGAACAGTCCTTTTATTTTCTTGGTTTCGAGCGTCGCGAGAAGTTCGCGAGGGTCGATGAAGTCATATTCTATGGCGTAGCCGGGACGTAAGATTCGAGCTTGCTCCAGACCCGGCACTGAATTGATGAAGGCCTGTTGGGTGGTTTCCGGCAGAGAGGTCGAGACGCCATTGGGATAGATGGTGGCGTCGTCCAATCCTTCCGGCTCCAGAAAAATCTGATGTCCATCGCGGTCGCCAAAGCGCGTGACCTTGTCCTCTATCGAAGGACAATAACGCGGGCCCGGGCCCGAGATAGCGCCGGTGCGCATCGGCGATAGATCCAGATCCTTTCGAATGATCTTGTGGCTCTCGGCCGTGGTCCGAGTGATATGGCAGGCGATCTGCCGATTGACCACGACCTTGGTCAAAGACGAAAACGGCTCTGGCTCGGAGTCGCCCCATTGTTGCTCGAGCTTCTCCCAGGCGATGGTGGTTCCGTCCAGCCGCGGCGGGGTTCCGGTTTTCAGCCGGGCCACCGAGAAGCCCGCGTTGCGGAGGCTCGCCGCGAGGCCGATTGCGGCTGGATCTCCCATACGGCCGGCAGGGATGCGCTTGGGTCCGATATGGATGACGCCGTCGAGGAATGTGCCGGTCGCGAGCACGACCGCGCCCGCCTCGATAAAACCTACGTCGAGGCGAACGCCGATCACCCGCCCCTGCTCGATCAGGAGATCCTCGACCGAGGCTTGCAGAAGCTTCAGCCCCGCTGTTCCGGCTATGGCGGCCTGCATGGCCTGGCGATAGAGCTTGCGATCGGCCTGGGCGCGTGGACCCCGGACTGCGGGCCCCTTGGAGCGATTGAGGACCTTGAACTGAATTCCTGCAGCGTCGGCGACTCGCCCCATCAGGCCGTCCAGTGCGTCGATCTCTCTAACCAGCTGCCCCTTGCCCAACCCGCCTATGGCCGGATTACAGGACATGGCGCCGATAGTCTCGCATGAGTGGGTGATGAGCGCGGTTTTTGCGCCGAGCCTCGCCGATGCGGCTGCGGCCTCGCAGCCGGCGTGGCCTCCCCCTATCACCACAACGTCAAAGGCTCGCGCCTGTTTCACGTGAAACAATCCTTCACTTCCCGATGCAAAAACGGGAAAAAACCGCGTCGAGAACCTGCTCGACCTCCACCGCGCCGAGAATCCTCTCCAACTGCCGCGAGGCCAATCGGATGTCTTCAGCAACGATCTCGAGCGGTTTATCCCGAACCATCGCACCTTCCAACAGGCTTCGCGCGCTTTCGATCGCCGCGCGATGACGCTCCCGGATCAGCAGAGCCGTTTCTCCGCCACCTAAAGCCTTATAAGCTCTCTCAGCGATCGCGTGGCAAAGCGCCTCGACTCCCTCCCCGCTCACCGACGAGATCGAAATTACGCCCGGAGCCGTTTCCGCTATGTCGGCCTTGGTCCCGATCCTGATGACTTCTGCATCCCCACCCAAGGACGGAACCGGCGCGCGCCCCCCTTCGGATAGCCATAAGATCAGATCGGCCTGCCCGGCGCGCGCCCTTGTGCGGGCGACGCCGATCCGCTCGATCTCGTCTCCGCTGTCCCGCAGGCCGGCGGTGTCGACCACGATCACCGGCAATCCTTCGAGATCCAGCTGCACCTCGATCATGTCCCGGGTCGTTCCGGGCAGTTCCGACACTATCGCAACTTCCCTTTGCGCAAGGCGATTCATCAAAGTGGATTTCCCCGCGTTGGGCGGTCCGAGCAGCAGGACCAGGAACCCTTCGCGCAGTCGTTCCGCGGCCGGCGCAGCCTTCAGCGCCTCCTCCATCTGGAGCAGCATCGGCGCAATAAGCCCGGTGAGCGAATCGATTGAAAAAACTCCAACGTCCGATTCGTCGGCAAAATCCAGCTCGGCCGCCGTCATCGCCTGCGCCCCGATGAGAGTCGCGCGCCACAGCTCCATCCTCTCCCGGAGTGCGCCCTCGGCCACCCGCAGCGCCTGGCGCCGCTGAAAAGCGGTCTGGGCGTCGATCAAATCCGCCAGACCCTCGGCCTGGGAAAGATCCATCTTCCCGCGCAGAAAAGCCCGCCGCGCAAATTCCCCGGGCTCCGCTGGCCTCAAGCCGCGAAAGCGCGCCAGCATCGACAGGACGGCCTCGACGATCGCCCGCCCGCCGTGCAGATGCAGCTCGGCGCAATCTTCTCCGGTTGCAGAACCAGGGGCAGGAAAATAGAGCGCCAGACCGTGGTCCAATATCTCCAGAGTCTGCGGATCGCGAAAATAAGCGTAATGGGCGTGACGCGCCTTTAGAGCGACGCCGGTCAGCTCCTTCAGCGTCGATCCCGCCTCAGGCCCGGAAAGGCGCACGACCGCGACCGCAGAACGGCCGGCCCCCGTCGCCAAAGCAAAGATAGTATCCGCTGGCATTCTCGACCTCACCCTGGCGCGCTCACCCGCGAACGGAACCGTTCGAGCCTGAAGAAATCGCGCCGGATCACGTTGGAGCGCATTCATCGCAAATGCGCGTCAATTTTTATGGGATGCGCCACCAAGGATTTGGGGGATTCAGCCGCAAAATTGCAAGACCCATATCGCCATCGCCTCGCCTTAAGAGGCCATGCCCGCGAGCCGAGCCGCCCGCCCGACGTCTCATCCTGAGGCGCTTTTTGTGGAACGCAAAAAAGTCTCGAAGAATGTTCCAGCAGACGCGGCAGTCGACCGCCCTTCGAGACGCCCGCTGCACGGGCTCTCAGGGCGAGGGGACTTATTTTCTCGATATGGCTGCTCCCGAGCAGATCAACTGGATTTCGTATCACAACGAACCGTGCAGCTTATCCAAAAGAAAGGGGCTCGCGAATGCGCTTCGCGAGCCCCTTGCATGTCGTTTCCGGGACTTGTCGTCGTCCGGGTCAGGTGTTCATCGAATCGAAGAACGCGGCGTTGCCTTTCGGCGTCTCGCGCAATTTCCCGAGCAGGAATTCGATCGCGTCCACCGTGCCCATCGGGTTGAGGATGCGCCGCAGCACGTAGGTCTTTTTGAGGATATCGGTCGGAACCAGCAATTCCTCCTTGCGGGTGCCGGAGCGCGTGATGTCGATGGCGGGGAAGACGCGCTTGTCGGCCACCTTGCGGTCGAGGATGATCTCGGAATTGCCGGTGCCCTTGAATTCCTCGAAGATCACTTCGTCCATGCGCGAGCCGGTGTCGATCAGGGCCGTCGCGATGATGGTGAGCGAACCGCCTTCCTCGATGTTGCGGGCGGCGCCGAAAAAGCGCTTGGGACGCTGCAGGGCGTTGGCGTCCACGCCGCCGGTGAGAACCTTGCCGGAGGAAGGCACCACAGTGTTGTAGGCGCGCCCTAAACGCGTGATCGAATCGAGCAGAATCACCACGTCGCGGCGATGCTCGACCAGGCGCTTGGCCTTTTCGATCACCATTTCGGCGACCTGCACATGCCGGACCGCCGGTTCGTCGAAGGTCGAGGAGACGACTTCGCCGCGCACGGAGCGCTGCATGTCGGTCACTTCCTCGGGACGCTCGTCGATCAGCAGAACGATCAGATAACATTCCGGGTGATTGGTGGTGATCGACTGGGCGATATTCTGCAGCAGAACGGTCTTGCCGGTGCGCGGCGGGGCCACCACCAGCGCGCGCTGGCCCTTGCCGATCGGCGCCACGATGTCGATGACGCGGGCCGAAAGCTCCTTGCGGGTGGGATCGTCGATCTCGAGCTTGAGGCGCTCATTCGGATAGAGCGGCGTGAGATTGTCGAACGGTACCTTGTGCCGGATCTTCTCGGGCTCCTCGAAATTGATCGTATTGACCTTCAGGAGCGCGAAATAGCGTTCGCCCTCCTTCGGGCTGCGGATGATGCCCTCCACGGTGTCGCCGGTGCGCAAGCCGAATTTGCGGATCTGGGAGGGGGACACATAGATGTCGTCTGGGCCCGCGAGATAGTTCGCGTCGGGCGACCTCAGGAAGCCGAAACCGTCCTGAAGAACCTCCACCACGCCTTCGCCGACGATTTCGACGTCGCGGCTGGCGAATTGCTTCAGTATTGCGAACAGCAGCTCCTGCTTGCGCAGCAGCGAGGCGTTCTCGACCTCGTGCTCTTCCGCAAAAGCCAGCAGCTCTGCAGCGGTTTTCGATTTAAGTTCTGAAAGTTTGATTTCCCGCATGGGGAGAAGCCTCGAATAGATAGGCGAGCGGATTGAGCGGAGAGATGGCAGGAAAGAGGGGAGATCGACACCCTATGCGTCGGCTAAAGACCGGCGGTCGCGACTGCAACATTCTGCCTTCGGGTGAGACAATTGTGCAATAAACGCTTTTCGCGCCGAGCGCAAGACGCAAGGCCCTCCCGCGAAGAGAGATTTGCCGCCCAAGGCCGATCGTGGGCTCCGCTACGGCTCCGACGACGGCCGGAAAGCGCCGTCGGCTTAACGGCGCGGTCGCGCGCACCCGGGCCATAATCGATCGCAAAGCACGGTTCAGAACGGCTTCACGATCACCAGGATAACGATCGCCATCATCAGCACGGTCGGGACTTCGTTGTAGAAACGATAGAATTTCGGATCCCGGACGTTGCGGTCTTCCGCAAATGCGGCGACCAGCCGCCCATTGTAGAAGTGCACTCCGGTCATCAGCACGACCGCCAGCAGCTTGGCGTGAAACCAGCCGGCGTGAAAAAAACCCGCCTCGAAGGCCAGCGTCAGTCCGGTCGCCCAGGCGAGCAGCATCGACGGGATCATGATGATGCGGAGCAGCTTGCGCTCCATCGTCTTGAACAGCTCCGACTGCCCGCTCCCGGCCGGAACCCCGGCGTGGTAGACGAAGAGCCGCGGCAGGTAGAACATGCCCGCCATCCAGGCGATGATGGCGATTACATGCAGGGCTTTGATCCAGAGATACATTTTGATCCCTTATGAAAATCGATTTTCCGATGAGCGCACGCGGGCGACCAGCCGCTCGACATTCTCGATCGGCGTTTGCGGCAGAATGCCGTGGCCGAGATTGAAAATATGCGCGCAGTCCGAAAAAGCCGCCAAGATGTCGTCGACGCCCCGATCGAGCGCTTCGCCCCCGGCGAGCAGCGCCAGCGGATCGAGATTGCCTTGCAGCGCCGTGCGTCCTGCGCCGAGGCGCGCCGCCCACACGGGGTCCTCCGCCGTCTCCAGCCCATAGGCGTCTGCGCCGAGGCCGTCGATAAGCTCAACCAGATGGGTCCCCGCCCCTCTGACGAAAGCGATGATCGGCGTCTGCGGACGCTCCTTCTTGATCGTCAGCACCATTCTGCGCAGCGGCGCGAACACCCATTTGCGGAACTCGGCAGGCGGCAGCACCCCCGCCCAGCTGTCGAAGATCTGAACCGCCTCCACTCCCGCTTCGATCTGCCGGAGGAGATAGGCGGCGGAAGCATCGGCGAGGAGCCCGATCAGCCGTTCGAAGGCTTCCGGATGCCGGTAGGCGAACAGCCGCGCCGGCGCCTGATCCGGCGTGCCGCGGCCGGCGATCATGTAGCTCGCCACCGTCCAGGGCGCGCCGCAAAAGCCGATGAAGGCGGTTTCGCGCGGGAGGGCCCCTTTCACCCGGTCGATGGTCTCGAACACGGGATCGAGACGCGCGAGGTCGATGCTCTGCTGCAGGCGGGACAGCTGCTCCGGCAGCTCGATGGGCTCCAGCTTCGGCCCCTCGCCCGTCTCGAAGGAGACTTTTTGCCCCAGCGCATCCGGCACCACCAGAATGTCGCTGAAAAGAATGGCGGCGTCGAAACCGAAGCGCCTGATCGGCTGCAAGGTGACTTCCGCGGCGGCGGCCGGCGAATAGCAAAAATCGAGAAAGCTTTTCGCCTTCGACCTCAGCTCGCGGTATTCGGGAAGATAGCGTCCGGCCTGGCGCATGAGCCAGAGCGGGGGAACCGGGGTTTTGTTTCCGCTCAGAACAGACAGCAGCGGTTTTTGTTCGTTCATGTGCTGGCCCAATGCGGGGTGACGGCCCAGTGCGGCGGCGCGAGGGCCCTGACCGACTGCGGAGGAAGCCGCTTCGGTTTGCGGCGGAAAACGTGGACAGACAACGGCCTAAACCGGATGAAAGTAAAAAGAAAGAGAATACTAATAAGATATTAATGTTTCTTATTGGCACGCTCGAATCGTTGGTAAACTTTTCTTAACGCTTTTTTCACAGCTTATCCCACGGTGGAAAATCCCCCAGCCCTTCCTGTGAAAATGTGGAAAACTTTATAATTTTGTGATTTATCAGTGTCTTACGGGATATGCGGCTTTCCCTTCCGTAACAACACGTAGACGGCGCCCGTTGAACAACGTTTCCGGTCGGATTCCAACCCAGAGCAAAACGCCTGTTGAAAGATCGCCCGGCTTATCCGAAGCCATACAATCCGCCCTGGTTTCGGCTTTGATTTTTCCCCATTATTCCACTTTCTCCCAGGCGCTGTGGACGGAGCCCTCGTGACCTCGCAAAACACCAAAGCTTCGGGCGCAAAGCTGTGGCGCCGCGATCAACCTCTGATTCTGGCCTCCAAAAGCTGGGGCCGGCGTCTCGTTCTCCAACAGACCGGCATTCCCTTCGATTGCGTTCCCGCCGAGATCGACGAGCGGGCGCTGGAACGCGAAATTCGCGCCGAAGGGGGCGGTCCGGACGCGGTGGCCCTGGGGCTGGCGCGGGCCAAGGCGCTGCAAATATCCGCGGGATCGCCCGACTGCTTCGTCCTCGGCGCCGATCAGGTCGCGAGTTGCGAAGGACGGCTGTTCGGAAAGCCCAAGGATCTGCCGGCGGCGGCGGAGCAATTGTCGCTTCTTTCCGGGCGCGTCCACCGGCTGCATTCCGCAGTTGCGCTGGCGCGCGGGGGGATCGTAGGATTCGAGACGGTCAGCCACGCCGATTTGACCATGCGCCCCTTGAGCGCGGATTTTTTGCAGGCCTATCTCGGGACGGTCGGCGAGGCGGCGCTCGGCAGCGCCGGCGCCTATCAGATCGAGGGACTGGGCGTTCATCTTTTCAGCGAGATTTCGGGGGATCACTGGACCATCCTCGGGCTTCCCCTGCTGCCGGTGCTGGAAGCCTTGCGGCGCGAATCGGCGCTCGCCGGCTGACCAAAGGATATTCGCGACATGATTCTCGTCGGCCTTACGGGGTCCATCGGAATGGGCAAATCGGCAACGGCCGAAATTTTTCGCAGCGAGGGAGCGCCTGTCTATGATTCCGACCGGCTCGTGCATGAGATTTACGCCGGCGCCGCAGCGCAGGAGATCGAAAAGGCTTTTCCCGGTTCGACCCGGGAGGGCGCGGTCGACCGCAGTCTTCTCTCCCGCATGGTCCTGAACGATCCCGAAGCCATGAAGAGGCTTGAAGCCATCGTGCATCCGCTGGTCTGGGAGGGGCGGCGCAAATTCCTCGAGGAGCAGGAGCGCCTCGGGCAGGACGTGGCGGTGCTGGACATCCCCCTGCTGTTCGAAACAGGGTCGGAAAAGGACGTCGACAAAATCGTCGTCGTGACGGCGCCGAAATCGCTGCAAAGGGAAAGAGTGCTGGCCCGCCCCAATATGACCGAGGAAAAATTCGAGGCCATTCTGGCGCGGCAGACGCCCGACGAAGAAAAACGCCGGCGCGCCGATTTCATTATTCACACCGACAAGGGATTTGACGCCGCGCGCGAGGAGGTCCGCGCCATATTGCGGGCGCTTCGCCCCGAGAAAGAAGGAAACTGCTGATGCGCAAGATCGCGCTGGATACGGAGACGACCGGGCTCGATCCTTCCAAGGGCGACCGGGTGGTGGAGATCGGCGCCGTCGAGATCGCCAATCTCATCCCCACGGGGCGCGTCTTTCACGTCTATATCAATCCGGAACGCGACATGCCCGAGGAGGCCTTCAGGGTCCATGGGCTTTCCGCGGAATTTCTCTCCGGGCACAAAAAATTTGCGGAGATTGCTGCGGATTTCAACGAATTCATCCTTGGCGCGGAACTCATCATCCACAACGCCGAATTCGACGTGCGCTTCCTCAACGCGGAATTGTCGCGGCTGAGCCTGCCCGGGATAGATTTATCGAGCGTCACCGATACATTGGCGCTGGCGCGTCGCCGACATCCGGGCGCTTCGAATTCGCTCGACGCCCTGTGCCAGCGCTACGGCGTCGACGCCTCGCGGCGCGAGAAGCACGGGGCCTTGCTCGACGCCCAGCTCCTCGCCGAAGTCTATGCGGAATTGATGGGAGGGCGCCAGGCGGCGCTGTCCTTGAGCGTCGAGAGCAGGGTCGTGGCGAAAACCCAGCAAGGCCTGCTCAAAAGTCGGCCCCAGCCTCTGCCCCCGCGGCTCACCGCCGAGGAGGCCGAGGCGCACCGGGCCTTCGCCCGCACGATCGGCAAGACCCCGCTCTGGGGCCGCTATCTGGCTTTGGAGGAAGGGTAGGCTTCTCGAACGCTCGACGCGTTCGTCACCCAGCGTGTTTTCATGTTTCACGGAAACATGAAAACACGCTGCGTTTCCCACGCCGAACCCGTGTCCGCTTCGGCTGGAAACGCTTCAATATGCGAGGCGCTTCAGGCCGTCGCGCCGGCGTCCACCGTCAGCACCGTGCCGGTGATGTTGCGGGCGCGGTCGTCGAGCAGATAGCCGACCGCGCTGGCGACATCCGAAGGCTCGGCGAGACGGCGCAGGGCGGCGCGGCCGGCTATCTTCGCCCGGTCCCGCTCGTCGAGCGAGGCGGTCATTTCAGTGGAGATGAAGCCGGGCGCCACGGCGTTGACCGTGATCCCGAGCCCGCCAACCTCGCGCGCCAGCGATTTGGTGAACCCGACCAGAGCCGCCTTGCTGGCTCCGTACACGCTCAGCCCGTTATAGCCGGTTCCGGCGATAATCGAGGAGATATTGACCACCCGGCCTCCGCCCGCCGCCATCATCTGCCGAACGACATATTTGGTCAGCACGATGGGAGAGGTCACGTTGAGGCGCAGCAGCTCCTCGATCTGTGAATTATGCATGGTCGCGAGAAGCCCCTCGGTTCCGCAGGCGGCGTTGTTCACGAGGCCGAAAGGCGGGCCGTATTTTTTCCTGATCGAGGCTGCGAGGCCGGGCAAGGCGTCGATATCGGAAAGATCGAAGGGTTCGAAGCAGAGCGCGCCTTCCGGCGCGTTCCCCATCTCTCGGCGTAGATCGTCGCTTTCGCGCCGGGCCACCGCGACGACGCGGAATCCGTCGCCGACGAGGCGCTGCGCCATCGCGAGTCCGAGGCCGCGGCTTGCTCCAGTGACAATGACGTTACGCATGGTTGCGGGCCAGCTTTCCACTCGCGAGAACCTCGATATGCGGGACGAACCTCATTACCGCGGGGACCATATGGCGCGGGAGCTGCGCCCGGCAGCTCTCGAGGATTTCCCGCTTCGTTTCCTCGTCGCCGTCGGCCGCGTCCTTCAACACGACGTCGGCAACGACGATGTTTCCGCTGATCGGATTGCGTCTTGCGCCGACGCGGGACATCCTCACCCTTTCGTCCGCATTGATGACGCGCTCGATTTCTTCCGGATGGACCTTGAGGCCGCCGATATTGATCACGCCGGCGCGGCGGCCCTTGAAGAAACAGCGATCCCCTATCCGTTCGACCATGTCGTCGGTGTCGACGAAGCCGTCCTCGGAAAGCAGCTTCAGATCGTCGCGGCCGACATAGCGCGCCGCGGTGCGCGGCGAACGCAGGTGTAGCGAGCCGTCGCGGAGGCGAAGCTCGACCTCTCCGCACCCGTCCAGGAAAGACGCCGGAAATCCTTCCATTTCGTCGGTCACTTCGAATCCGACGCCGGCCTCAGTCGAGGCGTAGGCGTGGACGATGCGCGCCCCGGGATAGGCCTCGCGCAAGGCGGAGAGGATCGCGCGATCGGCGATCTCGCCCGAGAGGCGAATATATTCCGGCTCCAGCAGCTTGCGCCCGGGATGCATCAGAAGCTTGCGCCAGTGCGAGGGCGTTCCCGACACATGTGTGACGCGGGCCGAGCGGCAGCGCAGGATGAATTCATCGAGCGTTTCTTCCGCCTCGGCGATCAGCAGGACTGCGCCGGACACGCAGGCGCGCAGGAAAATCTGCAGGCCGCCGTAGCGGCGAATATCGTAAAAGGTGGCCCAGACCGGAGGCCGGGCGTCGCCGGGAGCTTTGATCGCGCCGAGAAGGCTGGCGAGACTGTGGGCGACCAGCTTGGGAGCGCCCGTGGTGCCGGAGGTCGGTAGCAACCACTGGCTGTGCAGCGGCGCCGAACACGCCGACTCATCCTGGCGGGCGCTGCAATCTGCGATCTCCGCCACCGGGCGCGGGACACCGAAGTCTTTTTGCGGATCGTCGCTCGCGACGACCTCGACATTTGCCTGTTCAATGGCGCTGGCGAGGCGTTCGGCTGTAAAGTCCGGCGGGCAGATGACGAGGCGCGCGGCGAGGCCGTCGAGCTCCACCAAGGCCCGGGCGGCCGCGAGCTGCGAGCGCGCGCCGATCAGAACCGAGCGGCCGGCGAGCGCCGCGGCTCCGCGGACATGACCCCGCGGGGCGTCGCCGAGGAGCGACCCGGCCGCCGTCTCGAAACGCAGGCCGGGCCCCGAGCGGAGGAGCGCGCGAAGGGTTTCAGGCGGGGCGGCGTTCATAAAGTTCGATAAACTCGCCGAGTGTGGTCGGAAAATAAACTTCTTCGGACGCGGTGAAGGGATCGACCCCGAGCTCGTCCTCGAGACGCGCGACCAATATCGCGAAACACAGCGAATCCAGCCCGGATTCGGAAAGAAGGAGCTTGTCGTCGAGCGGCGCGATTTTCTTGTGCTGCTCGGCGGCGATGTTTTGAATCTGTGAAGTGATCGTTAATCTTATAGACACGTATCGGTCCCGCCGTTCTCAGAGTTTCAATAGTTTTCTTTTTTTGTCTGAGCCGTGCAAGCTGTTCGGAAATTGATGGTGAACAAATGACCGGCGATATGGCTCCTCGCATTCGGTGCCGCTTGATCACCGAGGAGGACGCCCCTGAAATAACCGGGCTGCTGGCCCGGGGATTCCCTTCGCGACCGAAAG
Organism: Methylocystis heyeri; assembly: GCF_004802635.2. Lineage (NCBI taxonomy): Bacteria > Pseudomonadati > Pseudomonadota > Alphaproteobacteria > Hyphomicrobiales > Methylocystaceae > Methylocystis > Methylocystis heyeri. The sequence continues at coordinate 3,544,872 of NZ_CP046052.1, forward strand.
AATATTGGTCTCGCGCGCTCGAAAGGCTTGCGCAGCGGGAGACGCCGCCCGGCTGTCCCCGCTTCGGCTATATGCTCGAATGCGGGGGGACCGCGGTCGGCGTGATCCTGATGATATTCTCCAAAGGCCGGGACGGGGGCGCCGCCAGGGCGCGCTGCAACATCTCCAGCTGGTATGTCGATCCGCGCCATCAGGGCTACGCCTCGCTTCTGATCGCCGCAGCGGTGCGCCTCAAAGACGTGACCTATATGAACGTCTCGCCCGCGATCCACACCTGGCCCGTCATCGAGGCTCAGGGGTTTCGGCGCTATTGCTCCGGGCAGGTCGTCTCCATCCCCGCCCTCGGCCCATGGGCGCCGGGAGCCGGCGTGCAGGACTTTTCAAGCGACGAGGATTACGGCCCCTCCCTGACCAGCGCAGAAAGAAACATTCTGGAGACGCATCGCAACTATGGCTGCCTTTCCCTCGTCGTCCGGGAAAAAGGAGAGACCCATCCTTTCGTCTTTCTGGAAAGGCGTCTGTTTTCCGAAGTCCTGCCCGCGCTGCAACTCATCTACTGCCGGGAGCTGAAGGACTATGTGCGTTTTTCGGGAGCGCTCGGCCGCAGGCTGTGGCGCAGGGGTTATTTCGCCGCGATCGTCGATTCCGAGGGAAAGCCGCCCCGAACGGTAGGGCTTTATCGCCCCGAGCGCGGACCGAAATATTTCAAGGGCCCGGAACGCCCGCGCATCGGCGATCTGAGCTTCTGCGAATCGGTCGTCTTCGGCCCCTGAGAAACCAACCGCCCGACAACCAGCTTCAAAGAGCGCATCATGACGCAAGGACATGCAACCGCGGCGCAGGCCCTGGTCGATCAACTGATCGTCAACGGCGCAGACCGGATTTTCTGCGTTCCGGGAGAGAGCTATCTTTCGGTTCTCGACGCCTGCTACGAGCGCAAGCTCGCAATAACGGTGTGCCGCAACGAGGCCGGGGCGGCGATGATGGCCGACGCTTACGGCAAAGCCACGGGCCGGCCGGGAATCTGTTTCGTCACCCGCGGCCCGGGGGCCGCAAACGCCTTCGGCGGCGTGCTCGTCGCCCAGCACGACTCGACGCCCTTGATCCTGTTCGTCGGCCAGGTCGAGCGTTCCTTGCGCGAGCGAGGGGCGTTCCAGGAAGTCGATTACGAAAGGATGTTCGGCGGCGTCGCGAAATGGACTGCCGAGGTCGTCGAGGCCGGCCGGATGCGGGAATTCGTTTCCCGCGCCTATGCGGTCGCCGCCGCCGGACGGCCGGGACCTGTGGTCCTTTCTCTTCCCAAGGACATGCTCGACGAAAAAGCGGAAGGCCCGGCCTATCCGCCCCATCGGGACATTGAAACCGCGCCCGGCGCCTATGAGATGCGCGAATTGGAGCGGCTGATCGCCCAGGCGCAGAAGCCGGTTTTCGTGCTCGGCGGATCCCGCTGGGATCAGGACTCCCGGCGCCTGATGCATGAATTCGCACGGCGATTCGCTGTTCCGGTCGCGACCAGCTATCGGCGTCTTCCCCTGTTCGACGCGCTCGACCCGCATTACGCCGGAGATCTCGGGCTCGGCGCCAATCCCGAGCTTGTAAAGCGGGTTCGGGAAAGCGACCTGCTGGTCCTTGTCGGCGGGCGTCTGGGCGAGGTTCCCTCGCAATCATATCGGCTGCTGGATATTCCGATTCCAGGCATGAACTTTGTTCATGTCTACCCCGAGGCGGAAGAATTCGGCCGGATCTATACGCCGAGCCTCGCCATTCACGCGACGCCGCGCGCCTTCGTCAAGGCGCTCTGCTCGCTGCGCCCGCCCAAAGCTCCGGCCTGGGCCGGGGAGACCGCCCGCGCCCATGAGGCCTATCTGGAGTTCTCGTCGCGGAGCGAGCCTTCCGCCGAGGTCGATCTCGCGCGGGTCATGAGCTGGCTGAGCGACAATCTCCCCGAGGACGCCATCATTTGCAACGGCGCCGGCAATTATGCGGCCTGGATCCATCGCTACTACCGCTTCAGGCGCTTCGCCTCCCATATCGCGCCGACCTCCGCGACCATGGGTTACGGCGTGCCCGCCGCCGTCGCCATCAAGCAGCTTTTACCCGATCGTCTGGTGCTCTCGATCAACGGCGACGGCGATTTCCTCATGAACGGTCAGGAATTCGCGACCGCCGTTCAATATGATCTGCCCATAGTCGCGATCGTCTGCGACAACGCCAGCTACGGCACCATACGCATGCATCAGGAACGCAGTTTCCCCGGCCGTGTGATCGCAACGGATCTGAAAAATCCCGATTTCGCCGCCCTCGCCCTCGCCTATGGTGGCTTTGGCGCGACGGTCGAGCGCACCGACGATTTCGCCCCGGCCTTCGAGGCCGCGCGCGCCAGCGGAAAACCCGCCATACTGCATGTGAAGATGGACCCCGACCGCATCACGCCGACCGCCGGCCTGACGGCGATCCGCGAGGCCGCCCTCGCCGGGAAAGGGTGAGCGCGGTCTCCAGAGCGCGAAGCGGTTTTTGGAAAAGAAAAATGCTCCGTCAATGAGATCCGGGGCGCGTTCGACTGCGTTTAAGCCGAAGGCGCGTCTTCGGCGGTCGCCCCCTCCCCATCTTCGTCCGATCGCTGTTTTGCTTTCTCCGCCGTGATTTTGACATATATCGTTATACGATATAATTCGACTGGAACACGGATGCTTCCATCGGGGCGGGGCCTTGACCCCCGAGACCCCCGCTCACGCGAAGCAGGTCCTGCCGGAAGACGCGCCCACCACGGCGCCATCGGAGCGAGCGATGATCGCCGACGAGAAGCCCCTGCGCGGCTGGCGCCTATGGTTGTTCACTGCTGTGCTCGCTCTCGGCACCATGGTCGTCTTAACCAACGTGCCCGGCTACACCATCACCGTTCCCTATGTCTCCGGCAGCCTGGGCGGCGTTACGCCGAGTTTCGGCGGCTGGGCGACGACCGACCACATGGTCGGGCTCGCGCTGGGCCTGCCTTTCGCGCGCTGGCTTTCGGCCCGTTTCGGCGATTACCGGGTCTATGTCGTCGCCTTCCTGCTCTATGCAGCAGCAGCCTGGATTTGCGCCACCAGCGAAACCCTGTGGCAGTTCCTGCCGGGGCGCATCGTGCTCGGCTTCATCGGGGGCGTGACGCTTCCCCTCGGCCAATCGCTCGCGCTGCGGGAGTTTCCGGAACAATCCCGGACCCTCGTCGTCGGATTCTGGGGCGTCCTGAGCATGACGCCCTTCACCATCGGCGTTTTCATCGCCGGCTGGTTCGCCGAATTCATGAGCTGGCGCGCTCTGTTCTACACCGACATCATTGCGGGCGCGCTGATCGCGGGCGTCGTCGGCGCTCTGCTTTACGGACGCGGCTTCAGCGCCAGGATCGTGCGTTTCGACCTCATCGGCGTGGCGCTGCTCACGGCCGTGGTTTACGGCCTGCAGACCATCTTCAACATGGGCAATGATTTCGACTGGTTCGCCTCGCCCATATTGCAGACGGCCCTCGTCGTGGTGTCGATCGCCCTTCCCGCTTTCGTGATCTGGGAGCTCGGCGAGCGCAACCCGGCGCTCGACCTGCGCCTGTTCCGGAACCGCAATTACGCCATCGCGACCTTCAGCTCGGTATTCGGCTTCCTGGTCATCCAGGGCCTGCTGTCGATATTGGTGAGCCAGCTGCAGGTGCTCAACGGCTATTCCTCCTCGCTCGCGGGCCTGGTCTATCTGCTGATGTTCGCGGTCGCAGGGCCCATCGTCGCCATTCTCCACGAACTCAACAAGACGGTCGACGTGCGGCTGGTTTCCTTCTTCGACTTCCTGGGACTTGCGGCGACGCTGACCTGGTTCGGTCTATTCGACCGATTCGCCTGGTTCGATCAGCTTTCCTGGCCGGTGCTGTCCTTCGGCGTCTTCATCGCCCTGTTTTTCGCGCCGCTCGCGAGCCTCGCCATGCATGGGCTCTCGGGGTCGAAGCTGATCCGCGCCGCGGAGGAACTCGCCTTGTTGCGCACCGTTGCGGGGGCTTTCGGCATTTCGCTGATCGCAGTGGTGCAGTTCCGGCGGACGCCTTTCCATCAGCTGGGTCTCGCGGACCACCTCGGCGGACGGCGTTTCGCCTCGCTGGACCTCGTGTCGCAATTGACCGCCAAACTCGAAGCCGCCGGCGTCATGCCCGCCGCGATCACCCGAGAACTCGGAAACCTGATGCGCGAACAGTCCTCGCTGCTGGGGATGAACGACGCCTTTCTTCTCGGCGCGTCGGTGTTCGTCGCGCTGGCGATCCTCGTCTGGTTTGCGCATCCGACCCTCATCGCCTTCTGGAGGCGCGGGGATCGGGCGCATCTGCAGGCCGAGGAGCTCATGGAGTCGCCATGATCGTCATTGCGGAAAGGCGGCGAGTGTTGCATCCGTCATGAATATATCGTAGCACGATGATATCGCTCAGCCATTGCGGGCGGCGCCTCGTTCTTCCCGCGACAGACAGACACGAAGCGCATGGTCGGGCTCCGCGCCGACACGGCGCTTTTCGATGCTGGGCATTCGCGTTCCTCGCCGCAGAAAGGGCTCCGGGAAGCGCCGCATCAAAAAAGAATGTGAGAACGACAACCACTCGATCCGCAGGAAGTAATATGACCGCAGCTTTGACCGTCGCAGCGCTATGGGTCGCGCTGGCCTTGATCGCAGGCCTTCTTTCCTACTCGTTCAGGGTGTCCGCCGCCCTGATGGAAATCGTCATCGGGGTCGTCGCCCAACTCTTGCTCGGTCCGGAGATCATGGGCGCCGACGCGAGCTGGATCAAGTTTCTGTCGACCGTCGGCGCGGTGCTTCTGACCTTCCTCGCCGGCACCGAAATCGAGCCCGAGGTCCTCAAGCTCAAATGGAAAGAGGCGGGCTCCGTCGGCTTCGCCAGCTTTCTGGCTCCCTTTCTGATCTGCGCCGGCGCCGCCCATTTTCTGCTGGGATGGGGCGTCATGGGCAGCTGGCTCGCGGGTCTTTCGATGTCGACGACATCGGCCGCTGTGATCTATGCGGTGACGCTGGAATTCGGCTTCAACAAGGTCGAATATGGCAAGACGCTTCTCATCGCCACCTTCGTCACCGATGTCGCCACGGTTCTGGCGCTGGGCCTCACCTTCACCCCGTTCACGATGAAGACGCTCACGGCCGTGTTCATCGCGGTGGTGGTTCTGCTGGCGCTGCCGAAGATCGCGACTCCTTTCTTCAGGCAGTTCGGCGGACTCTTGTCCGAGCTGGAGACCAAATTTTTGCTCCTGTGCCTGCTCGGCATGGCCGCTCTGGCTACATGGGCCGACAGCGAGGCGGTGCTGGCCGGCTATGTCGTCGGCATGGTGCTCGCCGGCAGCGTCGGCTCCAACCACGAGCTCATTCGGCGGCTGCGCACATTGACCTTCGGCCTGCTGACGCCATTCTTTTTCATACTCGTCGGGTCGCTGGTTTCAGTGCCTGCATTGATAGCCGCGCCGGGCGCGACGATTTTCTTCTTCGTGACCAAGGTGCTCACCAAAACCGCGGGCATCTTTCCGGTGGCGAAGCATTTCGGTTCGACGACCAGGGAGGCGATGTACACCAGCCTGATCATGTCCACCGGGCTGACTTTCGGCACGATCGCGGCGCTGTTCGGCCTCAAGCACGGCATCATCGACGCAGGTCAGTATTCGAGCCTCGTCGCCGCGGTCATCACGACGGCCGTGATACCGACCATCGTCGCCAATATCTACTTCCTGCCGACCCACCTGCTCCCGAAAGCTCCCGAGCAAGAGAACCAATAGATTCGAGAGAAGGCCACACATGTTCGCCAAAATCCTGAACGCCAACGATGGTTCCGAGACCGCCTTCCGCTCCTTCTCGCTGGCGATGTCGCTCGCCAAGCGGGACGGCGCCGAGCTGCACATGGTTTGCGTGGAGGAAATTCCCTACATGCCCGAATTCGTGCAGGAGGTGGAGGTCCTCGACGACAAAACGGCGCGCCGCATCGATAAGCTCCTGCAGCAAGCGCAGGCGATGGCGGAAGCCGAGCAGGTGAAGCTCGTGACCCATGTGCTGAAAGGACATCCCGTGCGGGATATCGTCAGGCTCGGGGAGGAGCTGAAAGCCGATCTGATCGTGATCGGCGCGGTGGGACATTCCGCGCTGTATGAGCGGCTGATCGGGAGCCGCGCCGATCGCATCGTGCAGCTCGCCAAATGCCCGGTGCTCGTCGTGAAATAGGACGATTTCCAAAAAACGCCGGGACCGCGAATTTGACGGTCTCGGCGTTTCGCCACCGGGCTCCGCGTTGGATCGGGGCGTCGCCTCCGCGCCGATCAGTTCGCGCGGAGTTTCGCGCTCACTATCCTGCATTCAATTGAGCGTTCGCTGATGAAACGAGTTCTGCGCTACGGGGCCTGTCTCATGTGCCTCACACAGAGCGCCGCCGGGCAACAATATGAGTCCGGGGGAGGCCATTCCTATCTTTCGGGGGAAACCGCCAACCCTTACGCCTATCAGCGACATACGGAAGATCGGTCGTCGGATTACGGGTATCGGCATCCCGCCAACGGCTACGCCTATCCCTATGAGGATGGCGAGCATTATTCACCCTATGCGTATGATCGGTTCCGCGGCTATCGGGATCGCTGATCGGACATATCCGCCTGCGTCGATCCGTCACACTCAACGTCCTTGCGTTCAACGCCGAAAAACTACATCGTATTACGATGTATATTATCCGCGTCGGGGCGCTAAGCCGCTAAACCGATATGGGTTCATGTGGCGGCGAATGCGCGCCAACTCCTTTATCATGCGCGCTTTCCTTTCGGTACAACAATTCCGGCAGAACGAGAGGCGCGTCGCTTATGGAGAACATCACTATGAAAACGATCCAAGGCAAATCCGATCGTGTGCGGGCCGCCATGGCGGCGGGTGCGATCACGCTCGGAATTTTCTTCGTCACGCTGATCGCCAAAGGCTTCGGCTGATATCATGACGAAAGCCGGCTCAAGCGCATTCGGTACAAATCGAGCCGAACGCGCTTCGAGATCATAGATTTGGCTTACGGAGTTTTTCGCGACACGCCTTGTCTGATGACTGTGCGCAAGGGAAGCGCTGCGAGAGCGTCGTCGCTCTCTCGGCGCCGAGGAGGCGCTGATCCTTCGGAGAAGATCTCTCCGTGGACCTCCGATCAAAAACGCCGTCGCGAAGGATTCCCGGCCGTGGGTCCGTAGGGGAACGCAAGCGCCGACATTTAAGCAAACTTAACTTGAGTCGGCCGCCCGCTGAATTACCTTCGTCTGATATCGCACGTCGAATATAGAGAGGCCGTCATGAAGCTCAGCAGCGCAGCAGTGCTTGCGATCCTGGTCGGTTCTTCGACCCCCGTCTTCGCGCAATTCCCGATCCCCCCGTCCCCGCCGCCGGAACAAACCGGCATTCACTGCCAGGACTTCCGTCAGCTGTCGAATGGAGCCTGGACCCCGGTCAGGCGAGTGACGCTGACCGCGCCGCAGGGGCCCTTCACCGTCGAGCCGGGAGAATCCTTCGGCATCGAGACCGGAGGCCATCTCTTCAACCTGAGAATCGCCCGAATACTGAACGACCAGTGCCGGTAAATCCGGATTCGGACCGTTTATGGGGCGAAGGTTTCCCCCCGGGCCAAAAGCGTAAGCGCATTTGCGCTTCGGTCAAATATCCGCGCGATCGCCGCTGCTCGCGCCGATCTCTCGGCGCGAGCGGTAAACCGGTCGAGCGGGCCGCGTCACCAGTCGATCTGCGTGCGCACCAGGAAGGTGTTGGGGTGCGCGCCGTTGAGATAGGGCTGGCTGTAGGGCGCCGCGAGCGCCATCACTCTGGTCCAGTTGGCCATCACGCGCACGCCCGGTTCGGCGTACCAGTTGAGGCCGACGGTGACGTCCTGTTCGCGTCCGCCATTGACCCCGGAGTTGAAAATGAGGGTCTTCGCCTTGGTCGTAGGCGCCAATGCGATCAGATTGGCGAATGTGCTTCCCTGATACGGACCGCTGTTCAAATCCACCTCGCTGTAGCGCGCGGTGAGCGCCCAGGCTCCCCAGCCGCCCTGGCTGAGCGGATGCTTGATCTGGATTTGCCTGAAGCTGCCTCCGCCGGAATTGTTGTCGACCTGATAAGCGGCGGCCTTGGACTCCCCGGTCAGGAAATATATCCCCGACACATAATAGCCGCTGTAGTTCAGCGAGGAGCCGCCGGGGGAAAGAATCCCGGCCAGATTGGCCTCGAGAATGCGCGAGTTGTCGCGGTTGTACTGCGCATTCATATATTCGGCCTGGATAGACGCCGGCCCGAACACGGCGACGCCCTCGAGGCCGTAGCCGAGCAGGTTTTTCACGCAATGACCGGCGACGGCAGGGTTGCCCGCTATGCCATAGGCGCCGCAGGAAAGGTCGGGCGTGCCGAGAAGATTCGTCTTCAGCACGTTGCTTTCCATATAGGTGTTGGCGCCCGGCGTCAGGACGCGGTCGTCGTTGCCGGCGGTCGAGTCGTTGGGACGATGATAGCGGCCCGAGGCGCCGAAATGCAGCAGGCGATCTTCCGACCAGATCGGCGCGTAAGTGGCGCGAGCCGTCACGTCGAAATACTGGCTGCCGCCCGTGGAGATCCAGCCCGCCTTGGAAGGAACCCAGAGCGGGACCGGATAGTCGGCGGTCGGCTTGAGCGCTGCGTCTTCGACGCTGGTGCTGCTGAGGGCCGCCTTGAAGGTCCAGTTGGCGCCGTGGGTCAGAGCCGCGACGCCGACATGGCGGGCGGCGCCGAAAGTATCGGACATCAGCGAGCGCTCGATGAAGTCGATATAGTTTTTGGAGCCGGTGCGCTCCATGCCGTGAGGCAGGTAGAAATTGCCGATCTGGATTTCGATCGGATTATCGAGGAAGGGCGGCTTGAGCCCCGGATGTATCAGGGCGAGATAGGCGTCGCGGATGCCGCCGACCGCGCCGACCGTCGCGGCGTTGCTGCCGCCGACGAAATCGTACTGGAATTTATATTCCCAGATGCTGCGCAGCCGGCCTTCGACCTGGAGGCGCGCCTGGGTGAGATTGGCGGTCTCCGAAAGGCCTTTCTCAGGTTGGGTGGATCCGCCGCCATCGACATAAATGCGGCCGCCCAGATGAAAGGAGTCGGCGTGGTCGAGCGACTGCACGGAAAGCCCGTGGCTCAAGTCGATGAAGAACGGAAGCGGCGCGTGGCCGGAACCGCTTTTCCCCGGTTCGACGTCGCGCGAGGCGTCCGCAACCTTCCTTTTGTGGGTTTCGGTGCGGACTTCTTTCAGCTTGCGGTCCTGCTCGGCGGTCTTTCCCTCGTAGCGGTGCAACTGCGACTTCAGCGATTGGACCTCGCCGATGGTCTGTTCGAGTTTTTTCTTCAGCTCACGGATTTCGGCCGCGGTGTCGTCCGCCCGCGCCGCCTGCGTTGGCAGGAGCGCAAATGCGCTCAGCGCGGCGACGGTAAGTGGTTTGCCTTTTCCTGAATGTTTCAATTTTTGCCCCAACGATTGCGCCGCTGCGGAAAACCTCCGCATGCGCTCAGCTCGCGCCCAGAAAAACCCGAGTCGGCAACAAAGTCAAGTCGATCTATAGACTATAGGTGGTAGGTGAACTCCTGTCGCCCGCAGAATAGGCCGAACGGCCTCAGGCAACATTCGCGGGCGCTCGATCGAAAACAAGAGGAGGCCTCGTCAGCGACAGCGACTGTCGAGGATCTCGGCGACCTTCACCCCATAATTTGTTGTGCCTCCAAGCTGGATCCTGAAAATCTCGCCCGCTTCGACAGCAAAGGGGCCGTGGGGCCCGTAGATCACGCTGGGATGGACAGCGACCCATGCGCCGTCTTGCCTGAGGCGGAAGTCGGCGCAGGAAAGGGTCGCCATGCTTGGCCCAGGCTGGGCGGCGGCTGCGCCCAAACCAAGCTCCAGGACCACAAAGGCGAGCATTAAAAGCCTGGTGCGGATCATCGACGACTCCCGAAAAAAGCGCCTCATGGAGCTCGACCGGCTCTGTTGGACAAGGGAACAAATGGCGCGCTTCCAGCTGTTTTCCAATCGTTTTTCGAAAGGGAAACCCGCAGGTCATGTTGTTCGTCTCCCGGAAAAAGCAGCTAGAAATCCTGCGGGCGCGCAAACTTAATACTTTTTCATTTGTATATGACAGCCATATGACACACGATTTCAGAATAGGCCAAAGCAGGGGCTTTGGGGGGTGCGCACGACTGAATAGGGAGCAAAGACTATGATTGGACGTTCAATTCGCCATGTTTTTCCCGCGGTCGCGGGGTTCTTTCTCGTTTTGTCCTTCGCCCCGGCGCATGCCGAAGAGAGCGCGATGGACGCCTGCCGCAGATGGACAGGGAATGGCGGCGGCGAGCAATATAAGTGCTTCGACTGTCTGAGGGCCGTCGGCGCCGGACCCAATGAGCACTGGGTCAATACATGTGCAAATGAAACGCAGCCCGGCATGCCCCGCCCGGGGTGGATCTCCCCCTTCGACTGACGGATACGACTTCGATCGGTGAACGCTGCGCCTGAAACAAAAAAACCTCCGGCCGCGCGGGCCGGAGGTAAGTTGCGGAAAGCGCAGGCTTAACCAGCCTGCGCGGCGCCTTCAAATCAGTTGAAGGGTATGTAGCGAAGGCTGGTGAAGAACATGTTCTCGGTGCCTTTGTAGGCGCCCGAGTAGCCCGTGAAGGAGTCCTTGACCGTGTAGGAATACTGGGCGCCGACGCGAATCTTGCCGGCCGGGCCGTCATAGAAGTTATGCCAGAAGCCCGTGGTGACCTGGCGCACGTCCTTGATCTGACCGACGCAGGTGGCGGTGGTCGGACCTTCGAAGGCGCAGCCGAAGTTGTTGTAGGCCGGGTTGCCGTAGCCATAGGCGTAGACGCCCGGAACGGTGCCGAACACGGTCTTCGGCCAGGCGGCGAAGGTGTAGTTCTTGCTGGCGAACTCGCCGCCGGCGAAGACATAGACGTCGGTCGCCGGGGTCGGATGGGCGGTCACGCCGACCATGACCTGGCGCTCGTGGATCGGCTGGGCGCCGCCGCTCCAGGTGAAGGTGGCGTCGTTGATCTGCGCGGCGCCGTAGCGGCCGTTGCCGAGACCGCTCACGCCCGAGAACTGGAAGTCAAGCAGCTTCGGGATGATCGGGATGATGATGCCCGCCTCGATGTTGGAGCCCCAGGTGGTGTGGTTGCCCCAGAAGACGCGATCGGTGAAGTTGCGCAGCATGCCGCCGACTTCGACGTGGATCGTGCGGTCGAATAGGGTCGGATCCCAGGCGACCTTGCCGATCATGTCCGGAACGCTGCCGTAGGTGACCGGGTTGAGCGAGTTGTAGAGAGAGCCGCCAACCGGGCCGACATTGTACAGGCCGGGAAGCGAGCCGCCCGAGCAGGTCGCGCCCGCGACGACGGCGGTGGCGCCGGCGAGACAGGGGCCTTGATGACCCAGGAAGTCCGTGCCCACCCCGATATAGGTGGTCTGGAAGTTTTCGATCGCGAACGCGGCCTCGATGTCCTTGGTGACTTCCTTGCTGATGCGCACGCCGGGCTGACGCGCCCAGGTGAAGCCCGGCATGTACTGGTCGTCGATGACCGGCGGGGTGAGGAAGGTTGCGGCTTCCGTTCCGCGCGAGTTCAGGCCGATGAGCGAATAGGCCTGACCGGCCGAGACGTGCAGACCGAGGTCCTTCCGATCCACCTGCGTATAAAGCTCGCGGAAGCGGAAGTTGAACGAGTCGCTCTGGTTGAGGTTGGCGGTCTGGCCGGCGCCGAGGAAGTCGGTCGCGAGATACATGGTCGCGTGCGTGACTTCGTCGAGATCGGCGTCGGTCTTCAGCGTAAAGCGGCTGCGGCGGGGCGAGAAGCGGGTCTCGCCGTTCTTCGAAGCCCCGCTCGCCGGATAGGGGATGTTCTGGAACGGCGTGGCGATGTCGGCGCCGATATAGTGGTCGCGGTTCACAGTGGCGAATTCGAAGAAGCCGCCGGGGGTGATCGTGACCGCTTTGTAGTAGAACTTGGCCGGCCAGGGAGCGTCGCCGTTGGAGCCAATCGGATGGACGTCGCTGATCACGCCGGCCTGACCCTTGGCGTGAGCGACGTGCTCGACCTCCTGCTGGGTCTTCTTCTGGGCCTGAGCCTGAGCCTCGAGCTTCTGTTCCAGGTGGCGCAGCTGAGCCTTGAGGGCCTGGATCTCGGCCTTGGTGTCGTCCGCGAGAGCCGGAGCGCAGAAAGCAGCGAAAACCGCCGCCGAAGACACGCCCGCGAGGAACTTTGTCAGCCCCTGACCGCCAGCGCGATTTTTCACTGTAACATCCATTACTTACCCCCCATTCGCGGAAAAAATGCGAGCGCGCGGCTCAATCCGTGCGCGAAGAGGTAGAAGCGCTACATGACGCTTTTGTAACAGTCGTGTCTCAAACCTTTGTTTTGACTAAATTTGGGCTTGGTGTTGCGCGAATGCCACGCCTTCGGTCGTGTTCAGCGGAAATGCGGCCTGACGATTAAATACATTCGTATACAGTAGCTTGTGGCGCAACGTGGCAATTGCATGTCGATTCCGCAGCGACACCGTAAACCTCGCGTAATGCCGAAGCCGAGCATTAACCATTCGCGCGGCCCCTCGGCCCCCGGCGTTCCGATCCTTCCTTGGCCGCCCGGAACGGCTTCGCCATCAAGAGTTCCAGCGTCCCGGCGATCGATCACGAAGAAATCATTTCCCCGTCGAAGCACCCGTCCTCCGCATGGGTCACTCTCCAGCAAGCCTTGTGGCCCGAGAGCGCCGCGGGCTGCGGGGCGAAACGCAGGCAGTGGCCGGCGGCGCTCCACCAGGACGTCAGTTCGTCGCGACGGTCGACGGGGGTCAACCCGCCTTCGAGGAAAGACCAATAGACGCATTTCTTGCAGACCGCCGCCCGCAGTGGCGTGGCGTCGGCGCCGGTCCAGTCGCCGCAATATTCCTCGCGAAGAGTGTGGGCCCAATGCGCCACTTCGTCCCGCTCCTCGCCCGGCTGCGGCGCGTGCAGGCGGCAGGATCCGAGATGATCGGCGTGATGAAGCCAGAACGCGCAATTGCCGCAAAAGCGTCCCGGATGCCGATTTTCCTGCATGGTCTGCTCCCCATTCAATGCGACATGCAAATTTGTTCGGGCGCCGGGGCCGGCGTCGGCCAGCCGCCGCCCAGCGCCAGCATGAGGGCTACGGCGGCTTCCTGGCGGCGCGTCTTCAGGCTGAGGACCGAGCGCCTCGCCTCGAGCGCCGCGGTCTGCGCCGTCACCACGTCGAGGTAATTGGTCGCTCCGTCACGATACAGCGTGAGCGAGATGCCGAGAACCTTGTCTGCGGCGTTCGAGGCCGTCTCCATGCTCTGCACCCCCTTGGCGAGCCAACGCAGATTGGCGAGGCTGTCCTCGACTTCCTGGATCGCCCGCAGCACCGAGCCGCGATAACGCGCCACCGTCTCCAGATAGGCGGCTTCCGCTCCCGCAAGATCGGCGGCGCGCGCGCCGGCGTCGAAAATCGGCAGCGTGATGGAAGGGCCGAGCGACCAGATGCTGTTGCGCATATTGAGCAGGCTGAGCCCGGTGTCCTGCGTCCCGCCCGAAAGATTTATCATGAGACGCGGAAAAAACGCCGCGCGCGCTACGCCGATCTGGGCGTTGGCGGCGGCGACCTGGCGTTCCTCCGCGGCGATATCGGGGCGGCGCTCCAGCAAGGCCGAGGGAACGCTCGGCGGAATCGCGGGCGTCTTCTCGACGAGCGACGCCGGCCGGAGCGTGAAAGACGAGGCGGGCTTGCCGATCAGCGTCGCAATCGCATGTTCGAGCTGCGCCCGCTGCCCCAGCAGGTCGACGACCTGCGCCCTGGCGAGTTCGAGCTGGGCCTCGGCCCGCGCCTGATCCTCGGGCGAAGCGATTTGGCCCTCGACGCGAACTCTGGTCAGCGCCAGTGCGCGCTTATAGGCTTCGATGGTGTCGTTCAAGAGCCTGACTTCGCTGTCCAGCCCCCGCAGTGCGAGATAGATGCGCGCCAGCTCGGCCTGTAGGCTCAGCCGGACCGATTCCATCTGCGCCGCGCGGCCCTCGGCGTTGGCCTCTCCGACCGCAATGGAATTGCGCACTCGCCCCCACAGGTCGACCTCATAGCTCGATTGCAGGGTCAGGAGGTTGTCGCCGTAATGATCGGGTTCGTTGAGGGGCCGCGTATCCTGCCAGGATTCGATCTGGCCGTTGACCGAGAACGGCGTATTGGCCTTGCGCAACGGACGATGGCGGGATTGCTTGTTGGCGGAATAGCTGTTGTCGAGGTTGACCGACGGCAGCAACGCCGCCTGGGCTTTGGCGACATAGGAACGGGCCTGGTCCAGCGCGGCGAGCGCGGCGGCGAGGTCCTGGTTCGCTTCGTCGATCTGAGGCTCGAGCTCGTCGAGTCCGCGGTCGTTGAAACTTCGCCACCATGTTCCCCTGGGCTGATCGTCGCAGGGCCGCGCCGTCTCCCAGCCGACGCCGTGCGCCTCCTTGAATTGCGCCGGCATCTCGATGACCGGAGGCGCATATTCCGGGGCGAAGTTGCATGCGCCGAGCATCAACGGCGCGAGCACGGCCGAGAGCCGCAGGGGCGTTCGCTTGAAGCGCGCGACCGTTCGACGGCCTCTCCCTTCATGGGGAGATGACGCAACCAGCCTCATGCTAATGGTTCCCCTTCGACGTCGGCGAGGCTTTGGGCGCTCCGACTTCCATCAGGCGGACGACGTCGCCGTCGCGAATCATATCCGAGGGATTCTCGATGATGCGATCCGACGCCGTTACGCCGGAGGCGACTTCGATTTCGGACCCGAGGTCGCGCGCGATTTCGATGGGCTTGACCAGAACCTTGTCGCCGGGTCCCACCGTGGCGACGTTGAGGCGATTGTCGCGATAAAGGATCGCATCCGCCGGAATGCGCAGGATCTCGGGGTTACCGGGCAGTTGAAAATGAACCTCGGCGAAGGAGCCGGGCAGAAGCGCGCCTTCGGGATTATCCGCGATGAGCTGGACCAGCAGCGCTCGGGATTGCTCGGCGATCGCATTGGAGGTGGCGACGAGCTTCGCGGAGAACAGTTTGCCCGGATATTGCGGCAGCCTCAGCTTCGCCGACATTCCCTCGTGAAGCTGGGCCACATAGGACTGGGGAACGCTGACATAAATGCGCACCTGATGAATATCCGCGACGGAGAACAGCTCCCGCGCCCGGTCGGGCCCGACGAGGTCGCCGATGTCCACGTTGCGCGCGGTCACGACGCCCGTGAAAGGCGCAGTGATCTGGGTGAATCCCTGAAGCGCCTTGAGCCTTTCCACATTGGCGCGCGCGGCGGCGACCTGCCCCTGCTTGGCGCCGTATTCGCCGCTCTTTTCGTCGACGCTCTGCTGCGAAACGGCGGTGGACGCGCGCAGGGCCGACCAGCGTTTCGAGGTCACCTTCGCGAGCTGGGTTTCCGACTCGGCCCGGGCCTGCTCGCCCTTGGCCTGCTCGAGCTGCTGTTCGAGATCCGGCGCGTCTATTGCGGCGATGATCTCGCCCGCCTTCACATGCGCGCCGATATCGTATTTCCAGCTCTTGACGTAGCCGCTGACGCGGGCGCGCAGCCGGGCGTCGTAGAACGCCTGGATATTGCCGGGAAGCACCAGCTCCTGCACGCCGGCGTTCGCCTTGGGCGGAACCGCCTTGACGGTCGGAACGGCCTGGCGCCGGGTCCAGTCGTCGAGACGCTCCGCATTGAGTCCGCGAATGACTATGCCTCCCGCCGCCAGCGTTGCGGCGATGGCTATCCCGATCAGGAAACGTCGTTTGATCTTGCGCAAGGCGCGTTTTTCGCCGCTGCCCGGAAGGGCGCCGTCGTCACTGTGGACCATCGCATTAAGACTCTCGTTGCGCAGGGCCTTGCGCGCGGTGGGGAGTTTTGTGAACCAGACTGAAGACGACCGGCACGAAGAAGAGCGTC
This sequence comes from Methylocystis heyeri, assembly GCF_004802635.2. Taxonomy (NCBI): domain Bacteria; kingdom Pseudomonadati; phylum Pseudomonadota; class Alphaproteobacteria; order Hyphomicrobiales; family Methylocystaceae; genus Methylocystis; species Methylocystis heyeri. The sequence goes on from NZ_CP046052.1 coordinate 3,560,869, forward strand.
GCGATCGTGGCGCAGGAAAGCCCGCCGATGACGGCGCGCCCGAGCGGCGCGTTCTGCTCGGCGCTGAGCGCCATGGGAATCATGCCGATGATCATTGCGAGCGCGGTCATCAGCACCGGTCGAAACCGGGTGAAGCCGGCGTCGAGAGCCGCAGTGGTCGCATCGGCGCCCTCGGCGAGACGCTCCCGGGCGAAGCTGACCACCAGAATGCTGTTCGCCGTCGCGACGCCCATGCACATGATCGCGCCGGTGAGCGCCGGGACCGAAAGCGTGGTGAAGCTCAGGAAGAGCATCCAGACAATGCCGGCGAGAGCGGTCGGAAGCGCGCTGACGATCACGAAGGGATCGAGCCAGGACTGGAAATTCACGACTATGAGCAGATAGATCAGAACGATCGCCAGCGCGAGGCCGCCAAAGAGCTGGATATAGGCGGTCGTCATCGTGGAAACCTGACCGCGCAGCGAGATCCTGGCGCCCGCCGGGGCGTCCTTTGCGGTGTCCTTGAGGATCGACTGGATGTCGCGGGCGACCGCGCCGAGATCGCGGCCGTGGGTGGTCGCGTAGATGTCGATGACCGGCTGCACGTCATAGTGCGAGACGACGGCGTTGCTCGGTTCGCGGGAGACGCCGGACACGGCGCCCACGAGCTGGTCCCCCGTCTTGGACGTGATCGGCATGTTGTTGAGATCGCCGAGGGAGGACATCCAATATTGCGGGGTCTGCACCACGATCGGATAGGAGACGCCGGTCTTGGGGTTGAGCCAGAAGGTCGGCGCGTTTTGAATGCTGCCCGCGAGCGTGTTCTGCATCGACGCCGCGACGTCCCTTTCGCTCAGGCCGACGTCGATCGCACGGGACCGATCGACCTCGACCCGCAGGGTCGGGGCGTTGAAGGCCTGCTGGATGCGCGGATCGGCGACGCCGGGGACAAGTGAAATCTTCCGAAAAATCTCCTCGGCATAGGCGCGGTTCGCAGCCGTCTTGTTGCCCGCGACCTGCACGTCGATCGGCGCAGGGAGGCCGAAGTTCAGGATTTGCGTGACTATGTCCGCCGGCAGAAAGGCGAAGCTCGTCCCCGGAAACAGGCGCGGGAGTTCGTCGCGCAGCTTTCCGATATATTCGTCGGTCTTGTTTTCGAATTCGGGCTTGAGCGTGATCATGATGTCGGCGTCGGTGACGCCGATCGTCCCCGAATTGCCGTAGGCCATGTTGATGCCGCTGATCGGCAGGCCGATGTTGTCGACGATCGACTCCAGAGCGCCTTCGGGCGCCAGCTTGCGCACCTCGGTCTCGACCTTGTCGCAAATACGGGAGGTTTCCTCGATTCGGGCGCCTATCGGAGCGCGCATATGCAGCTTGATCTGGCCCGCCTCGATGGCCGGAAAGAAGTTCTGGCCCAGAAAGGGCGCGAGGCCGAAGGACACGACCACCAGGCCGAGGAGCGAGAAAACAAAAGGCCAGGGCCGCCCGAGAGCGACAGTGAGCAGATCCTTGTAGATGAAGCGCAGTCTTTCGAAACGGTGCTCGAAGCCGCGCTGGAACCGCACCAGCGGATTGGTCGAGGGTTTCTTCTCTCCCTCGGCGCCGTGGGAGTGCGGCCCCGCGAGTATATAGCGGGCGATCGTCGGCACCAGCGTATAGGTGAGGATATAGGAGGCGATCAGGGAAAGGATCACCGCCTCGGCCATGGGCCGGAAAAGATAGCCCGCGACGCCGCCCAGCGTGAAAGTCGGCACGAAAACGATGGAGATCGCCAGCAGCGACACTGTGGCGGGGATGATGATCTCCTGTGCGCCGTTCAATATCGCATCGACGATATATTCGCCGCCCTCGAGATGCCGGTCGATGTTCTCGATCGTGACTGTCGCGTCGTCCACGAGAATGCCGACCGCGAGCGCGAAGCCGCCGAGGGTCATCACATTGATCGTCTCTCCCATCAGGGAAAGGACCGTGATGGCGCTCAGAATAGAGAGCGGAATCGAAATGGTGATGATGAGCGTCGAGCGCCAACTGCCGAGAAAGAGCAGGATCATCATGCCCGTGAGCGCGGCGGCGATGGCGCCCTCCCGGATGACGCCGGCGACGGCCGCCTGAACGAAGGCGGATTGATCGCCGACGGCGACGAGGCGAAGCTCCTTGGGCAGCGAGGCCTGGATCTTCGGCAGCAGCGCCTTGACCCCGTTGATGACGTCCAGCGTCGAGGCGGAGCCGGATTTTTGTATCGACATCAGCACCGCTGGCGCGCCGTCCACCCGGACCTCGTTGATCTGTGGCGGGCTGCTGTCGTGGACGAAAGCGACGTCCCGGATATAGAGGATCGTCCCTTCCGTCTTCTTGATCGGAAGGTCGTTGAGCTCCGCGATTTGGAGGGGCGAGACGTTCAGGGAAACGATATACTCGAATTGTCCGATCTTTTGCGTGCCGACGGGCGTGATGAGGTTCTGGGTGGCGATCGTCTCGACCACATCCTGTGCGGACAGCCCGTATTTTTGCAGCTTGCGCTGATCGATGTCGATCTGGACCTGCCGAACCTTGCCGCCATAGGGCGAAGGTATCGCCGCGCCCGCCACGGTTGCGAGCTGCGGGCGGATGAAATTCTGTCCGTAGTCGAAAAGTTCGGTTTCCGTCAGCGTATCGCTCGACAGAGCGAGCTGCAGCACCGGCACGCTCGAAGCGTTGAAGGTCAGCACATAGGGCGGCGTTATTCCCGCGGGAAGAAATTTGAGCACGGTCTGCGACGCAGCGGTCACTTGCGCGAGCGCCATGTCGATCTTCACATTGGGCTGGAAATAGACTTTGACTATTCCGTATCCCGGCAGCGATTGCGACTCGATATGCTCGATATCGTTGACCTGGGCGGTCAAAGTCCGCTCATAGAAATAAATGATGCGTCCCGACATGTCGTCCGGCGGCAGGCCATTGTAGGTCCACACCACGCTGATGACCGGTATGCCGATATTGGGAAAAATATCCGTCGGCGTCTTGATCCAGGACATCACGCCGAAGATCAGGATCAGCATCGCCATCACCACGAAGGTGTAAGGGCGTTGCAGCGCGGTCCGGACGATTGCGAGCATGGATTTCCTGGGCTTTCTTCCAAACTGAGCCGTGGTGCGCCTCTGGGAAGCCGCGCCCGACCACGGCTCAGCTTTTTAGCTTACCCGCCGCGGGGGCAAAAGTTAATTGTCGTTGAATCAAGGCCTGGAACAGCAGGCGCTAGAATTGGGCAATATATTGATGTTGAATTCTATTCGCCGGGCTGATGCGGCTTCCGCGAGATCGCTTCGCGATCCGCGGAAGCGACCGCCGCAAAAATCACCGATCGGCATCGATTTTTTGCGGCGAACGAATACGAAATGCCGCTCCGATCGAGCGGATTTCATATGACATAGGCTCGGGTCCGGCCTCGGCGCGCGCCGGCCGGGCGATTCTCCGCAAAACAAGGCTTATCGCGAGCCGCTTCCCGCGGCGGGATCAAGACGCGGCGGCCAGCGTCGGCTTGCGGCCTTCGCCATGGGCGAAATCCCAATAGAGTTCGCGCGCTTTCTTAAAGAACGGCCCCGGTTCGAGTTCGCGCTGGTCGATCCGCGTCATCGGCGCGACCTTCTGGAAGTTTCCGGTAGAAAAGATTTCGTCGGCTTCGAGAAAGTCCTTGTAGGAAAGAACAGTCTCCACGACCTCGACCCCGGCCCCGCGCAGAAGGCCGATGACGCGCTGGCGCGTCACGCCGTCGAGGAAGGTCCCGTTGGGCGCGGGAGTGAACACGGCGCCCTCCCTCGCCAGGAAGGCGTTGGAATTGGCGAATTCGGCTACATTGCCGAGCGCATCGAGCATCAGGCAGTTGTCGAATCCGCGCCGCGCGGCTTCTATCAGGGCGCGTGCGCCATTGGCGTAGAGGCAGCTCGCCTTGGCGTTCACCGGGGCCGATTCCAGCGTGGGCCTGCGGAAAGGCGAGAGAGTGACGCCGCCGCCGCGAGGCGCGGGCATCGGCGCTTCATAAATGGTCAGGCACCAATTGGTGGATTGAGGCTCGAAGCGCACGCCGCCCCCGAGACCCTGTTCGGCCCAATACATCGGGCGGATGTAAAGCTGCGCGTCCGGCGCGAAACGGCTCAAGCCCTCTTCTACGAGGCTTCGCCACCGGTCCACGCCGACCAGCGGCTCCAGCAGCATGTTTTCGGCCGAGCGGTTCACGCGTTCGAGATGCTTGTCGAGATCGGGAGCGACGCCTTCGAAGGCCCGGGCGCCGTCGAATACGACCGAGCCCAGCCAGGCCCCATGGGAGCGCACGCCGAGCACCGGCTGATTGCCTTCGCGCCATTCCCCTCCGAAATAGGTCCAGGTCCTCGAAGGCGCGGCGGAGATCGGCGAGGAAGCGGCGATATTCATGTTCAATCGACCTCTGGCTGCGGGAATCGCTTTCGATTTGTTCAAGCTCGCGCCGACGTCAGGCGACTTCTCCGAACATGGCGGATGCGGAGCTGTCGCCTTTGCGCAGGCCGAGGGCCCGCAATATGTTTTTCGCCGTTTCCAGGGCGACCACATAGGCCCGGTGAGGCGGCCGCCGGCAAAAGGCGACCTTGCGGACATAGGATTCGACGCGCCACAAGGCGGTTGTTCCGGCGGGGAAAAAAACAGTGTCTCCTTGCCCGAGAACGACGGTCCTGTCCCCGTCCGACACCGTAACCGAACCTTCGAGGATGAAGACGGTTTCGTCGATGTCGTAACGCCACTCGAATACGCCGCCGGTGCAGTCCCATATCAGCGTGAAGGCCGAGCCGTCTGCGCTGCGCGAAAGAAGGCCGTTGCGCGCCACGGGCGCGCCTTCGCGGATCCACTCGGGATTGATCGGCGCCGGCTGCAGGGCGAGGCCGTTGGCGCTGCCGAACTCGATTTTCTTTTCCTCGGACATTATCGGTCTCCTCAAAACGGCTTGCTCTCCGCCGCAGCTTGAAGCCTCGTATCGGACCTTCCGGCCGGCATTGGGCGCCGGCGAGCTTAAGGAGTGGTTGAAACCCGGGAGCGATTGGCGGGAGGGTTAAAGCCTTTCAACTTTCCTCTCGATCGGAACGCGCCTATCGAGACCGCAGCCCTGCCGTCCGAGTTCAAGAAGCGCTCAGGAAGCGGCGTCTCTTCTCCTGTGCGATGTCGGCGAACCAGTTCCTGTAAAGTCTTGCGGCGTCATCGGCCCAGTGGTTCGCGAGCGGCTCCGCCGCGAGAACTGCGTGCAATTTTTCGGCGAAGGCTGCGCGGCTTGAGCCCTGCGGCTTTCGGCGCAATTCTGCGAGCTGCGTCTCGGCGGCGGCGGAGAAGTAATTTTCGGGGGGCTCCGGGAACCCTCTGCGTTCTCCGGTCAGATAGCGCAGAACGTCGCGCCGAAACTCCCGCGCCAGGGTGTCGGCGTCATATTCGGGATGCCCCTGCGTGAACAGAAACAGGCTCGGCTCGCGGCGCCAGAAATTGTCGGCGCCGACCGCGGGCGACCATGACGAAATATTGTAGCCGCAGTTTTCGAGATCCTGCAGCGGGAGGCCGTTGTAGCGCGAGTGGGGCGCGACGATCGCGCCCGCCGCGCCCTCATTGGCCCAGTCCGGCCCGAGGATTTCGCATTTGAAAATCCCGCTGAGCTTTGCGTCGAGGCGTCTTCTTCTTATGCCGTCCAGGCGCTGGACCGCGGCATGGGCTCCAAGGCAGGACCACAAGGCGCCGAGCGTATGCGTTAGCGCCCAGTCCACCAGCCGCGCAAAATCGTCCCAATAGGGCTCCTGGTCGAGAGATTCCGCGCGAGGCTCCGTGCCCGTGACGATCAGGGCGTCGGCCCCTCGCGCATAGAGCGCCTCGATGTCCTCGTAGGACTGCGCCAGCGCCCGGCGCCCGGTTTCGCTGCGCGGCACGCTGGCCAGGGCGTAGCAGCTGAGGCGAAACGGAACGCCCGCCGCAGCGGCGCTCGCGAGCTGCGCAAACTGGCGCCTGGTCGCTTCGAGCGCCTGGTCGGGCATGTTGTTCACCAGAGCGATTTCCAGCGCGTCTGCGCCGCGCGCCTGCGGCAGGATCGAGACCGGCATTCAGCAGGCCCCTTCCCGCAACAGCGCGGAGGACGCTCCAGCCGCCGCCGCGGCGCCGAGCGCCTGATCGAGATCGGCGATGATGTCGTCGCTGTGCTCTATGCCGATGCTGAGACGGATCATTTCCGGCGTCACGCCGGCTTTGGCCTGTTCGGCGGGCGACATCTGGCGATGGGTGGTGGAGGCGGGATGGCAGGCGAGCGTCTTGGCGTCGCCGATGTTCACCAGGCGTTTGACGAGGCGCAGCGCATCGTAAAAGCTTTTTCCCGCCTCGAGTCCCCCGACGACGCCGAAGGTCAGCAGCGAGGGCGCTCTGCCGGCGAGATATTTTTCGCAGAGGGCGAAATTGGGATTGTCTGGGAATCCTGCGTAATTGACCCAGGCTACGCGGGGGTCGTTCTTTAGAAACTCGGCGACCTTGCGCGCGTTCTCGACATGCCGCTCCACGCGCAGAGCGACGGTTTCCAGCCCTTGCAGCAGCAGAAAAGCGGATAGCGCCGGAAGGACGGCGCCCATGGTGCGCTGGTAGACGCTGCGGGCGCGCGCGACATAGGCTTTTTCGCCGAAACGATCGACATAGACGAGCCCGTGGTAGGAGGCGTCCGCTACGTTGAACATCGGAAAGCGCGCGGGATGGTCGCGCCAGGGGAAGCGTCCGCTGTCGACGACCGCGCCGCCGAGCGTCGTTCCATGGCCGCCGATGAATTTGGTGAGGGAATGGACCACGATGTCTGCGCCGTGCTCGATCGGCCGCAGCAGCACCGGCGTCGCCACGGTATTGTCCACGATCAGCGGAACGCCGTGGGCGTGGGCGAGTTCGGCGAGCGCCGCGATGTCGCAGATGTTGCCGGCCGGATTGCCTATGCTCTCGCAGAACAGGGCGCGGGTGTCCGCGTCGATGGCGCGGGCCATGTCTTCGGGCGCGTCGCTGCTCGCGAAACGAACGCCGGCCCCCTGGCGCGGGAGGATATGCTGCAACAGGGTGTGGGTGGTGCCGTAGAGCGTGGGCGCGGCGACGATATTGCCGCCATGGTCGACCAGATTGGCGAAGGCGCAATAGAGCGCCGCTTGTCCCGTCGAGACTGCGAGAGCCCCGACCCCGCCCTCCAGCAAGGCGACGCGCTTTTCCAATATCTCCACGGTAGGATTGGCTATGCGGCTGTAGCGGAAGCCTTCCGCTTCGAGGTCGAACAAAGCGGCGGCGTGATCGGCGCTGTCGAATTCATAGGCGACGGTCTGATATATCGGAACCGCGACCGCCCCGGTCGCGGGGTCTTTCTCGAAGCCGCCATGCACCGCGATCGTTTCACTACGCATACGCGACCTTTCCGAAAACGCGAGGCCCTTCGAAAACAAGAAGCCGGAACCGGTATGACTGATAACCATGAATAAAGCCCGAGACGGGAGCGAAAAGAAGCGAATGTAACCGGTAACCCTAACAACTCGCCGTGCTTGGGACCGGATTTCGCCCGCGATAAAGCAGTTTCAGGCTAGGCGGAAAATCCCGACGCGCGAAGCGGCTTTTCAAGGACGTATCCTGGACATGAACGGCTTCCATATGGACGGCGCGACGACGAAAGCGGGATCCGAGAAACGCTCGGTCAACAAGGACTGGTTGCGGGCGCTGCAGCTGACCGCGGCCGTCGAAGCGGATCAGAGCCGCATTCTCGGCGTCGCCTTCGAGGAGGTCGCCAGAGACCGGGGCGACGCCGCGGCCGTCATCGATAATGACGAAAGCCTGTCTTTCGCGCAATTCGCCGCCAGGGCCAACCGCTACGCCCGCTGGGGCCTCGCCAGGGGCCTCGGCAGGAACGATGTCGTCGCGCTGCTCATGGGTAATCGCGCCGATTACGCCGCGATCTGGCTCGGACTGACCCGCATCGGCGTCGTCGTCGCGCTTCTCAACGGCAATCTCCCCGCGCCGTCGCTGGCCCATTGCCTCGGCGAGGCGAAGGCCTGCTGCATCATCGCCGACCAGGAGCATTTCGAGGCCGCGTGCGCGGCGGCGGGACTCGCCGATCCTTCTCCCGAGATCGTCACGTTTGAAGAAGGGAGCGCGGTCCAAGGGGGCTTGCGGAAGGAAGTCGCCAAACTTTCCGGCGAAGCTCTCGGCCCGTCGGAGGAGCGGGAGGTCGTTCTCTCCGATCGCGCCCTCTATATTTTCACCTCCGGAACCACCGGCCTGCCCAAGGCGGCGGTCGTCACGCATCGCCGCCTGATGAACTGGAGCCTGTGGTTCTCCGGCCTCGCCGACGCCGGGCCGGCGGACCGCATGTATAATTGCCTGCCGATGTATCACTCGGTCGGCGGCGTGGTGGCGGTGTGGTCGACGCTGCTCGCCGGGGGCTCCGTGGTCCTTCGTCCGCGATTCTCCGCCTCCAATTTCTGGCGGGACGTCGCCGAGCAGCAATGCACCATGTTCCAATATATCGGCGAATTGTGCCGCTATCTGCTGACGGCGCCGGACCGTGAAGCCCAGCAGCGGCACAAATTGCGCCTCGCCCTCGGCAACGGCCTGCGGGGCGACATATGGACGCCGTTCCAGAGCCGTTTCGGCATCCCCCGCATCATCGAGTTCTACGCCGCGACCGAGAGCAATTTCTCGCTCTACAACGTCGAGGGCGAGCCCGGCGCGATCGGGCGCGTTCCCGCATTTCTGGCGCAGCGTTTTCCAGTCGCGCTGGTGGCTTTCGACGAGGGCGCCGACGCCCCGGCGCGCGGCGCGGACGGGCGCTGCATCCGCTGCGCGACCGACGAGCCGGGCGAGGCTATCGCGCGGATCGACCTCGAGCGGGGTTCGGCGGCAGCCTTCGACGGCTACGTCAACCGCAAGGATTCGGAAAAGAAGATCCTGCGCGACGTTTTCGAGCCCGGCGACCTTTGGATGCGCAGCGGCGATCTGATGCGCAAGGACGCGCGCGGGTTCTATTTTTTCGTGGACCGGATCGGCGACAGCTTCCGCTGGAAGGGCGAAAACGTCTCCACCTTCGAGGTCGCGCAATATCTGAGGAGTTTCGGCGGAGTCCTCGACGCCGCGGTTTACGGGGTCGCCGTGCCGGGGCGCGAAGGGCGCGCCGGAATGGCCGCGCTCGCAGTCGAGGGGCTGGTCGATTTCGCGGCTCTCGCCCGGCATATGGAGGCGTCGCTGCCGGTCTACGCCCGGCCCTTGTTCCTGCGGCTGGGCGGGCGGCTCGAAATGACCGGGACTTTCAAGCACAAGGCGCAGGCCCTCGCCGCGGAGGGTTTCGATCCCCGGCGGATCGGCGATCCGCTTTATTTCGCAGCGCCCGGGACGCGCGATTATGTGCGGCTGGACAAAGCCTTGTACGACAGGATCTGCTCGGGAGACATCCGGCTTTAGAGCATGTTCCCAGAATGTGCGGAGCGGTTTTTGGAAAAGAACATGCTCCGTCAATGAGATTTGGAGCGCGTTCGACCGCGTTTGAACCAAACGCTATCCAGCGTTTCGGGGCGCGGCTCGCGCGCGGGTTTCAAGTTGCAATAGAGATCAACGCGACTCCGGCCCTCGTTTCGCCTCCAATTTGGAGTATCTAAACCATTCTCCCAAGCTGCGTTCATAATTGGGACGGCGTTCCGACGGGCCGATTTCCCTCGACCGCTTTGGGGCCGATCCCGGAATTCCTCAGGCGCCACAATAGGGAAAGCGTGATCGAAGATTCTTGAATTGCTCCGAGCCGAGGAAAAATTTTCTCCTTCGGAGCCGGAAAAGGCGTCAACCTTAAAAAAATCTCCAGGTTGAGAGAAAAAGTCGCCCCTGCGATTGTCTCAGCCAGAGCCGGCCTGCGCCGCAACTGAATATCGCCAGGGGATGTGCCATGCGTTTCTTCCGTTTACTCCTTGCCGTTTTTTTAACCCTGTTCGGATCTGTCGCCGCGGCCAACGCCACCGTGCGGATACATATCGATCTCAGCTCCCAGCGGATGCACGTCGACTCCTCCAACGGAAGCTATGATTGGCCGGTCTCGACGGCGAGATCGGGCTATTCGACCCCGCGCGGCTCCTTCGCGCCGACCGGGCTCCAGCGCATGCATTATTCCAAGAAATATCACATGTCGCCCATGCCCTATTCGATCTTCTTCCGGGGCGGCTACGCCATTCACGGCACTTACGCTGTGGGAGCCCTGGGGCGGCCGGCGTCGCACGGCTGCGTGCGCCTCTCGCCCGGCAACGCCGCGCAGCTCTTCCATATGGTTCAGGCCGAAGGGGCCAGCATCTCGATCACGGGCTCGCCGGCCGGCTCCACGCGATACGCCAGCCTGCGCCATGCCAATCACGCCCATTACGCCAGCATGCACGGTCACGCCGCTCATCACGGAGGAGCCCTGGCCTATGCGCCCGTTCACCGCCATCATGTCGAGGGCGTGAAATCCTGGCAGGCTCGTCCCTATTACATGCCCTGGGGTTACTGATCCCACGCTTTCGGCCCTTGAAACTTCATCCGAAGTTGCGAGAAGAACAACCGCGAGAGCGGAGCGGGGGCCAATGATGAAGAAATGCCATGCGCTGACGACGCCCCTCGACATTGCGGGGCGCGAGGGCGGGCTGCTGGCCGGGCTGAGCTTCGTCGTAAAAGAGAATATCGACGTCGCGGGCCATGTCACGACCAATGGGCAGCCGGCTTTCGCCGCGACCCATCCCCCGGCCGGGTTGTCCGCGCCCGCGGTGGAGCGGCTGCTCGCCAGCGGCGCGAGGCTCGTCGGCAAGGCCCATATGGACGAGATGGCCTATAGCCTGTTCGGCGCCAACCATCACTACGGCGCGCCGGAGAACCCCAAGGCTCCGGGGCGCCTTACCGGAGGGTCGTCCTCGGGTTCGGCCGCGGCGGTTGCGGGGGGCCTCGCCGATTTCGCCCTCGGCACCGACACGGCCGGATCATGCCGCGCGCCGGCCTCTTTTTGCGGCGTCTATGGTTTTCGTCCCTCGCATGGGGCGGTGTCGTCGGAGGGCGTCGTTCCGCTGGCGCGGTCGCTGGATACGGTCGGCTGGTTTGCGCGCGATATTTCGGTTTTCGAAAGGGTCGCCGGCGTCTTGCTGCCCGACGACATCGATGGCGCGCCCTTTGGGACCGCGCTGCTCCCGATCGAGGCTCTGGCCGACTGCCCGGCTCGGGAACTCGCTTTGTTCAAATCTGCGCTGGAGCTGCTGGCGCCGCTCTTTAGAGTGTTTTCGAGCGAAGTGGATACCGGCTCGCGTGAAGAAAACACGATAAAACAGGGGGATCTAGACTCTTTCCGGTTCAATCCGAACCGGAAAGAGTCTAGGGTGCGCGAGGTCGAGCTGCCGCAGGCGTTCTCGGCGCAGGCGCTGGGCCATTTCCGCAATCTTCAGGCCTATGAAGCCAATCAGTCCCAGGGGGGCTGGATCGCCTCGGCGCGGCCGGAACTGGGGCCGGGCGTCGCCGAGCGCTTCGCTTACGCCGCCACGGTGACGAAGGACCAGAAAGCCCAAGCCGACGCCTTTCGCCTCGAAGCGAAGGCGGAGATCGAGGCGCTGCTCGGCGAGGACGGCTTTTTCATCCTGCCGACGACGCCTTTCTTCGCGCCGCCGCTCGATGAGAGCGCCGAAGAGCTGGACCGCAAGCGCTACCAGATGTTCCCGCTGTTCATCACGGCGAGCTTTTTCGGCCTGCCCCAGATCAGCCTGCCGCTTGCGGGCGGCGCGCTTCCTCTAGGGTTGTCGTTGATCGGCCGGCGCTGGTCGGACCGCAATCTGCTGGTTTTGGCGCAGAAGGCGGCGGCGTTGCTGGGATCGGAATAGCCTTCGGCGGATTCTTTTTTTCGCGTGAGATGAGCCAACCCGCCGGCAGACGGGTCGGCTCGCGCAAAAAATATTGGAACGACGGACGGGAATCAGGCCGGCTCCCAAGCGCGCCTGGAGGCGAGCTTTTCCGCCTGAGCGCCGGCGCGCAACCGAGCAGGGCGGTTCTCCAGGCCGCTCCAATAGGCCTCGAATTCCGGACGCTTCTCGATCACGTCGTAGCGCAGGCCGAAACCGATCATCGACCCGACATAGACGTCGGCGGCCGTGAAATTCTCTCCGGCGATATAGCGACGATCCGCTACAGTCTTTGCGAGGACATCGATCACGGCCGCGTAGGAACCATAGCCGAAGCGCCCCTGCATCTCCGGCGTCGGATCCCAGCCGGCGGCTTTATTGCTCATCGCTGCTTCCACGCATCCAGCGGCGAAAAAGAGCCATTTGTAGTATTCGCCGCGCTCGGCGGGGGCCGGCGCGAGTCCGGCTTCGGGGAACGCATCGGCGAGATAAGCGCAAATGGCCGCGGTTTCCGTGACCACCGTGTCGCCGTGTTTGATGGCCGGGACTTTGCCCATCGGGTTGATGGCCAGATATTCCGGCGCCTTCATCGTGGTTCCATATTCCTTGACCTCGACCGAATAAGGGACGCCGATTTCTTCCAGCATCCAATGCACGATCATGCCGCGGGACTGAGGATTGGTGTAGAAAACGAGCTCTTTCGCCATGGCTTCTCCTTTGGCCTCGTTTGAGGCGGGCCGACGATAAGCGAGCATGCTGTCAGTTTCTGTCAGCATGCTCCGGCGCCATTGCTTCAAGAGCGTCCGGCGCGGCTGTGGCGGCGCATCCTGCAGGATTTCAGCTCCCTCGATTCGGTCGGCGCGAAAATGGCGGAAGGCCGACCGAAGCTCGCACCAGCCCGCAAGAACGCGAGTCGATTCGAAAAAGCCGAGCGCCACGGGCCAGACGACCCGGTCGGTGCGCGCGCCCTTCTCGTCTCGATAGGAAATCGCGAGCTTGCGCTCATCGCGCAGCGCCCGGCGCAGAAGCTTCAGATCGACATGGTGAGGGCGCTCCCACCCTGGGCCGACGAGAAGCGCCTCGTCGTTCAAATCGGCCCGCAGATCCTCCGGGAGAACCGCTGAAAGCTTGGCGACAGCGTTGCGAGCCGCGTCCGAAAGCGCGTCGTCGGTGCGGCGCGACACCCATTTCGCGCCCAAGGCGAGCGCCTCTATCTCCTCCCTGGAGAACATGAGGGGCGGCAGAAGGAACCCGGGCCGCAGGACATAGCCGACGCCCGCCTCTCCTTCGATTTCGGCCCCCATCGCCTGTAAGGCGGCGATGTCACGGTACAGCGTGCGCAGGGAAACGCCGGCCTCGCGCGCGAGCTCCGCTCCGCTGACTGGCCGGCGGCGGCGGCGTAGCGCCTGCAAGATATCGAATAATCTATGGGTGCGGGACATGGCGCCGGGATTTTTAGCCTCAAGGGCGGATAGCGTGTTTTCGAGCGAAGTGGATACCGGTTCGCGTGAAGAAAACACGATCAAGAAACGGGGGGCTGGGGCCTTTCCGGTTCAACCTGAATCGGAAAGACCCCAGGTTCCGCTTGCCTCGATCATGGCGAAATATTTTTGAAAGGCCACCTTCCCGCACAGCAGCGATCGGATGCGCGCATCGCTCCGGGGGACGTCATGGCCGGGACTTAGAGGGATAATTGACGATAATTCACCCCGCCGCTTCGCGGCGACCCTCCCCCTCGACGGGAGGGTAAGCGCCTTTCGCCCAATCGCGCTGGGCCTGAGTTCGACCGCCGTGCGCTGGCGTAAAGGCGCCCCGCCCTTTACCGCCGCGCCAAAAACTCCTTGATGCGGACCGCGAGGCGGTCCCGCACCTCGCGATAGGCCTGAAGCATGGTTTCGCGGGAGCCTTGCACCGCGGTGGCGTCGGGCGTCGGCCAATAGATCACCTCGACCGCCATGGTTCTCGTGAACTCCAGGGCGCGATGGTGCGCCTCGGGGGACAGCGTGACGATCACGTCGAAATTGGAATCCTCGAGGTCCTCGAAGGTGTGGGGCTTGTGGCGGGTCAGGTCGACGCCGATTTCGTCCATGGCGGCCATGGCGAAGGCGTCGGGTTCGCCGCGCTTCAATCCGGCCGAGGCAAAATAGATGTCGCGCCCGAAATAATGCCGCGCCAGGGCCTCGGCCATGGGCGAGCGCACGGTGTTGAGCGTGCAGGCGAACAGAACCGATTGCGGGCGCGCCGCCCGGGGCTGCGCCGCATTGTCTTGCGCCGCCATAGCCTTCAGCCCCTCCAGTGCAGAGCCGTGACCAGGGTGAAGATCCGCCGGGCGGTGTCGATGTCGGTGTCGATCTTGCCCTTGAGACGCTCCAGCAGAAGATGCGCGCCCTCGTTGTGCAGTCCGCGCCGGCCCATGTCGATCGCTTCGATCCGGCTCGGCGTCGCGCTGCGAATGGCTGCGTAATAGGATTCGCAGACCATGAAATAATCCTTGAGGATGCGCTTGAACGGCGTGAGCGACAGGATATGCGTGACGACGCCGGCGCCCTCCTGGTCGCTCACCGCGAGCGCGAGCTTGGCGTCGTGAAGCGCGATGACGAGGCTGTAGGGCCCGCCGTCATGGCCTACGACTCCGAACTTGTTGTCCTCTATCAGATCGTAGATCGCGATGGCGCGCTCATGCTCCTGGTCCGCCGAGCCGCGCCCGATCGAGTTCTCGTCGAGCGTGACCTGCGCCAGCCGCTTTTGCGAGCCTGAATTCAACTTCAGGCTCCGAGCGCGTTGAGGCGGATCGAAACCGAGCGCGCATGAGCGGTCAGGCCTTCGGCCTTGCCCAGCGTGACGGCCGCCCCGCCGATGGCCAGCAGCGAACTCGCGTCGCATTTCAGGATCGAGGTGCGCTTGACGAAATCGAGCACGCTGAGGCCGGAGGAAAAGCGCGCCGAGCGGGCGGTCGGCAGCACATGGTTCGAGCCGCCGACGTAATCGCCGATCGCTTCGGGGGTGTAGCCGCCGATGAAGATGGCGCCGGCGTTGTTCACGCGGGCTCCGAGCTCCTCGGCGTTCTCGCTGATGATCTCCAGATGCTCGGCCGCGATGCGGTCCGCCAGCGGCACGGCTTCATCGAGGTTCTTCGTCACGATCACCGCGCCGTAATCGCGCCAGGAAGCGGTGGCGATCTCCTTGCGCGAGAGCGTCGCGAGGTGACGGTCGACCGCGGCGACGACGGCTTCGGCGAGGGAGGCGTCGTCGGTGATGAGAATGGACTGCGCCGATTCGTCGTGCTCGGCCTGCGCCAGCAGGTCGGCGGCGATCCAGTCGGGATTGGCGGTCTTGTCGGCCAGGATCAGCACTTCCGAGGGGCCGGCGATCATGTCGATGCCCACCTGACCGAACACGCGGCGCTTGGCGGCGGCGACCCAGGCGTTGCCCGGGCCCACGATCTTGGCGACCGGCGCGATGGTCGCGGTGCCATAGGCGAGAGCCGCGACCGCCTGGGCGCCGCCGACCCGATAGATTTCCGTGATGCCGGAGCGTTTCGCCGCGGCGAGAACCAGAGGCTCGACATGGCCGCCCGGCGTCGGGACCACCATGACGATGCGCTTGACGCCTGCGACCTTGGCCGGCGCCACATTCATCAGGACCGAGGACGGGTAAGCCGCCGTGCCGCCCGGCACATAGAGGCCTACCGAATCGAGCGGGGTCCAGCGCCAGCCGAGCTCGACTCCGGCCTCGTCGCTGTAGCGCAGGTCGGCGGGCCGCTGGCGCTCGTGGAAGGCGGCAATCCGCTCCAGCGCGAGATCGAGCGCTTCGAGCTGCTCTTTGGAGCATTTCGCCTCGGCGGCGTCGACCTCGGCGGCGGAGACGGCTATGCCGGTTTTGGCGAGATCGATGCGGTCGAACTTGCGCGAATAGTCGATCAGCGCCTCGTCACCCCTGGCGATGACGTCCTCGATGATGTCGCGGACGGTGGCGTCGACGTCGGGCGAGGACTCCCGTTTCATCGAGAGCATGGTCTTAAACTGCGTCTCGAAATCGGGGGCGGACGCATCCAAACGCAAGGTCATGTTCATCTCCAGCCGGAAGTTCCGGCTGTCATGACCCCGCGCCGGCGTCTTCGTCAAGATTATGTGTCGGCCGGCTGCAGACCGGCCAGCGCGGGCCGAGGTCCGCGAGCTGCGCCTCGAGGCATTCGACATCCAGCAGAATCGCGGCTCCGCCCGAGAATATCAATCGGATTCGTCCTTCCGGCGGGGTTTCGCCGGGCTCGAAGGTCACCGTCAGCAATTCGAGCACGCCGTCCGGCCGATCGCGCGCCACGCCGCAATAGCGGACATTGCGAACCCATTCGAAATGCAGCGCGGACTGGCGGCGCTCGAGGCGTCCCTCGACTTCGGCGGCCCAGTCGAAGCGCGAAGCGCCCAGCACGAAACGCTTTTGCTTGGGCAGATAGGCGAGATCGCAGACCCGCAGCAGGGCGTCCTGCAGATGAGCGGACAGGAGGCTCAGGTCCTCGGCGTCGAACGCCTGGAGTCTTAGAAGGGGGGCCTTGACGGCGGAATCTGGCGCGGACATCTGGTTTCTCCTCACGCGATATTTGGAGGCTGCCCGCCGCGCGCGCAAGCGGGGGCGTCGGGTCATGCCTTCCCCGGCTGCCGTCGGCCCTTGCGCAACTGCGCGGAAAGGCCGCAAGGTGGCCCGCAACGACGAAGCAGGGAGGGGGGCGATGCACAGCGATCCGAAGTTCTGGGCGGTCGCGTTCGCCATTTGGATCGGATTCATTCTGGCGATGGTCAATATCGCCTCCAAAGTGGATCTACTGATGCGTCTCGCCGGTTGAGGTCGGGACGAGCAACGCCGGAATCAAGAAGAGACGCGGCTCGAATGACAATATGGACCAAGGAGCAGGATCGGGCGCTCGAGGCGGTCGGCAAATGGCTGGCTGAAAAACAGGCGCCCCAGGTGTTCAGGCTGTTCGGCTATGCGGGAACGGGCAAATCCACGCTCGCCCGCCATCTCGCAGAGAATGTCGACGGCTCCGTCGTTTTCGCAGCCTTCACGGGCAAGGCCGCGCTGGTGATGCGCTCCAAGGGCTGCGACGGCGCCAGAACAATCCACAGCCTGATCTACCGGGCCACCGACACCGAGACAGAGGAGCCGAGCTTCGAGCTCAACGACGAGAGCGACGCCGCGCGGGCCAAGCTCATCGTCGTCGACGAATGTTCCATGGTCGACGAGGAGCTCGGCAAGGACCTCCTGTCCTTCGGACGCAAGGTGCTGGTGCTGGGGGACCCGGCCCAATTGCCTCCCGTCAAGGGCGGCGGCTTCTTCACGGAGGCCGAGCCCGACGCGATGCTGACCGAGGTGCATCGCCAGGCCGCCGACAATCCGATCATCCGGCTCTCCATGGCCATCCGCGAAGGCGGCCGGGTCGAGCGCGGAACCTACGGCGAGAGCCGGGTGGTGATGCGCGGCGAACTGGACCCGCAACTGGTCACCGGCGCCGATCAGGTGCTGGTCGGCATGAACAAGACGCGCCGCGCCTACAACGGCCGGCTAAGGCAGCTGCGGGGATTTTCGGGCGCGCTGCCCCAATCGGGGGAAAAGCTGGTCTGCCTGAGAAACAACCGCAAGAAAGGCCTGCTCAACGGCGCTCTGTTCACCGTCAAAAGCGCCGGCGCCCTGCGTCGGGGCAAGGTCCGCATGCTGGTCATTCCGGAGGAAGCCGACAGAAAAATCCAGCGAGTCGGGGTGATTCCGCAGTTCTTCGACGATTCCGAGGGGGAAATTCCCTTCGCCCTGCGCAAGGATTCCGACGAATTCGACTACGGCTACGCCCTGACGGTCCACAAGGCCCAAGGATCGCAGTGGGACGACGTCGCGCTGTTCGACGAATCCTTCGCGTTCCGGGAGCATCGGGCGCGATGGCTTTATACCGGCGTGACAAGGGCGGCGCGCAGGCTCACCCTCGTCATCTAGGGCGTTTTCACGTCCAACGGAAACATGAAAACGCTCTAAGTTTTTGTTTTAAAGCGTTTCCCGCGCCGAACCGGCGTCCGCTTCGGCTGGTAACGCTCTAGCTTCAGCGCGACCAGGAATCGATCGCATCGGCGAAAACCCGGTCGCCCGCCGCGCCTTTCTCGAGATTTATCGTGGCGACGCGGCCATCGGAAAGCTGCAAGGGCAGATCGATCACCCAGGGGGCGCGCAGCAGCTTGAGATTGCGCGCTTCCGCCTCTCCGCGCATCAGGCCGATCAGAAAGGCGTTGGAGGTGATCTCGACCGGAATCCCGGTGATTTTCTCGCCGGATTGGGCCTCCGGCCGACGCATTTGCGGCGGCCCGATCTGCTTTACGCCTTTCAGGTCGCTGTCCGCCGCGAGAGAAAAAGAGACGTTCATCGTGTGGGAAGCGGACAGGGCGGGATCCAGGTTCTTTTGAATCAGGACGACCGCTTTGAGCTTTCCTTCGGGGAAATCGACGTCGCCGCGTATCGCCGATTTCATCGGCTGGCCGTCGCCCCCGCCGATATTGTCCAGCCGCCAGACGACCGCGCCGTTGTAGATGCGATCGACCTTGTCGGGATGATCGGCGGTCGCGACGAATAATTCCGCCTTCTGGGCCACCGGCACGGCCGGCCCCTTATTGGCGCCGCCGCCCTCGAGGGAGTCATGGTCGCCGCCGTCGACCCGGTCGGCGATTTTCCCGCTTTCGCCTTCGGATCGCGCGCTCTCGTCGGGTTTGAGTCGGGCGAGGTCCTCGGGACGTTCGCGGAAATGAAGGGCCGCGAAGGAGACTGCGCCGACGAGGACAAAAAGAACCGCGGCTATTCCCAGAATCCGGCGCGATCCGCTGGCGGCTTCGGGGACGGCGGGCGCCGGCGCTGCGGGTCGCTGGCGTTCGCGAAGGTCGGAGCCGGCCCTGGCGCCGCCGGCCTCGCTCTGCGGCTCCGCGGCCTGGGCCGGCGTCTCGGCCTCCGACCGCAGCTCGGCGGCCGCCTCGATTTCGAGGCGGGCGATAGCCTCGTCCAGCGCGCGCCCCTCGTTCTGGATGACCTGTTCGGCCACGGGAGGCTGAATGGCTCGAAGTTGATTGAACAGCGCCTTGCGCGCCAATTCATAAATCGCGTGACGCCCTTCGGGCGTGGACTGGCGCAGCGGGCCTATTTTGCGCGCCAGCAGGGAATAATAATCAGCCATGCTTTGCTATGACCATTTCGCCAGGTGACCGGTCGACTTTCGGCGGCGAGTGGGCTCGCGTCAACTCGCCGGTCAATCCTGGAAGGGATTGTGGACCAGAATTGTGTCGTCGCGCTCGGGGCTGGTGGACAGCAGCGCGACCGGCGCGCCGACGAGCTCCTCTATCCGGCGCACATATTTGATCGCCGGCGCGGGCAGATCGACCCAGGATCTGGCGCCGCCGGTGGAGCCTTTCCAGCCCTCGACGGACTCATAGACCGGCTCGACGCGAAGCTGGGCCGACTGAGACGCCGGCAACCGGTCGATCCGCTTTCCGTCCAGGAGATAATGGGTGCAGATCCTGATTTCGTCGAAACCGTCGAGAATATCGAGCTTGGTCAGAGCAAGGCCGTTGATCCCCGAGGTCTTCACCGCCTGCCGGGTGAGCACGGCGTCGAACCAGCCGCAACGCCTGCGCCGACCCGTGTTGGTGCCGAACTCGCGGCCCCTGTCGCCGATCAGTTCGCCGGTGGCGTCGAGCAGCTCTGTCGGGAAAGGCCCGCCGCCGACGCGGGTGGTATAGGCCTTGGCGATGCCGAGCACGTAATTGACGGCGCCGGGGCCGAGGCCCGAACCGGAGGCGGCCGACGCCGCCACCGTATTGGAGGAGGTGACATAGGGATAGGTGCCGTGGTCGACGTCGAGGAGGACGCCTTGCGCGCCTTCGAACAGGATGCGCCTGCCGGCGCGCCGTTCATTGTCGAGCAGCTCCCAGACCACGTCCATGAAGGGCAGGATGCGGGGGGCGACGCTGAGGAGTTCTTCTTTCAGCGTCGCTCCCGCGATTTCGGGAAGGCCCAACCCGCGCCGCAGCGGATTGTGATGGGCCAGCGCGCGCGCGATCTTGTCGTCGAGCGAGTCGGGCTCCATGAGATCCATCAGGCGGATCGAGCGGCGGCCGACCTTGTCTTCATAGGCCGGGCCAATGCCGCGTTTGGTGGTGCCGATCTTGGCGCCGCCGCCCACCGATTCTTCGCGGTGAGCGTCGAGTTCGCGGTGCAGCGACAGGATCAGGGGCGCGTTTTCGGCGATCTTCAGATTGGCCGAGGAAATCTCGACGCCCTGGGCGCGCAGACGGTCGATCTCTCCCACCAGGAAATGGGGATCGACGACGACGCCGTTGCCGATGACCGACAGTTTACCCGGCCTCACGATGCCCGAGGGAAGCAGCGCCAGCTTATAGGTCTCGCCGTCGACGACAAGGGTGTGGCCGGCGTTGTGTCCGCCCTGGAAGCGCACGACCACGTCCGCCTCGAGCGAAAGCCAGTCGACTATCTTGCCCTTGCCTTCGTCGCCCCATTGGGCGCCGACCACCGCCACATTCGCCATGGCCCGTTCTTTTCTCTTTTGCGCTCTTCGCCGACGGGAGTTCAGATTATCGGGAAGCGCGATGTATGGGGAGCCGGGTTGGTCCCTTTCGCGCGGGCGCAAGGAATCCCGATCAGAAAAAAAGCCCCGGCGGTAACGCCGAGGCTCGTTACGAAGAATCCTTACCCCAAGGCGCAACAACGGTAAAGAGCGTCATACGTCCGTCACTCTCGCATCCGTCGCTTTGTGGTTTCAGGCCTTGTGGTAGGGATGTCCGGAAATGATGGTCATGGCGCGGTAGATCTGCTCGGCTGCGAGAACCCGCACCAGCTGGTGAGGCAGGGTCATGGCCCCGAAGGAGAAAATCGCCCGGGCTTTTTGCCGTAACCTCGGGTCGAGCCCCTCCGCGCCGCCGATCGCGAACCACAGGGCCCTGCGGCCCGCGTCGCGTTCGCGCCTGATGAATTCCGCAAAATCGGCGCTGCTCGCAGCCTTGCCGCGTTCGTCGAAGACGGCGAGAACGGCGTCGGGAGAGAGGCCGGCGAGCAGCGCGTCGCCTTCCCCGGCCATGCGCGTTTCGACGTTGCGCGCGCGGCTCTCTTCGATTTCCCGCACATCCAGCCCGTCGAGCCCGAGATTGCGCATCGCTCCGATGCGTTCCGCATAGCGGGCGAACAGCTCGCGTTCCGCTCCGGCCTTCATCCGGCCGACGCATAAAAGGCCGAGGCGCATCCTTCGGCGTCAGACCAGCCGCATCTCGCGCGGCCTGTCTCCGCCCCACATCTTCTCCAGATTATAGAACAGGCGCACTTCGGGCCGGAAGATGTGAATGATGGCGTCGCCCGCATCGACCAGCACCCAGTCGCCCTGGGTGAGGCCTTCGACGCGCGGCGCCGAGACGCCGGCCGCTTTGCAGGCCTTGATGACGCGATCCGCGATGGCGCCGACATGGACCGAGGAGCGCCCCGAGGCGATGATCATCACATCGGCCAGGGAGGTCTTGTCTCTCAGATCAATGGTCGCGACATCCTCGGCTTTGGCCTCATCGAGGCTAGCGAGCAGCTTTTCGGCGAGGGAGAAAGATTCGGCGCTCAGTGCCTGAGGCGCGCCGTCGGCGGTCGAATGGCCGCGGGAAGTTAATGCGCTTGTGGTCAGCTTCGCGATCTCCGCATGAGCGGCTTTGCGCCGCAGCCTTGAAGATGGGGCGATTTTTTAAGGATTGCAACTGCGGCGTCGGCAAAAGGCGTTGCGAGGCGCGCGCCAATTTGTTTTGTTTGAAAAAAAAGCCCGGCGGTTCAGCCGGGTTTAGGCGGTCGTGGCCCATCGAGAGGCGGGAGGAACCCTCAAGCTACGACAAGATTGACTTTATACGATTCGAGGCGGAAACGCCTGCACATAATTATTTGAGACTGTCATAGAAAAGCCCTTAAGCGCGGCCCGCCGCGGCGAGGGTCGGGTCGGCTTCGACGCTACTTTTAGATTTATCAGGAGCTTGAGCGAAAATATCGGACGCTCGACCGCGGCGTGACGAAAAAGTCACATAAGCTGTGAATCTCCGTCGCTTTGGCGCAAGCGCCTTTTCGCCGGCTGGCGATTAGCGAAACCTTTGCCTCGAAACCAAGAGGATGTTCCAAAAAGGCGCGAAGCGGTTTTTGGAAAACAACAAGCTCCGTCGATGACATTTGGAGCGCGCTCGGCTGCGTTTGAACCGAACGCGCTCTAGATTTTGATTCTAAAGCATTTTCAGACTTGAAGACGCTCTATGCCGGTTCGACCTCGGGCTCGTAGTTGAGGATCGGCGCCAGCCAGCGCTCGACCTCCCTCACCGGCATGTCCTTGCGAGCGGCGTAATCCTCGACCTGGTCGCGCTCGACCTTGGCGACCCCGAAATAATGCGCCTGGTCATGGGCGATATACAGGCCGCAGACCGTCGCCGCCGGAGTCATCGCGTAGCTTTCGGTGAGGCGCACGCCGGTGCGCTTCTCCGCGTCGAGCAGGCGGAACAGGGTCGATTTTTCGGTGTGGTCGGGCTGCGCCGGATAGCCGGGAGCGGGACGAATACCGTTATAGGGCTCGCCGATGAGCTCCTGCGGCGAAAAACTCTCCGCCGCGGCATAGCCCCAGAACTCGCGCCGCACCCTCTCATGCATGCGCTCGGCGAAAGCCTCGGCGATGCGATCGGCGAGGGCCTTGACCATGATCGAGCCGTAGTCGTCATTGGCCTGCGCGTAACGGGCGGAGATTTTCTCTTCCTCGGCGCCGGCGGTGACGACGAAGGCGCCGACATAATCGGCCTTGCCCGTGGATTTGGGGGCGACGAAATCCGCAAGCGCGACATTGGGCCTGGCGCCCTGCCGCGAGAGCTGCTGGCGCAGCGTGAAAAAGGTCGCGAGCCTCTCCTCGCGCGATTCGCCGGAATAAAGCGCGATGTCGTCGCCCACGCTGTTCGCCGGCCAGAAGCCGATCGCCGCCTTCGGCGTGAACCAGCGCTCCTCGACGATGCGCTTCAGCATCGCCTGAGCGTCGTCGAACAGCGCCTTCGCCGCCGCGCCGCGCTCGGGGTCTTCGAGCAGAGCCGGATAGCGGCCCTTGAACTCCCAGGTCTGGAAGAAGGGCGTCCAGTCGATATAGGGAATGAGCTCGGCGACGTCATAGGTCGCAAAGCCGCGCACCCCGGTAAAGCTCGGCTTTGCCGCCGCATGGGCCTCCCAGTCGATCTTCAGCGCATTGCCGCGCGCCTTTTCCAGCGACACCCTCTGTTTTTCCGCCTGGGCCCGGGCGTGAGCCTCGGCGACTTTTTCATATTCGCTGCGGGTCTGGGCGATGTAGTCGTCGCGCGTCTTCTGCGAGAGCAGCGCCTGCGTGACGCCGACGGCGCGGCTGGCGTCGGTCACATAGACCGCCTGGCCGCGTTGATAGTTGGGGCTGATCTTCACCGCCGTATGCACGCGGCTGGTGGTCGCGCCGCCGATCAGCAGGGGCACGTCGAGCCCCTCGCGCTCCATTTCCGCTGCAACGAAGCACATTTCGTCGAGGGACGGCGTGATGAGGCCGGAAAGGCCGATCACGTCGACCTTCTCTCTTTTCGCGGTTTCGAGAATCTTGGCCGCCGGCGTCATGACGCCGAGGTCGATCACCTCGAAATTATTGCAGCCGAGCACCACGCCGACGATGTTCTTGCCGATGTCGTGGACGTCGCCCTTGACCGTGGCGAGCAGCACCTTGCCGGCGGTCGAGCGCTGATCCTTCCCATCCTCCATGAAGGGGAGGAGATGCGCCACCGCCTGTTTCATCACGCGGGCCGATTTGACCACCTGGGGCAGGAACATTTTTCCCTGGCCGAAGAGATCGCCGACGACATTCATGCCGGCCATCAGCGGGCCTTCGATGACGTCGAGCGGGCGCGCCGATTTCAGCCGCGCTTCTTCGACGTCGATCTCGATATAGTCGGCGACGCCGTTCACGAGGGCGTATTCGAGCCGCTTCTCGACGCTCGACTCGCGCCAGGCGGCGTCCTTCTCCTGCGCCTTGGCCCCGGCGCCCCTGAATTTTTCGGCGAGCGCCACGAGACGTTCGGTTGAGTCCTTGCGACGATTGAGCACGACGTCTTCGCAGGCCTCGCGCAATTCGGGATCGATCTTCTCATAGACCGCGAGCTGGCCGGCGTTGACGATGCCCATGTCCATCCCCGCCGTGATGGCGTGGTAGAGAAAGACCGAATGCATCGCCTCACGTACGGGTTCGTTGCCGCGGAAGGAGAAGGAAAGATTGGAGACGCCGCCCGAGACATGGGTCAAAGGCATTTCCTCCTTGATCGCGTGCGCCGCCTCGATGAAATCGACGCCGTAGTTTTCATGCTCCTCGATGCCGGTCGCGACCGCGAAAATATTGGGATCGAAGATGATGTCCTGCGGCGGAAAGCCGATTTCCTCCACCAGGATCTTATAGGCCCGGCGCGCGATCCCGATCTTGCGCGCAAAAGTATCGGCCTGGCCCTGTTCGTCGAAGGCCATGACCACCACCGCGGCGCCGTAGCGTTTGACCTTCAGCGCCTGTTCGCGGAACGGCTCTTCGCCCTCTTTCAGCGAGATCGAATTGACGACGCCCTTGCCCTGCAGGCATTGCAGCCCGGCTTCGATCACCTCGAATTTGGAGCTGTCGATCATGACCGGCACGCGGGCGATGTCCGGCTCGGCGGCGACGAGATTGAGGAACTCGACCATCGCGCGTTTTGAGTCGAGCAGGCCCTCGTCCATATTGACGTCGATCACCTGGGCGCCGTTTGCGACCTGATCGCGCGCAACCTCGAGCGCGGCGGCGTAATCGCCGGCGGTGATGAGCTTGCGGAACTTGGCCGAGCCGGTGACATTGGTGCGCTCGCCGACATTGACGAAGGGAATGTCCCTGGTGAGCGTGAAGGGCTCGAGGCCGGAAAGCCGCAGCATGGGCTCGACGACGGAAACCTTGCGCGGGGCCACGCCTTTCACCGCCCCGGCGATGGCCTCGATATGGGGCGGGGTGGTGCCGCAGCAGCCGCCCACGACATTGACGAGGCCCGCCTTGGCGAATTCGCCTACGAGCTCGGCCATATATTCGGGGCTCTCGTCATAGAGGCCGAATTCATTGGGCAGGCCGGCGTTGGGGAAGGCGCAGACGCGCGTATCGGCGACGCGGCCGATCTCGACGATGTGCTGGCGCATCTCGCGCGCGCCGAGCGCGCAGTTGAAGCCGATCGAGAACGGCTTGGCGTGGGCGAGCGAATTCCAGAACGCCTGGGCGGTCTGGCCCGACAGCGTGCGGCCGGAAAGATCGGTGATGGTGCCCGAGATCATCACCGGGAACCTGGTCTCCGCCTCGTCGAAGGCGTCCTCCAGCGCGTAGATCGCCGCCTTGGCGTTCAGCGTATCGAAGATCGTCTCGACCAGAAGAATGTCGGCGCCGCCGGCAATGAGGCCGAGCGCGGCTTCCCTGTAGGCCTTGCGCAGATCTTCGAAGGTGACGGCGCGAAAGCCGGGGTTGGAGACGTCGGGAGAAATAGAAGCGGTGCGGTTGGTGGGGCCGATCGAGCCGGCGACGAAACGCCTGACGCCGGTTCTCTCTCCAACCTCGAGGCAGGCCGCGCGCGCCAGCCGGGCGCCCTCGAAATTCAGCTCATAGGCGATCGATTCGAGGGCGTAGTCGGCCTGGGCGATGGTCGTCGCCGAGAAAGTGTTGGTCTCGATGATGTCCGCGCCGGCCTCGAGATATTGGATATGAATATCCTTGATCGCCGCGGGCTGGGTGAGCGTCAGCAGATCGTTGTTGCCGCGCAGATCCCTGGCGTGGGCATTGAAGCGTTCGCCGCGGAAATCCTCTTCGGTGAATTTATGGCGTTGGACCATGGTGCCCATGGCGCCGTCGAGGATGAGGATTCTTTCATTCGCCCGCGCTTCGAGCTCCTGGCGAATCTTGGGGCCGTGGTCCTTGTCGAACTTCATGCTGAGGCTTTCTGGCGCGCCGGGCGGACGCCCAGCAGATGGCAAATGCCGAAGACGAGATCGGCGCGGTTGTTGGTGTAGAAGTGAAATTCGTTCACGCCCGCCTTGACGAGGTCCATGACCTGTTCGGCGGTCGTGGTGGCGGCGACCAGAGCGTGGGTTTCGGGGTCGTTTTCAAGGCCGTCGAACCGGTCGGCGAGCCACTGCGGCACGCTCGCCCCGGCCTTGGCGGCGAAGCCCGCGACCTGCCTGAAATTGCGCACCGGCATGATGCCCGGCACGATCGGAATGGTTATGCCGCGCGCCCGCGCGCGATCGAGAAAGCGGAAATAAACGTCGTTCTCGAAGAAGAACTGGGTTATCGCGCGCGTCGCGCCGGCGTCGATCTTGGCCTTCAGAGCGTCGATGTCGTTGTCGATCGAGGAACTCTCGGGATGCCCCTCGGGATAGGTGGAAACCGAGATTTCGAAATCCCCGATCGCGCGAATGCCGCGCACGAGATGGCTCGACGTCGGATAGCCCAGCGGATTGGGCATGAAAGGCGTTCCGACGCCGCCCGGCGGATCGCCCCGCAGCGCCACTATGTGGCGGACGCCCGCGTCCCAGTAGTCGCGGATCACCTTGTCGATCTCCTCGCGCGTGGCGGAGACGCAGGTCAGATGCGCGGCGGGTTTCATGGTCGTCTCGCGGGCGATGCGCGCGACGATGGCGTGGGTGCGCTCCCTGGTCGAGCCGCCGGCCCCATAGGTCACCGAAACGAATCGCGGGCAGAGGGGCTCCAGCCGCTTGATGGTTTCCCAGAGCTGAGTCTCCATCTGCGGCGTCTTGGGCGGAAAGAATTCGTACGAGATGACGAATTCGCCCTTGGAGGAGAGCGGGTGGCGGGGCTCTGCTGTCATCAGGCGGCCTCGTAATCGGGTGAAGAAACAAGATCGGCGTCGACGCGCGGATCGCGTGCGACCCATAGGGACACTGTGAGCTTCGCCGTATCCTTTTCGGTGGGCGAGAGATCGCGATGCATAACGGTCTCCAGACCGGCCTGGGAGAGAAGGTCGGAGATTTCCCCCGCTGAGAAGCCCAGCCTGCGATGGGCGTGCTTTTCGCGCAGGATTTCCTCCTGATGGGGGGCGAAATCGACCACGATCAGCCTGCCGCCCGGGGCCAGCGTCCGCGCCGCCTCGCGCAAAGCGCGGCCCGGATCGTCGAGATAGTGCAGCACCTGATGCATGATCGCTACATCGCAGGAATTGCGCTCCACCGGCAGGGCGTAGATGTCTCCCTGGCGCAGCTGGACATTGCGCAGGCCGCATTCCTCGAGACGGCCGCGCGCGACCGCGAGCATGGCCGAGGAGAGATCGACGCCGATGGCGCGCTCGGCCTGGGGCGCGAAGAGTTCGAGCATTCTGCCGGCGCCCGCCCCGAGATCGAGCAACTGCCGGATCGGGCGATTCCCTATCGCCTCGCAAACCGCTTTTTCGACCTCGATCTCAGGCACATGGCGCGAGCGGATGTCGGCCCATTCGTCGGCGTGGGCGGCGAAATATCTCGCGGCGTTTTCGGCGCGCGCCTGCCGCACTTCGGCAAGCCGCGCGCGATCCGCCGCGAGCATGGGATCGCTGGCGTCGAGGCGATCGATGACGCTGCGGGCCATCGCTCCGGCGGCGGTCGAGGAAGCCAAGCGGAAAAAGGCCCAGGCCCCTTCCCGTCGACGCTCCACCACGCCAGCCTCCACCAGAAGCTTGAGATGGCGCGAGACCCGGGGCTGGGACTGGCCGAGTATGGCGACCACCTCGCTCACGGTGAGTTCGGATTCTGCGAGCAGGGCGACCAGCCGCAGCCGGGTCTCTTCGCCTGTCGCGTTGAGCGCCGCCAGCGCCGGGTCCATTGCGAGAGTCTGCGGGACGATCATTGGGTTGCCCTGATACATATAAAGATATCTATATACGTCATCGATCGCTTATTCAAGCCTCGCCGCGCCGCTACAATGCGCGGGCGAGCTTCCCCTGCGGCCGGGCGTCGCGGCCGGCGCCCGGTCAAAAATTAGGCTTGACCAAATCGCGGACCGGGTTCAGCATCATATCAATCGCAGCGTTGGCGAGTCGCAAAAAGCCAACGAAGGGCCGGTCGGGCGGGACCTCGAATTCGGAGTGCGATAGGATGGACCCGCGTCAGCGCAGTCTGGCGCCGGATGTGCAAAGTCTTCCGAGAGGAGCATGACGCCACCGGGTCAAATTTGACCTGCGCAGCAAGCGTCAGGTCACGACGGTCCGAAGAATCCAGCGCAGATCCCTTCAAAGCCGTCTCGAAAACTTCACATCGACATCGGAGCCTTGCCGCGAAGGCCAAGCGGCGGGGTCCGAAACCGAACTGGAAATCCCCCAGAGAGCTTCGTCAGGAACGAAGCGAGAAAGGCCCCGTCAGCCCCCGCGCGACGGGGCCTGTTGTTTTGCGGCCCCGCCGAACCAAGCGGCGCCGGCGAACGCCCTATCTCCCGGTCCATCGGCCTTCTCCTTTTCTTTCCAGTTTCCGAGCGCACGGCGGCGCCAGCGGCCAGAAGGGATGGCAAGGCGCCGCCCGAAGCCAGAGCGCCGTTGGTTTCGACCGAATCAAGACCGGCGCCCCAGATTCCTGATTTACCGCATTTTACGAATCGCCGGCTGTTTCCGCTGGACTCGACAATGCTCAAAGTCCCTTTTTCACCAACAGGCGGCGGACCGCGGCGCCGGCGATGGGCTCCAACTCCTTGACATATCATGATTTCCGTTCGATCCAGCGATCCCCTTCGAGCGGAAAGCGGGCAGAGCCAAAAAATACCGGGCTGTTCCCATGTAGTTACGCTGCGCCTTAAGAATAGGTTCACCGTGTTTTTTGCGCGTTAAGCTTAACGACTGGACCCGCCGGCGGCGCTCCATTATTGTTTTCTCGATCTTGTCCGGGTTTTGTCACGTGAAGCGCGCTTCTCTTGTCTCTGTCGCCGTCATGGCTGCGCTGATCACGCCATCATTGGGGGGTCAGGCCCGCGCGTTCGATTTCTTTGGGCTGCTTGGTTCAGAGGAGGAGCCGCCGCCGCCGAGCCCCGACGCGCTCCCCTATAAAATCGAGTTCTCCGGCCTCGACGACGACGCCAATCTCGCGCAGCGTCTCAAGGACGCCTCCAACAGCTGGCGCTTGAGGCTTCAGCCGCCGGTCGGGGGAGTGGCGCTCGCGCAGAGGGTCGTCGCCGACCTGCCGCGCATCGGCGAAGCGCTTTGGGGCGACGGCTATTTCGACGCGCAGGTCAAAGCGGAAGTCGCCGGCGTCGAAATCTTTCCCGACGGACGCGGCGCGGACGCCGCGGCGCGGGCCGCCGAGCAGATGCGGGACAAGACTCCCGTGCCGGTCGTTTTCAAGGTGGAGCCGGGACCGCTGTTTCATCTGCGCAATGTCGTGGTTTACGACGCGCGCCGCATGACGCCGATCGACCCCGCGCTGTTCTCGAAAAAGACCTTCGAGCGCGGGCCCGACGAACCCGCCCGGGCGGCGCGGGTGCGCGCCCTGGAGGCCGATCTCGTCGATCAGCTCCGCGCTCAATCCTATCCGCTCGCCAAAATCGTCAAGACCGCCCCGGTGATTCTGCATCGGGACCAGGCGATGGACGTCGCCATCACCGTCGATCCCGGCCCCAGAGCGGGGATCGGAGAAGTGAAACTGAGCGGCTCTCCGGGCGTGCCTGACGACGTCATCCGCTCTTTCATCTATCTCGAGGAAGGCGAAGACTACAGCCCGAGGAAGCTGGCGGACACCCGCAAATCGGTGGCCCGGATCGAGGCCCTCGGCTCCGTCAAGGTGGAAGACGGCCCCGCCCTGGACAGCAACGGGAACATGCCGATCCTCGTCACGACCTCCGAACGCAAGCAGCATGCGGTCGGCGTGACGGGCCAGATTTCCAATATCGACGGTCCCGGCCTGCGCGCCTATTGGATGGACAGGAACGTCTTCGGCGGCGGCGAGCGGCTGCGCTTCGACGTGCAGGGAGGCCTCGCCGCCACCGCGACTTCGGGCTCGGCGGCCGGCAGCTTCTTCAGCCTTCCCCGTTTCGATTCCAGCAATCTGATCGGCAGCGCGAAAATGAGCTTCGTGAAGCCGGCGCTCGAGGGCTCGCGCAACGATCTGCTCGTCGACGCTTACGCGGTGCGGGAAAAGACGCCCTATTACTGGGCCAATTACGGCGGCGCCAGCACGGGAATCCGCCACCGTTTCAGCGACGCCGCGTCCATTCAGGCCGGCGTGGAGATCGAGGCGGGCCACACCTTCGACGCCTTCGGCCCGCATAATTATACGCTATTGGGCGTGCCGGTCTCGGCAAACTACGACAGCACCGACGATCTCCTCGCGCCCACCAAGGGCGTTCGCGCCGTCGCGACCGTGGAGCCCTATTTCAAGACGCTCCACGACAGCGTGGGAATGGTCCAGTCGCAGGGGCAGGTGAGCACATATTACGCCCTCGACGACGACGCCTGGTACATTTTGGCCGGCCGGGCGAAAATCGGCTCGATCGTCGGCGCCAGCATCGCGGATATTCCCGCCAGCCACCGTTTCTTCGCCGGCGGCGGCGGCTCGGTGCGCGGCTACCAATATCGTTCGCTCGCTCCCCAATACGGCATGGGCTTCGCGGTCGGCGGCCGGAGCCTGCTGGAGGGCTCGGCGGAAGCGCGCATAAAGATCACCAAGGAAATCGGGATCGTGCCGTTCTTCGACACCGGCATGGCCTTCGCCTCGTCCTTCCCCAATTTCCAGAGTCCCATGCGCTACGCCGCCGGTCTCGGCCTTCGCTATTACTCCGGCATCGGCCCGATTCGCCTGGACCTTGCGACCCCCATCGCCCGCAAGCCGGGCGAATCCGCCTATGCTCTGTTCATCGGAATAGGAGAGGCGTTCTGATGCGCGTGCGGCTCTTGCGATATATCGGCGCCGGTTTCGGCCTGATCCTCCTCGCCGGGGGCGCCGCATTCGTCGGCCTCGGCCTCAAAACCCGGGACGGCAAGAGCTTCCTCGCCGATTTTGTTTCGCGTTCGGCCTCCTCGGTGCAGATGAAGGTCGACATAGGAGAAATCGACGGCCTTCTTTCCTCGCATCCCGCCGTTCGGGACATCGTTCTCGCCGACCCCCGCGGCGTATGGCTGAAAATCGACCGGGTCGATCTCGACTGGTCGCCGCTCGCCCTCGCCGCGTTGCGGCTCGACGTCAATTCGCTGAAGATCGGGCGAATCGAAGCGCTGCGCCGGCCCGACGCCGGCGCAAACGACCAGAAACCCGCGGAGACGAAACCCGCCGAAAAGAAATCCGCGGCCTCATGGCCGCCGGATCTCCCGATTCGTGTGCGCCTCGGCTTGTTCGAAGTCGGCGCGCTCGCGCTCGACGCCCCCGTGATCGGCGCTCCGGCGACCTTTCGCCTGACCGGCTCCGCAGAGGCCGGCGCTTCCTCCGACGGCGCCAGAGCCTCGTTCGCGATCCTGCGCCAGGACGCCCCCGGCGAAGTCCGGCTCGAGGCGAAGATCGCGCCCGGCGGAAGCATGGGAATCGATTTCAACGCCAGCGAGCCTGCAGGCGGGGTCATCGCCCGGCTGGCGCAATTGCCGGGAGCGCCGCCGCTCGCCGTCACGCTGAAGGGGGAGGGGCCGCTCGACGCCTTTCGGGCGAGGTTGGACGCCAGCGCGGGCGAGGAGTTAAAGGCGCGGGGCGAAGCCGGCCTTTCGCGCAAGGACGCGGGGCGGCGGCTCGATTTCGACCTGATCTCCGACTTTTCCGCTCTGCTCCCCAAAGCGCTGGCTGATGTTTTCGCCGGCGACAACCGGCTGAAGGGCGCAGCCGACTTCGCCGACGACGGGGGCTTGGTTCTGGAGAGCCTCGCTTTGGTCAATCCGGCCCTGAGGCTGGAGGCGGCGGGGCGCCTCGGCGCCGATCGCGCGATCGACGCCCGCTTCGCCCTCCACGGCCAGGCTTCCGGCGCATCGGGCGCCTTCCGCGCCAAGACGCTGGAAGGCGAGATTTCCGCGGCCGGAAGCCTCGACAAGCCCGACGCCCGATTGAGCCTCCTCGTCGAGGATCTGGTTTCGTCGGCCGGAAGGATCGGCCATTTCGACGCGGCCGCCAAAGCGGCCGCCGAGGGGCCGCTCAGCCAGCCGGGCGCGCATGTCGACATCAATGTCGAGGCCCATGGCGAAGAGCTGGCGCTCGCCGGCCGGGGCGTCTCCGAAGCGCTGGGAGACCGCCTGAATCTCTCTCTTCGGGCGCGCGCCACGGCGGAGGGCGACGCCGACATCGGCCTCGCCAAAATAGAGGCTGGCGGCGCAAACCTCACCTATGCCGGCAAGGCCGGCCCCGGCCTGCTCGACGGCAAGCTCGTCCTCGGCGCCTCGGATCTTTCCCGCTTCTCGGGGATCGCGGGGCGGAGCCTTCATGGCGCGCTGACGCTGGCGGCGAGTTTGAGTGGCGCGCCGCGAGATGGCCGCGTCAAAGCCGCGCTCAACGGAACCGTCTCCGAGCCGGGCGCCGGCGTCGCGGCGGTCGACGGCGTGCTGGGAAAAAAGCTCGCCATCGGCGGCAAGGTTGAGACCCTTCCGGGCGGGGGCGTGAGTTTCGAGGGGCTGACGCTCAACGGCGAATATGTTCAGGTCAGGCTGAACGGGGCGGCGACCAAGGAAAAGGCGAATATCGCCGCCGATGTCGCACTGCCCGACCTGCGTCGCGCCGATCCGCGTCTTTCGGGCCGCGCCGGCTTGAACGCCAATCTTTCCGGCTCGCTGAAAAAGCCGGACGCCAGGCTGCGCCTCGACCTCGCCGACGCCGCCGCCAATGGGCGCGCCATTCCCAAGCTGGAGCTCGACGCGCAGGCGCAGGACATCACCGGAGCGCTGAAAGCCGCTGCGACGCTGGGCGGAACCATCGACGGGCGTCCCGCGCGCGGCGAACTCAAGGCCTCGCGCGCCGGCGAAGCCTGGAAGCTCGAAAACATCGATCTCGGCGTCGGCCGGGCGACGCTGAAAGGATCGCTCGCCTATGACGGCGCGGCGCGGGGGCGCTTGAGCCTCAATGCGCCCGATCTCGACGATTTCTCCGCCCTCGCTCTGCAAAAGCTCGCCGGCGCGCTGCACGCCGAGATTGCGCTCGACGCCGCTTCGGGGGGACAGGACGCGGCCATAGACGTCAAAGGCTCCGGGCTGCGGGCGCGCGATCTTTCCCTGGGCCGGATCGACGCCAAGCTTTCGGCGCGCGATGTCCTGCGCCGTCCCGCCCTGGAGGGCGAAGCCAGTCTCGAAAAGGCGGAAGTCGGCAAGGAAGCCATTTCCTCCGCCCGGCTCAAGGCGCGCCCCGCGGGGTCCGGAACCGCGCTCGATCTCGACGTCAACGCCCGCGGCTTCGCTGTGACGAGCGCCGCGACGGTGACGCCCGGGGAGAAAACCCGGCTCGATCTCGCGTCGCTGACGGTCCAGCGGGGCGGCAAAAAGCTCAGCCTCGCGGGGCCGGCTGCAATCACCCTCGGCGAGTATGGAGAGGCCGAGATCAGGGGCCTTGCGATCAACGCCGACGGCGGCAGGCTGGATCTCGACGGGCGCGCCGGCGAGCGGCTCGATCTCACCCTGAAGGCGCGATCCGTGCCGCTCTCGATCGCGGCGCTTGCCGATCCGAGCCTCGCCTTCGACGGCAAGCTCGACGCCGAAGCCAGGATCACCGGGTCCAAAACCGCACCAGGCGGCGACTGGAAGGTCACGGTCTCGAAATTCTCCGCCCCACAAGTGAAGAACAGCGGCTTGCCGGCGATAGACGTCGCCGCGCAGGGGCGCATTTCAGGCAAGCGCACCAGCGTCGACGCCGACATCGCCATGGGGACGGCCAACCGCGTCAAGATAACGGGCTCGGCGCCGCTCGACGCCAATGGGGCGCTGGAGCTCGCGATCAAAGGCGGCCTCGACGCCGCCGTCGCCAACACGATGCTTTCCGCGGGCGGACAGACCGTGCATGGCAAGGCCGCGCTCGATCTGCGCGTCGCGGGCCAGGCTTCCTCCCCCATCGTCGACGGCTCGATGACGCTCAGCGAAGGCTCCTTCGCGGACCCCGCCAACGGCGTCGCCTTCGACAAGATCGGGGCGCGGCTGGAGGCGCGCGGCCGTGAGCTCAACCTCGCTTCGCTGCAGGCCTCGACCCATAACGGCGGTCAGATTTCGGGGAGCGGGCGCATTTCGATTCTGCCCGAAGCCGGCATGCCCGGCTCCCTGCGCATCATCGGCCACAACGCTTTGCTGGTGAGCAGCGCGCTGGTCTCCTCCACCGCCGATTTCGACCTCAATCTCGGGGGACCGCTCGCAAGGGCTCCCAAGGTTACGGGAGTCGTGAAGTTCAACACTCTGGAAGTGAACGTTCCCGACCGCCTGCCCTCCTCGCTGCGGCCGCTGCCCGACGCCGTTCACAAGGACGCGCGCGGCTTCGCCAAGGAATTGCTCGAGCTTCAGCGCAAACAAAAGGCCAAGGCGGGGAAATCTTCGGCCTTCGACGCGGCGCTCGACCTCAATATTTCTGCTCCCAACCGCATTTTCGTACGCGGGCGTGGGATAGACGCGGAATTTGGCGGCGAGCTCAAGATCACCGGAACAGTGCAGAAGCCCAATGTGATCGGCGGCTTCGATCTGCGTCGCGGGAAGCTGCAACTGCTCACCCAGCGCATCGACATCACCCGCGGCAAGCTCAGTTTCTCCGGTGGCCTCATGCCCCAACTCGACTTCTACGCCGAGGCCACCGCCGGAGACGTCACCGCCCAAATCACGATCTCCGGCCCCGCGTCGCAGCCGAGCTTCGCTTTCTCCTCGACCCCCGAACTGCCGCAGGACGAAGTGCTTTCGCGGTTGCTGTTCGCCAAGGCCTCGGGCTCGCTGTCGCCGTTCCAGGCCCTCCAGCTCGCCGCCGCGGTCGCGGAGCTTTCGGGCGGGGGCGGAGACGGCGCCTTTGAGAAAATGCGCAAGGCCCTGGGCGTCGATTCGCTCGACCTCAGCGCCAGCGGCGCCAACGGCCCGACCATCGGGGCCTCGCGATATCTCACCGACAATGTGAGCGTCGGCGTGCGCACCGGGGCCAAGCCCTCGGACGCGGCGGTCAATGTCGGCGTGGATGTGATGAAGAAGATGCGCATCCAGGGCGAGGCCGGAATGGACGGGCATACCTCCGTCGGCGTCGGCGCCGAGTGGGAGTATTGACGCGCCGGTCATTGCGAAGCGTGGCGACGATGAATCCGTTTGGTCTCTGCGCCTCGACGCCCTCATCCTGAGGCGCTTTTTGCGGAACGCAAAAAGCCTCGAAGGATGTTCCATGAGGCGCGGCGCCCCACCCTTCGAGACGCCCACTGCGCGGGCTCCTCAGGGTGAAGGGACTGGTTTTCCAGACGCGCCTCTCGCGAGGATTCCAACTGATCGCCGCTGCAAGAAAAAAAGCCTCCCTCCCGACCGGGAGAGAGGCCTGATTTGTTCCCCGCAAGAGGGGGCGCGGATCAGTTCCCGACCACTTCCAAAAAGGCCTGGGCGGCTTCCTTGCGCTCGAACACATGGGGCGAAAGCCCGCGCTTGGTCATCGCTTCCTTCATTTTCAGGCGGGCGAAGGCGCTGGTCGCATAGCGCGCGGTGGTCGCGTAATAATGCTCCAGCATGTACTGGATCATCTCGGCGTAATCGTCATAGAGCGCCTCGGCGATCTTGGCGCCGTCGTGATTGACCACCGAATTCACCCGCTTGCCGACCTTCTGGCAGGCCTCGATAAGAGTCTTGCGCAGCTCGTCGACGTCCTTCTTGGTGCGGGCGTGCCAGCCTTCCAGATTGACGAAGAGAATATTGCGGTCGGGATCGTATTGAACCCGCTCGTGCAGATTGAGGTTGAGCAGTTCGGCCAGCAGCCCCATCGGCTCGTCGATGAAGAGGCGCTTGTCCATCAGCTCGGGCTCTTCGACGATGGGCTTGAACGCCATATGGGCGAGAATGTTCTTTTCGATGTCGACGCCGGGCGCGACCTCGATCAGCTCCATTCCCCTCTGGCCGAGCCGGAACACGCAGCGCTCGGTGACATAGATCACCGGCTGCTTGCGCTTTTGCGCAAATTTGCCGGAGAAGGTGATCTGCTCGACATAGTTGAGGAATTTGCGGTTGCGGCCTTCCTGCAGGATGTTGAGCTTGCCGTCCGCGATCTCGACCTTCAGCCCGCCGTTGGTGAAGGTGCCGGCGAACACCACGCTGCGGGCGTTCTGGCTGATGTTGATGAAGCCGCCGCAGCCGTTGAGACGGCCGCCGAACTTGCTGGTGTTGACATTGCCCTGGACGTCGCATTCGGCCATGCCGAGACAGGTCATGTCGAGGCCGCCGCCGTCGTAGAAATCGAACTGCTGGTTCTGCTGGATGATGGAATCGGCGTTGGTGGCGCCGCCGAAGCTCGATCCGCTGGCGAGCACGCCGCCGATGGCGCCGGCTTCCGTGGTCAGCGTTATGTAGGGAGTGAATTTTTCCTCATTGGCGACCGCCGAGATGCCCTCGGGCGCGCCGACGCCGAGATTGACGACGCCGTTCGGCGGCAGCTCGAAGGCGGCGCGCCGGGCGATGACCTTGCGCTCGTCGAGCGGCATTTTGGCCATGCCTTCCACCGGCACGCGGACTTCGCCGGCCAGCGCGGCGTTGTACATCACGCCATAATTCATGCGGTGCAGCTCGGGAGTGGGCGCGACCACCACGCAATCGACCAGAATCCCGGGGACCTCGACGTCCTTGGGCTTGATCGAGCCCTGCTCGACGATCCGCTCGACCTGGGCGATGACGATGCCGCCATTGTTTCTCGCCGCCATGGCCTGGGCCAGATTGTCGAGAACCAGGGTTTCCTTCTCCATGCTGATATTGCCGGAAGGATCGGCCGAAGTGCCGCGGATGAAGGCGACGTCGATCTTGGTGGCGATGTAGAACAGCCACTCCTCGCCCTGGATATTGTGATATTTCACGATATCCTCGGTCGTCACCTCATTGACCTTGCCGCCGCCGAAGCGCGGATCGACATAGGTGTAGAGGCCGACCTTGGAGAACAGCCCCGGCTGTCCGGCGGCGCAGGCGCGATAGAGCTGGGAGATCACCCCCTGCGGCAAATTGTAGCCGAGGATCTTATTGGCTTGCGCGGCCTCGGCGACCTTGGGCATGCGCCCGAAATTACCCGCGATGACCCGGCCCAGCAGACCCTCGTGATGGAGGCGCCCCGTGCCGAGCCCTTTGCTGTCGCCGGCGCCGGCCGTCATGATCAGGGTGAGGTTTTTCGGATGGCCGGTTTCGACGTAGCGCTGCTCCAGGCCCATATGCAGAGCCTCGGGGATGCAGCTCTGGACGAACCCCGAAGTGGTCACGACGTCATTATCCCGGATGAGGGCCATCGCCTGTTCCAGTGTTGTGACCTTGTTGTTCGCCATTCTTTTTCTTCCCCTCTTTGGCTCCACTCTTGGACGGCCGCCGAAGGACTGCCCCGGCTCCTGCGTCGATCTGGTGGATGAGCTCTGAAATAGCATGCCCAAGGCTAGAGATTGGGCGAAAATTTCGCAATAGGCGTGAGACGCCGCCGCTTTGGAGCGACGGCGGGCGGCGGCTCGCGACCTCGACCTCCCTTCTTGTGATAAAGGCGCAAATTCTGTCAAATTCCCGGTAGATGATTCCTGTCCCACAGCCGAAGGACCGGCGAGAAAGCCCGGCCCCGCGGAGCCCGCCATGACGATGCCACGCTCTTACCTTTATTTCCTCGCCGTTCCGCTCGTCTTCGTCGCCGATGCGGCTTTCGCCCATGCGATCGTCGTCGCCTCGACGCCGCTACCCAATGAAACGATCGCCGCTTCCGAAACCGAGGTGGAAGTCCGTTTCAACAGCCGGGTCGATCGCGCCCGCTCCCGCCTGACCCTGGTCGGGCCGGGCGGCGCCAGCGTCGTTTTGCCGCTGGCCGACGGCGCCGCCGAAACCCTCAAATCACGCGCGAGCGGGCTGGAGGACGGGCGCTATCGGATCCTGTGGCAGACCCTGAGCGTCGACGGCCATATCACCCACGGCGAGATTTCCTTCCAGGTAAAACGGTAAAGTCCTTGCAGCTATTCATCGAAATCTACGGCTTCCTCAACGTCACCCTGCGCGGGTTCATCCTCACGGCGCAATCGCTGACGCTCGGCGGGCTGGCCTTTCTCCTCCTGCCTGCGGTCGCCGAGGCGCGGCTCGGCGAGACCGCGCGGCGCCGCGCCGAGAGGCTGATTTTCTGGAGCGCCCTCGCGCTTTGCGCCGGGGAGGCGCTGGCCGCCGCGGCGCTCGGTTTCATGCTGAGCGGAACCCTCGGCCTTCCGGCGGGCGAGCTCCTCGGCGCCGAGGCCGTCAAAATCGATCTTCTCGCCTCGGTTCTCGCCGGCGCGGTCGCCTTTTTCATCAGTTCGCGGCGCGACGCCCTGCCGGCCGCGGGTCTCGCCGGATTGTTCCTGCTCGCGACGCAGATCGGCGCCACTCACGCCGCCAGCCGGCTCGATCACGTCGCCGGTCTCTATGTGGCGGAATTCGCCCATATGCTGGGCGTCGCGATCTGGATCGGCGGCATCCCCTATTTTCTCATCGCCTTAGGCGCGGCGCAAACGGGAAGCCGCCGCTATGTGGCGGCGCGTTTCTCGATGATTTCCGCCGCCGGCGTCGCGATGCTGCTCGGGGCCGGAGTCTATATGGCCGCCGATTATCTCGGGGAGCCCGAGGCGCTTTACGGGGCCTCCTATGGCGTCATGCTCACCGCCAAAGCCGGCCTGCTGCTCGGGCTGCTGCTGCTCGGCGGCATGAATTTCCTCACCGGACGGGAGCTTCGAACCGACCCCCGCGGATCGGTTTCGAGACTGCGCCGTTTCGCCGAAGTCGAGATCGGGGTCGGCCTGACGGCGCTTTTTTGCGCGGCTTCCTTGACCTCGCTGCCGCCGGCCCGGGACCTGCCCAACGACCGCGCCAGCTGGAACGAGGTGGTGGAACGGGTCGAGCCGCGCTGGCCCATCAGGCTGGAGAGCCCCGATCACGCCAGCCTCTCCACCTCTCAGCCGAGGATGATCGACCCCGGCGCCCCCCGCGCCTACGCCATGGGCGAGACCGCCGCGCCGCCCCGCAACGCCGAGGACATCGCCTGGTCGGAGTACAACCACCACTGGGCCGGGATTTTCGTCCTCCTCATGGGGCTGCTCGCCCTCGCCGAGCACGACCGCCGGCTTGCTCCCATCGCAAAACATTGGCCCTTGACCTTCCTCGGCCTCGCCGGCTTCCTGTTTCTGCGCGCCGACGAGGAAGTCTGGCCGCTCGGCCATCTCGGGCTGATCGAGAGCCTGCGCGATCCCGAGATCGCCCAGCACCGCCTGATGATCGTGCTGATCATCCTGTTCGGGCTGTTTGAATGGCGGGTGCGGCTCGGCAAGCTCAAGGCGGCCTGGGCGCCCTATGTGTTTCCCGTCACGACCGCGGTTGCGGCGGCCTTTCTGCTGACCCATTCCCACGGGCTCGCCAATCCCAAGGAGGAAATGCTGATCGAGATCACCCATACGCCGTTGGCGCTGGTCGGCGTCGCGGCGGGGTGGGCGCGCTGGCTGGAGCTGCGCCTCGACGACGGCCCGGCGCGTCGCATCGCGAGCCTCGTCTGGCCCGTGGCCTTCATCCTCGCCGGGCTGCTGCTGATGTTTTATCGGGAGGCATAGAGCATGTTCCCGAAAAGTGCGCAGCGGTTTTTGGACAAGAACATGCTCAGCGAAAGCCATGTTCCCGAAAAGCGCGCAGCGGTTTTTGGACAAGAACATGCTCAGCGAAAGCCATGTTCCCGAAAAGCGCGCAGCGGTTTTTGGAAAAAGAACATGTTCGACCAAAGCCATGTTCCCGAAAAGCGCCCCGCGGTTTTGGTTGAGGACATGCTCAGCCAATGACCCATGAACCGCGGCCGACTCTTCTTGGATCGAACGCGCGCTAAATTTAGTTCGATCCTTTGCGAGGCCGCCCATGTCCAACGCAAACCCGCCGCCGGCATCCTTGACCGACCGGATCGACACTTACGCCGACGCCATGGTGCGCGCCGCCGCCGGCCTCATCCTCATGCCCCACGGCGCCCAAAAACTTTTCGGCTGGTTCGGGGGCTCCGGCCTCGCCGCAGCGGAAAACTCCTTTCAGACCAAGCTCGGCCTTCCCGGCTGGCTGGCGGTCGCCGCGGGGATCGTCGAGTTTTTCGGCGGGCTCGCGCTCGCTCTGGGCCTTGGAACCCGCGTCGCCGCGGCGCTCATCGCGGCGCAAATGTTCTTCATCGTCTTTGCGGTGCATTGGAGCGCGGGTTTCTTCGCCCAGAAAGGCGGCTTTGAATATCCGCTGCTGTGGGGCGTCGTGGCGCTGTCCTACGCTATTCGCGGCGGCGGCCATTGCTCGCTGGACGCGGAGCTCAAGCGCCGGGCCTGACGCCCTTTCCGAGCGTCTCAAGCCGGGGCGCCACAAAAAATCGCGCCGGAGAGCCCCCCGGCGCGATTGTTCCATTCAGCCTGTCGGACCAGCCGGCCCTCAATCCACCAGGGCGGCCTTGCCGGCCTTGCCGAAGCGCTTGCGCTCGTTGGGATCGAGGTAGACCTTGCGCAGGCGGATCGACTTCGGCGTCACTTCCACGCGCTCGTCGTCCTCGATATAGGCCAGCGCCTTTTCCAGCGTCATCTGGATCGGCGGCGTCAGGCGCACGGCCTCGTCCTTGGACTGGGTGCGGATATTGGTGAGCTGCTTGCCCTTGAGCACGTTGATCTCGAGATCGTTGTCGCGGGTGTGCTCGCCGACGATCATGCCGCGATAGACCTTCCAGCCCGGCTCGATCATCATCGGGCCGCGGTCCTCGAGCTTCCACATGGCGTAAGCGACCGCCTCGCCCTGATCGTTGGAGATCAGCACGCCGTTGCGGCGGCCCTGAATCTCGCCCCGGTGCGGGGCGTATTCATGGAACAGGCGGTTCATGATGGCGGTGCCGCGGGTGTCTGTCAGAAGCTCGCCCTGATAACCGATCAGGCCGCGCGTCGGGGCGTAGAACACGAGACGCAGGCGGCCGCCGCCGGAGGGCCGCATCTCGACCATCTCGGCCTTGCGCTCGGCCATCTTCTGCACCACGACGCCGGAATGCTCTTCGTCGACGTCGATGACCACTTCCTCGATCGGCTCCAGAATTTCGTCGCCCTCGCCACGCTTGAACACGACCTGGGGACGCGAGACGCCGAGCTCGAAGCCTTCGCGGCGCATGTTCTCGATCAGGATGCCGAGCTGCAATTCGCCGCGGCCGGAGACGATGAAGGCGTCGCCCTGCGGCGAATCCTCGACGCGCAGCGCGACATTGCCTTCGGCTTCCTTATAGAGCCGCGCGCGGATCATGCGGCTCGTCACCTTGTCGCCTTCGGTGCCGGCGAGCGGCGAGTCGTTGACGAGGAAGGTCATGGACAGGGTGGGCGGGTCGATCGGCTGGGCCTGCAGCGGCTCGTTCACCTCGAGCGCGCAAAGCGTGTCGGCGACGTTGAATTTTTCGAGGCCCGCGATGGCCACGATGTCGCCGGCTTCGGCCTCCTCGATCGGCTGCCGCTCGATGCCGCGGAACGCCAGGATCTTGGAGACGCGGCCCTGCTCGACGACCTTGCCGGTGCGGTCCAGGACCTTCACGGCCTGGTTGGGCTTCACGCTGCCCGAGAACACGCGGCCGGTGATGATGCGGCCGAGATAGGGGTTCGCCTCCAGCAGCGTGCCGAGCATGCGGAAGCCGCCTTCCTCGACCTTGGGCTCGGGCACATGCTTGACCACGAGATCGAACAGCGGGGCCATGCCGTCCTGCGGGCCGGTGGGCTCCTCGGCCATCCAGCCCTGCTTGGCCGAACCATAGATGATCGGGAAGTCGAGCTGCTCGTCGGTGGCGTCCAGCGCGGCGAAGAGATCGAACACCTCATTGACGACTTCGGATACGCGGGCGTCCGGCTTGTCGACCTTGTTGACGCAGACGATGGGCTTGAGTCCGATCTTCAGCGCCTTGCCGACGACGAATTTGGTCTGCGGCATCGGGCCTTCGGCGGCGTCGACCAGCACGATCGCGCCGTCGACCATCGACAGGATGCGCTCCACCTCGCCGCCGAAATCGGCGTGGCCGGGGGTGTCGACGATATTGATGCGGGTGTCCTTCCAGGCGATCGAGGTCGCCTTGGCCATGATGGTGATGCCGCGCTCTTTTTCGAGGTCGTTGCTGTCCATCACGCGCTCGGCGACGCGCTGGTTGTCGCGGAAGGCGCCCGACTGCCGCAGCAGACAATCGACCAGGGTGGTTTTGCCATGGTCGACGTGGGCGATGATGGCGATATTGCGCAGCTTCATGGATTTGGCCAATGCCTGTTCAGTGACGCACGCCGCCGTTTCCGCGGCTTGAACCTTGCGCGCGCGGAAGCGGCGTGACGCCGATATTGCGATGCGGCATTACATATAGGAGCGAGAGCGGAAATGGAACCCGCAGCTTTGCGCCTCGCCGATCAGGCGCTCCGCCTGCGGCGGGCGCCGCCCTCGCGCGGCGCTCTTTCCTGCATCAGCCGCGGCAGAAGCAGGTGCGGGGAAACGCCTTCCCGGATCATCGCCCGCCGCAGCGGCCCCAGCGCCGTCATGATGACGAACCCCGCGCCGCGCAGCAGATCCACCGGCAATTGCGGAACGATCAGCGAACGGTTGAGAAGATCGACGCCGAGGGTGCGGAAGCCGATGTCGGCGCGGCGATGGCGGTCGTAGCGCGCCAATGCATGGCCGAGTTCGTGCGGGTT
The DNA here is from genome assembly GCF_004802635.2 of Methylocystis heyeri. Taxonomy (NCBI): domain Bacteria; kingdom Pseudomonadati; phylum Pseudomonadota; class Alphaproteobacteria; order Hyphomicrobiales; family Methylocystaceae; genus Methylocystis; species Methylocystis heyeri. The sequence goes on from NZ_CP046052.1 coordinate 3,603,589, forward strand.
GGAGAGATCGACGCTGGCGAGGCAATCTTCGAGATCGGCGACGTCGCGCAGGCTCAGATTGAGGCCTTGCGCCCCGATCGGCGGAAAGACGTGGCAGGTTTCCCCGACCAGCGCGACCCGGCCGGTCGCATGGGTCGAAACCTTCATTCCGCCCATGCGGAACTGGCCGATCCCGCCCTCGATCTTCATGGCGCCGAATTTTCCGTGCGCGCGGTCTTCGAGCTCGAATTCGAGTTCTTCGCGCGGCTTGGCCAGCCGGCGGCTGGCGTCTGCGACGCTCATCAGCCACACCAGGCTGGAGCGGTGCGGCGCGCCTTCGCGCCCTTGCAGCGGCACCAGGGTGAAGGGACCGGAGCGGGTGTGGAATTCGGTGGAGATATTGTCATGCGGCTCCTCATGCGAGAGCAGCATGGTCAGGGCGACCTGGGGATAGGTCCATTCCCTGGTGTCGATGCCGGCGACGGCGCGCGCCCGGCTCTGGCGGCCGTCGGCGGCGACCACGAAATCGGCTTCGATCCTGCGCCCGTCCGCGAGCAGGGCGACCGCTCCGTCGCCGTCGAAGACGTAATCGGCGATGTCGGCCTCGACGATCTCGAAAGCCTGACGTTCCCGGGCGATCTCGAGGAGGATCGCCACCAGTTCGTCGTTGGAGATGTTTATGCCGAGGGCGGGCAGGCCGATCTCGCTCGATTTCAGCAGAAGGTCGGGCGTCGGCAGAAGCTGGGCGGTGTCGTCGATCATGCGAATCGCTTCGATCGGGCAGGCTTTTTCCCTGACCCTGGCGAGCGCTCCGATCGCCTCCAGAAAGCGCAGCGAGGCTTCGAACAGCGCCACGGTGCGCCCCGGCAGCGGCGGCGGGAACCGACCGGCGAGCGTCACCTTCAGTCCGGCGCGCGCGAAGGCGAGGGCGGCGGCGACCCCGGTCGAACCCGCGCCCGCGACGAGAATCTGCGTCTTTATCGTCTTTGTCTCTTCGCCCGAGTGTTCCAGCGCCATGACCCATTATCTCCGTGATCGGTCTTTATAGCGCCGACCGCTCCCGAGGGCGAGGCCCGGTCTTTGCGTGCGTCGATCGGCCCCTCCGCGCCGTCCGACAGGGCGTTTTCCCCCCGGAGTCGGGGTTTTCCGTTAATCACGCTCGACCCGCCCGCTTTGGCCCCAAACAAAATCGTGCGAAAAGCGCCCTTTGCATCAAGGCGGGCCAGCTCCGACAATGTTTCTTTCCATCGCCACCACCCATTCTCCGGCCACCGACCTCGGCTTTCTGTTGATGAAGCACCCGGATCGGACCCATGAGGTCGAACTCTCCTTCGGCAAGGCCGTCGTGTTTTTTCCGCAGGCCGACGCGCAGCGCTGCGAGGCGGCGCTCGCGCTCGATCTCGATCCGGTGGCGCTCGTGCGCGGTCGCGGCGGCGCCGACGGCGTGATGGACCAATATGTCAATGATCGCCCTTACGCCGCCTCGTCTTTTCTCTCGGTGGCGCTGAACAAGGCTTTTCGCACGGCGATGACCGGCGTATCGCGCGAGCGGCCGGAGCTGGCGCAAAGCGCGATCCCGCTGGAGATTACCATCGCGCCGCTACCCTCGAGCGACGATTTGCCGGAGCGCCTGTTCGCGCCGCTGGGCTGGCGGGTCGAGGCCCGGCGGATCGAAACCTCGCGCTATGTCGAGCTGCGCCTTTCCGGAACGCTGCGCCTCGCCGACGCGCTGAGCCATATTTATGTGCTGATCCCGGCGCTCGACGCGGACAAGCATTATTGGGTCGGCGATGACGAGGTCGGGAAACTGGTCTCCAAAGCCGGGCCTTGGCTCGCCGCCCACCCGGAAAGAGAGACCATCGCGCGGCGCTATCTCAAGAACAGGCGCGGCCTGGCCCGCGCCGCGCTCGCCCTGCTTCTGCAGGACCCGGCGCCGGATGAGCCGTCCGAGTCCACGCCGCGCCGCGAGGAAGCGCTGGAGGCGCCCCTGCGCCTGCACGACCGCCGGCTCGATACGGTAGCCGTGCTGCTGAAGGAGACGGGCGCCCGCGCCGTGGCCGATCTCGGTTGCGGCGAGGGCCGGCTGCTGCAACGGCTGGCGAAGGACCGCGCCTTCGAGAAGCTGATCGGAATCGACGCCTCCTCGCGCGATCTGGAGCGAGCCCGCGAGCGCTTGAAGCTCGATGTCGCGGGAGGCGCCTCGCGCGAGCGGGTGCAACTGCTGCACGGCGCGCTGACCTATCGCGACGCCCGCTGGGCCGAAGTCGACGCGGCCGCCCTGGTCGAGGTGATCGAGCATCTCGACGAGGATCGCCTGCCCGCGCTGGCCGACGCCGTGTTCGGCGCGGCGCGGCCAAAAGTCGTGATCGTGACCACGCCCAACGCCGAATATAACCGGCTGTTCGAAACCCTGCCGGATGGCCAGTTCCGCCACCCCGACCATCGGTTTGAATTCACCCGGCCGCAGTTCTCCGCCTGGGCGCAGGCGGTCGCCGAACGCTACGGCTATAGCGTCGCCTTCTCGGGCATAGGCGAAGAGCATCCCGAATTCGGTCCTGTCTCGCAGGTTGGAGTTTTTTCGCGATGAGGCCCGCCGATCCCACTTCGCTGGACATCCCCGATTTCTGCCTCGTCGTGCTGATCGGCGCCACCGGCTCGGGCAAGTCGAGCTTCGCCGCGCGCTGGTTCAAGCCGACCGAGGTAATCTCGTCCGATCATTGCCGCGGCCTCGTCTGCGACGACGAGAACGATCAGGCGATCTCCGCCGACGCCTTCGATCTCGTCGCGACAATCGCGGAAAAACGTCTGAAGCATCGACGGCTGGCGGTGATCGACGCCACCAATGTCCGCCCCGCCGACCGCAAAAACCGGGTCGAGCTGGCGCGGCGTTGGCACGCCCTGCCGGTCGCCATCGTCCTCGATCCCGGGCTCGAAACATGTATCGAGCGCAACAGGTCGCGGCCCGACCGCAACTTCGGTCCCGGCGTCCCCCACCACATGATAGCGGAAATCCGGCGGGGCTTGCGCGGCCTCGATAGGGAAGGCTTTCGCCAGATCTGGAAGCTCAACTCGGTTGAAGCCATCGACGCCGCCCGGATCGAACGGCGGCCGATGTGGACCGACCGGCGCGACGACCATGGCCCCTTCGACATCATCGGCGACGTGCATGGCTGCGCCGCCGAGCTGCGGGCCCTGCTCGATCGCCTCGGCTATGTGGTGTCCGGCGAGGGCGAGGCGCTCAAAATCGCCGCCCCGCATGGCAGAAAGCTCATTTTCGCGGGCGATCTGGTCGATCGCGGTCCGAATACGCCCGAGGTTCTGCGCATAGCGATGGCGGCGCAGGCGGCCGGGGTCGGCGACACGGTTCAGGGCAATCACGACCGCAAACTCTCGCGCTGGTTCGACGGACGAAAGGTGACGGTAAACCACGGCCTGCAGGAATCGATCGACCAGCTCGCGGACGAGCCGCCGGAGTTTCAGGGCCAGGTCAAGCGTTTCCTGTCCGATCTGCGCAGCCATTACTGGCTGGATGACGGCAAGCTCGCGGTCGCCCATGCCGGCTTGAAGGAGGAGATGATCGGCCGCGGCTCCTCCGCTGTGCGCGACTTTGCCCTGTTCGGCGAGACCACCGGCGAAACCGACCAGTTCGGCCTCCCGGTGCGGCTCGATTGGGCGGCGAAATATCGCGGCAGGACGGCGGTAGTCTATGGACACACGCCGACGCCCGAAGCCGAATGGGTCAACAACACCATCTGCATCGACACCGGCTGCGTCTTCGGTGGCAGGCTCACCGCTTTGCGCTGGCCGGAGCGCGAGACCGTCCAGGTTCCGGCGGCGCGGGTCTATTGCGAGCCCGTGCGCCCGATCGGGCCCGCGCCGGGGGCCCGAGCCGCCCAGGCCGAGGCCGACGATGCGCTCGACGCCGCCGATGTGCTGGGGCGGCGCTGGATCGACGTCGGCCTGATGAATCGCATCCCTGTCGCAGAGGAGAACGCCGCCGCGGCTCTGGAGGCGATGAGCCGCTTCGCCATCGCGCCGCAATGGCTGATCTATCTGCCGCCAACCATGTCCCCGGTCGAAACCAGCGCTCAGGAAGGCTTTCTGGAGCGCCCGGAAGAGGCCTTCGCCTTTTATCGCGAGCGCGGGCAGAGCGAGGTCGTGCTGCAGGAAAAGCATATGGGCTCGCGCGCCTGCCTCGCCCTCTGCCGGGACGCGGACGCGGCTCGCAGGCGGTTCGGCGTCGTCTCGGGAGAGAGCGGTGCGATCTGGACGCGCACCGGCCGCCCCTTTTTCCCTGACCGCAAGGAGACCGAGGCGCTGCTCGCGCGTTTGCGCGCCGCCTGCGACGCCGCCGGACTCTGGGAGGAATTGGAGACCGACTGGCTGTTGTTCGACGCCGAATTCATGCCCTGGTCGGCCAAGGCGGCGGCGCTCATCGAGCAGCAATATGCTCCGGTCGCCGCCGCGAGCCGGGCCGGCCTTACGCTTGCGCATGAGGCGGCGGCGCGCGCCGCGGCGCGCGGCGTTCCAATCGACGACTGGCGCGACAGACTGGCGGTGCGCGCGGAAAAGGCGGCGCGCTATGCCGAGGCGTGGCGCCCCTATGTCTGGCCGGTCGAATCGCTCGGCGATCTGAAACTGGCCCCTTTCCATCTGCTGGCGAGCGAGGGCGCCGCGCATTTCGACAAAGACCACCACTGGCATATGGCCATCGCCGAACGCCTCGCCGCGACGGGGACTCCGGGCATGACGACGACGCGCTGGCGCAAGCTGGTCCTCGACGACGAGGCCGCCTGCATCGACGCCGCCGCATGGTGGGAGGCGCTCACCGCATCAGGAGGCGAAGGCATGGTGGTCAAGCCGCGCGACTTTATCGCGCGCGGCGCCAAGGGGCTGATCCAGCCGGCGCTCAAGGTTCGCGGACAGGAATATCTGCGCATCATCTACGGGCCGGAATATGACTTGGCCGAAAACCTGGCGCGCCTGCGCCAGCGCGGCCTCGGCGCCAAGCGCGCCAACGCGCTGCGCGAATTCGCGCTCGGCCATGAAGCCCTGTCGCGCTTCGTGGCGCGGGCGCCGCTGCGCAAGACTCATGAATGCGTTTTCGCCGTTCTCGCGCTGGAGAGCGAGCCGATCGACCCGCGTCTTTAAGGTCGCCGACCGCGCTTTTTCGCCGGAGCAGCCCCAACGGCCGACTTAGTTTGCTATGCTGGCCCCGATTCCGATTGCAGGTTTGGAGACGATCATGGTCAAGGTTATTCGGGTGCATCGCGCCGGCGGGCCGGAAGTTCTCCAGCTGGAAGACATCGAGCTGCCCCCTCCCGGCCCCGGCGAGGTTCAGCTCCGCCATAGCGCCATAGGCGTCAATTACATCGACATCTATCGCCGCACCGGCGCCTATCCGGTCGAATATCCCTTCATTCCCGGACATGAGGGCGCAGGCGAAGTGATCGCGGTCGGCAAGGGCGTCGAGGATTTCGAGCCCGGCGACCGCGCGGCCTATGTCGGTCCCCTAGGCGCCTATAGCGAGGCCCGCAACATCGCCGCCTCCGCCCTGGTCCATCTGCCCAAGCGCCTGTCCTATGCCGACGGCGCCACCATGATGCTCAAGGGGCTGACCGCGCAATATCTGTTGCGCCGGACTTTTCGCGTGAAAAAGGGCCACAGGATATTGGTGCACGCCGGCGCCGGCGGCGTCGGCCGCCTGCTGTGCCAGTGGGGCAGCGCCCTCGGCGCCAAGGTCATCGCCACCGTCGGCAGCGAGGAAAAAGCCAGAATCGCCCGCGACGCCGGGGCCAAGCACGTCATTCTCTACCGCACGGAAAATTTTCCCGAGCGGGTGCGCGAGATCACCAAGGGAAGACTGTGCGACGTCGTCTATGACGGCGTGGGGGCTGACACTTTCCCCGCTTCGCTCGATTGCCTCGCGCCTTTCGGCCTGTTCGTGAGCTATGGCTCGGCTTCTGGGCCTGTCGGCGCCTTCGATCTCGGCCTGCTGGCGCAGAAAGGCTCGCTCTTCGCCACACGCCCCTCGCTTTTCACCCATATCGCCGACCGCGAGACCTATGAGGAAATGACCAGCGATGTGGAGCGCGCGCTCGAGCGCGGCCACATTGATTTCGAGGTCGCGGCGAACTACCCCCTCGCCGAGGCGGCCAAAGTGCATGAAGCGCTGGAAGCCCGCAAAACCGCGGGATCGATCGTGCTGATTCCTTAAGCGGGCCATGGGGCGGTTGGCTTCCGTCTGGGCCGAGCGCTCTGGTCTGACTAAGGTCTTTGCGTACGAGGTTTAATACTTATATGTCGCGCCCAAGCCAAATACATTCCGTGTATAGCTTGCCCCTGCAGCAGTCGACTCCAGCTGATAAAATGTATAGTTGGCCGTCGCCATGAGGTTGCGGGTGATTTCGTAATTGAATGTAAAGTTCCCGGTCCATGAATTATCGGTGCGTGTTCCGGACAAATAGCGGTAGTTCGCGTAGCCTCCTCTCAAAAGAAAGTTCCATTCCTTGGCTATTGCGTATTGAATGATCGCGGTCGCCTGAGTCACGAACGCAGAATTGCCGAGAGGGTTTGAATACAACGGCAAAGCGGCGTCCTGGAAGATCTCGTCGAGCGAGAGCGATACGGTCCAGGCTCTGGTCGGAAACCAGCTTACTTTTCCTCCGTAGACCGCGCTGGAATGCGTTCCTAATATGGAAGTGGCGAAATCCTGCTGTTGGAATCCGCCGTATATTTCCCCCTTGAACAGGCTGATGCGATCCGAACCGAGCCCGGTGATCACGCGGTAGCCTTGCGAATTAAAAAAGGTGCCGGCTGTCCACACGCCCGGAGCGATTACGCCATACGCGGTCTCGCTACTGTAATTGCGAACGTTTGCGGAACCCTCGACAAAAGAATAAACGGCGGGGGAAAAGGAATAGCCCAGCCGAGCGGTGGCGGTGCCAAGGAGATTGTCGCGATAGGCTTGAGGAAGCGAACCGACCGAGGTGAACAAGGAATCATAAGTCGTTTCGTAGGCGCTGGCGCTCAGACCCACGAACACCTTGTCGAAGCTTTTGACCGCAGACACAAACCCACCGACTGTATTACGCCGCTGCGGCGCCTTGATGGTCGCGCTGCCGTAAGGGGTGTACAAAAAGCCGTTCGAGTAAACATCGCTGTTGATATCGTATTCGGCGCCCAATCTGACGACGAGGTCGCGCTGAACCTCCCAGACATGCCCAACGCCCATTTCGCCGTTTATGAGGTTGCCCTGCCAGTTTCCGGGGTAGATGTTGAGGCTGCCGTTCACGAAGACTTTCGTGTGCTGAACGCCTCTGTCCCGATCTGCGATAAAAGTCGGTATCGCCTGGATGCCCTCGCCCTTCACCCGCTGCGTTTGAGCCAGATAAATATTATCGTCATGAATGCCGCCGAGGAATAAGCTCGGGTAGAGCATCCAGCCTTCGAAGGGGAGGCCCTGGTAATTGCGCGTCGGATTATCCCTCAGACTGCGCTGCGCCATGGGCTTGCTCGAGAACATGCCCAGCAGATCGTCAGTTTCTCCCGCGGGCCGCAGCGTCGGCTGAAGAACAACTGTCTGCGCATGGCCGGCGGAGCAACCTCCCAGCCAAGAAATGGTCGCCAGCGCGACGGCTGAAAGCCTTCTGGTTTCGGGACGAAGCTTTGGCGTTGCTTGACGTAACGGCAAACTTCGGGCCCCTCGATATGTGCGGCAAGCCGCGGATTTGTTTGTCTTTAATATGCGTTAACCTTTAGCGTGACTCGAAAGGAGCGTCAATGATTCGCCCCCTTGCCCAGATAAAGTTGGTTAACGTTTTGCAAATTCGCTCCCTGGTTCAGGGCGATAGGGCAGGGCGGCGTTTGCCCGCGCGGGCTGCCTCTCGGCCTTCTTCGGTTCGGCCTCGCGCCGTCGCGTCAAGTCAACCTCGCCAATCCGGAACACCGCCGCTCCGGATAGGCCGCCTACGGTTGCGCCGATAATCGTGTCGGGGCGGGCCGCCCTTCTGGAGCGTCCTTCGAGGCTTTTTGCGTTCCGCAAAAAGCACCTCAGGTTGAGGCGTCGGAGGGGCCACAGGACGTAGTGATCAACCGGATTTCTATAGCAAGAGGCGAGTTATGGAGCGTTCGGTGAACCGAACGGCGCTCCGTCGCATAGATCCCTTGAATCCCAGCGGCGCTCCTGCATCGCTTCTCCCAAGTCATTGACAGATACGTTTAAGTCACTAGAATTCCAGGCAACATAAATAGGTCTCCATACGAAAGCTTGGAGAGAGTGTTGATCTCATTATAAAGCGACTCGTCAGGGGCTGCTCCGGTAGCGAGGGATTTTACGGAGCCCGCTGTCACTCTGAAGCCAGTCTTAGCGGCTTGTCGTTTCTGTCTTCAATCTGCGACCTATAAAGCTTGCATTCCAAAGCCGTCTCCAGCAAGAGTATAAGTAAAGTCGCCGCCGCTTACGGTCTGTCGATATACGCCAGCGGTTTCAGAATCCCCGAGGCCAATTCTGGGTTGAATCGAGTCTGTTACGCGCGCTCTTAATGATGCGGCCTACAGCGTCGTGAATTAAAAAGCTTTCAAACGCAGCAAAAACCGGTTCGCGTCAAAAAACACGGTTTGAGTTGGGAATTATGGAGTCTTTCGGGTTCAATCTGAAAGATTCCAGCGCGTTCGACGTTCGCCGAGCCGCCCCGGTCATTCGGGGGATGGCGAGCGCTGACGAAAAGCGCGGCGGCTCGCGCGAAAGGCGAAATCCAAATTGGATCGCCGCGTAACTTTGAATCTGCAATTTACATAGGCTCAAACCTCATTTGAGGGCGCATGCTGGACAAACGTCAATCGCAAGAGCGTAGCGATGCGGCAGGCAAAGGCGCCGCGCGACTTGACGCCGGCGGGGCTTCGGCGAAAGAGAAGCCCTCCGATCCTTTCATGGAGCGCGCGGCGAAGGACGCCATTGCGCCCAGGCTCCCCGGGGTGACATTGCCCAAGTCCGGCGGCGCGGTCCGCGGTCTTGGCGAAAAATTCGCGGTCGCGGCGGCGACCGGAACATCCAATTTCTCGCTTCCTCTTTCGCTCAGCCCCGCGCGGATGACGCCGCAACTGAGGCTCGCTTACGATTCCGGCGCCGGCGCGGGCGTCTTCGGCCTCGGCTGGAGCCTTGATCTGCCGTTTGTGCGGAGAAAGACCGACAAAGGACTTCCCCAATATGACGATGCAGGCGAATCGGACGTCTTCATACTTTCCGGCGCGGAGGACCTCGTCCCCGTGCTGGATGCGAAGGGCGATCGGCTCGTCCTCCCCCGCAGGGCGTTCAAGGTCGATTACGAGATCGCCTATTACCGCCCGAGGATCGAAGGTTTGTTCTCGCGCGTCGAGCGCTGGCGCGCGGTGCAATCCGGAGTCGTCCATTGGCGGACGATCTCTCGTGACAATGTGATCTCGATCTATGGCGATGTGAGCGAAAGCTGCGTCGCAGATCAGGACCCCGCGCATCCCGGCCGGATCTTCGAGTGGCGCATCAGCAAGACTTTCGACGACAAGGGCAATGCGGCCTTCTATGTCTATGGCCGTGAAGACGGCGTCGGAGTCGACGCATCCGCCGCGCATGAAGCGAACCGCACGGAAGTCGCGCGCAAGGCGCAGATTTATCTGCGCAAGGCGCTCTATGGCAATCGCACACCCTATGTCGTCGATTTCACCGCCGACGCGGAGCCGGCCGCGCCGACCGACTGGATGTTTGCGCTCAGCCTCGATTACGGCGATCACAGCGCCGGCGGCGTCGATCCCGACGGCTCCTGGCCGGTGCGTCCCGATCCCTTCTCGTCCTATCGTTCAGGCTTCGAGGTCCGAACCTATCGCCGCGTGCAGCGGCTGCTGTTCTTCAACAATTTCCCCGGGGAGCCGAGCGTGGGCGCGCAGGGCCTCGTGCGCTCGATCGACCTCGTCTATTCGGACCAGACCGCGTCGCCCGATCCGACGAGCTCGATCCACAGCTTCCTCGAGTCGATCACGCTGACCGGCTATCGCAGGGACGAAAAGGGCCTGCATGCGAAGAGCCTGCCGCCGCTCGAATTCGATTACACGCGCGCGACCCTGGACCCCACCGTGCGCGCCGTCGATCGCGAGAGCCTCGGCAATCTGCCGGAGGGCGTCGACGGCGCGCGCTTCCGCTGGCTCGATCTCGATGGCGAGGGCCTGTCGGGTATCCTCTCGACGACTCCAGGCGCCTGGTATTTCAAGCGCAATCTGAGCGCGGCCCATCTCGCCGGAGCCGCGACGCCGGCGCCCTTGTTCGGGGAGATGCGCGAGGTCGCGCGGACGCCGGGGCATTGCGATCTGAGCGGGCGTCAACTGCTCGCGCTCGACGGCGACGGCATGATCGACGTCGTAGCGCTCTCGGGGTCGGAGCCGGGATTTTACAAGCGCACGGACGAGCGCGATTTCGCGCCCTTCAAACGCTTCGAAACCCTGCCGCAGATCGACTGGGGCGATCCCAATCTAAAATTTATCGACGTGACCGGCGACGGGCTCGCCGACATTCTGATCAGCGAAGACGGCCTTTTCACCTATCATGCGTCGCTCGGCTCCGCCGGCTTCGACACGGCAAAATTCGTGCGCATGCCGTGGGACGAAGAGCAAGGCCCCAGAATCGTCTTCGCCGATGGAACGGAGACGATCTTCATCGCCGACATGTCGGGCGACGGGCTCAACGACATCGTGCGCGTGCGCAATGGCGAAACGGCCTATTGGCCCAATCTGGGCTATGGGCGTTTCGGCGCCAGAGTCACGTTGGACCGCGCCCCGCGCTTTGATTCCGAGGACGTTTTCGACGCCAGGCGCATTCGCCTCGCCGACATAGACGGTTCGGGCGGCGCCGATGTCCTCTATGTCGCGCGTGACGGCGTGCGGGTATGGTTCAACCAATCCGGCAACGCCTTCTCGGCGCCGACGCTCCTCGCCGTCTTTCCCGCCGCCGACGCGCTGCATAGCGTGCAGACGGTCGATCTGCTGGGGACCGGAACGAGCTGCCTCGTCTGGTCGTCGCCTCTGCCGCAGAGCGGCGCGGCGCCGCTGCTCTATGTCGATCTGATGGGCGGCGTGAAACCGCATCTGATGGTCGCCACGAGGAACAATCTCGGCGCCGAGACCCGCGTCGCCTACGCCCCTTCGACGCGTTTCTATCTCGAGGATGAGAAAGCCGGCCGACCCTGGATCACGCGGCTGCCTTTCCCGGTGTGGACGGTCGAGCGCGTCGAGACGATCGATTGGATCGGCCGCAACCGTCTCGTGACGCGATACGCCTATCATCACGGCTTTTTCGACGGGCTCGAGCGCGAATTCCGCGGCTTCGGCATGGTCGAGCAGTGGGACGCCGAGGAATTCCGCGAAGACACGCAATTTGCCGACGGGCCTTTCGCCAATTGGAGCGCCCTCTCCTCGACGCCGCCGATCCTCACGCGGACTTGGTTCCACACCGGCGCCTTCATCGACGCCGGGAAGGTGACGCGGCAATATGAGAGCGAATATTGGCTGGAGCCGGCTTTGCGGGGGCCGCCGGCGGCGAGCGGGCTCGCGGCGATGCGGCCGGTCGACAGCTCCCTGCCGCAGGGGCTGACGCCGCAGGAGACGCGCGAGGCCTATCGCGCGCTGAAGGGCCGCGCCATCCGGGTCGAGGTCTTCGACGCCGACGCCATCGGGCCGATCGGCAATCCCTACAGCGTCGTCGAGAGCAATTTCACCGTCCTGCGGCTGCAGGGCTTCGGGCCGAACCGCCACGCCTGTTTCTTCGTCCATCCGCGCGAGTCGATCTCGCTGCATTACGAGCGCCATGCCACAGACCCGCGGGTCACCCATGAGGCGACGCTGGAGACCAACGCCTATGGCGAGGTCCTGCGCGCGCTCTCGATCGGCTATCCGCGGCGCGCCGGGCCATCGCCGGAGCCCGGGCTCGACTCGGCGACGCAAAATCGGCTGAGCTATGATCAGGTGCGCCTGCATATGCGCGGCTTCGCGCGGCGCGACACCAAGGCGATCGACGACATACAGCAATATCCGGACGTCTATCGCGCGCCGCGCGCCGCCGCGGCCGACATTGCCGAGATTACGGGCGCGACGCCCAGCGACAAGGGCTTCGGCGTCGCAAGCCTCTTCAGCTTCGAGGAGCTCGACGGCCCGCCGGCAAAGCCGGGAATCTGGCAAATCGCCTGGTCCGGCGCGCATGACGTTCCCTATGAAGCTGTTCCCGGCGCCGACGTCGACGGGGGCGGCGTCGCCGCTGCGACGCCGACGCGCCGTTTTCTCGCCAGGACCCGCACGCGCTACCGCAGCGACGATCTTTCGACCCTGTTGCCGGTCGGCGACCTGCAGTCTCTGGCCATCCCCGGCGAGGGCTATCGCGCGGCCCTGACGCCGACGCATGTCGCGGCGGTCTTCGGCGCGCTCGCGCCGGACGCCGTGCTGGCGGAAGCGGGCTATGTCGCCCTGCCGGGAGAGGCCGAATGGTGGACGCCTTCCGGGCGCGCCTGTTTCTCGCCCGGGGACGCCGACACGCCGGCGCAGGAATTGGCTTACGCGCGCGCGCATTTCTTCCTGCCTTTCCGTCTCGTCGATCCGTTCAAAGGCGTCGCGCGCGTCGCCTACGACGCCGATTCCCTGCTCGCGGTTTCCGTGACCGACGCTGTGGGCAATGTGACGAGCTGCTCGAACGACTATCGCGTCCTCTCGCCGGCCTCGATCACCGACGCCAACCGCAATCGGACGGAAGCCGCCTTCGACGCGCTCGGCCTCGTCGTCGCGACCGCGGTCAAGGGCAAGACCACAGAGACTCTCGGCGACTCGCTCGCGGGCGTCACCATCGACCTCGACGATGCCACCGTCGCCAATTTCTTCGCCGATCCGCTGACCGCGGCTCCGGCGCTGATCGGCGCCGCCACGAGCCGCGTCGTCTATGACGTCGACGCCTATCGGCGCACGCGCACGAGCGCTGAGCCGTCGCCGCCGGCGTCAGCCGCGATCTCGCGCGAGACGCATGCCGCCGATCTCGCCGCGGCCGGAGGCGCCGCCCCGGCCTTTCAAGTCGCGCTCTCTTACAGCGACGGCTTCGGCCGCATCGCGCAGCAGAAGGCGCGCGTCGCCCCGGGGCCGCTCGTCGCGCACGGTCCCGAAATCTCGCCGCGCTGGCTCGGCTCGGGTTGGACCGTCTTCAACAACAAGGGCCAGTCGATCCGGCGCTACGAGCCTTTCTTCTCGTCGACGAGCGCCTTCGAATTCGCCGCGCAATCGGGCGTCAGCGTCCTGATGTTTTACGATCCGGCCGGGCGGGCCGTCGCGACCCTTCATCCCGATTCGACTTGGGAAAAGACGGTCTTCGACGCCTGGCGCCAGGAAAGCTGGGATCGCAACGACACCGTCCTCATCGCCGATCCGCGCGCCGACGCGGATGTCGGCGCCTATTTCGAGCGCGCGCTGGGGGCGGGCGCATTCACCTCCTGGCGCGCGGCGCGGATCGGGGGAGGCTTCGGCGCCGACGCGCAAGCGCAGGCTGCCGAGCAGGATGCCGCGACCAAGGCGAGCGCGCATGCGGCGACGCCGACCCTATCCCACCTCGATGCGTTGGGACGCACATGCATCGTCGTCGTCGACAATGGCGGCGGCGCGCGCTACCCCGCGCGCAGCGCGCTGGACACGGAGGGCAAGCCGCTCGCCGTGTTCGACGCGCTCGGACGGCGAACGCAGGAGCACGTGTTTCGAACCTCGGCGTCCGGCGGCGTCGCCTATGTCGCGGGCGTCGACATGGCGGGCCAGCCGCTCTACCACGTCAACGCCGACGCCGGCGCGCGGCGCAGCCTCAACGACATCGCAGGCAAGCCGATCCGCAGCTGGGACGCGCGCGGACAGACCTTCCGCTATGTCTACGACGCCGCGCGCCGCCCCAAGGCGCGTTATGTCAGCGTCGGCGGCGCTCCGGAAATATTGCTCGACCTCAGCGTCTGGGGCGAGGGCCATGCCGACGCCAATCTGTGCGGGCGGCTGTTTCGTCACTATGACGGCGCAGGTTATCTCGAGAACTCGCGCTACGACTTCAAGGGCAATCTCGTCTCCTATGCGCGCCAGCTAGCCTCGGTCTATCGGCAGAGCCCCGACTGGTCGCCGCTCGCCGCGCTGACGGACGCTGCGTCGCTCGACGCCGCCGCGGCGGCCGCGAATCTCGTTCAAACCGGGGATGGCGGCCGCGATCGCTTCGTCGGCGGCGCCGTCTATGATGCGCTGAACCGGGTCATGCAGACGACATCCCCGGTCAATGCGACCATGCGCCCCAATGTCACGCAGCATGGATATGACGCCGGAGGCCAGCTGACGACGATCGACGTCTGGCTGCAGCAGGCCGCGGCGCCCGCGGGCCTGCTCGATCCGGCGACGGCGGATCGTCACGTAGTGACGTCCATCGCCTATAATGCGCGGGGACAGCGCGCCTCGGTCGCCTATGGGAACGGCGCCGTCACGACATATGGTTACGATCCGCTCACCTTCCGGCTCAGGCGTCTTTCGACCTTGCGACCGCCGGGCTTTCCCGCTTCGGCGCAAACGGCTCAGGACCTGAGCTACTTTTACGATCCCGTCGGCAATGCGACCCGCATCCGCGACGACGCCGACCTGCAAAATGTGATCTACTTCAACAACCAGCGCATCGAGCCGTCGAACGATTACGCCTATGATCCGCTCTACCGGCTGATCGCGGCGAGCGGGCGCGAGCATCTCGGCCAGACCGGTGGCGCGCTGAACGCCGCGGCGCAGCCGACCGACGACGATTCCTTGCGTATGCGCCTGCCGCAGCCCGGCGACGGCAATGCGATGGGAATCTATCTCGAGACCTACGCCTATGACGCGATCGGCAATATCCTCTCGATGAGCCACAAAGTCGCCTCGGGCGGATGGGCGCGGCGCTATGGATACAGCGAGCCCTCGCGCATCGTTGCGGGCGAGACCGGCAACCGCCTCAGCGCGACGAGCCTGCCGGGAGATCCGGCGCCCGGCCCCTTCTCCGCGACCTATGGCCACGACGCTCACGGCAATATGATCCACATGCCGCATCTTGCGGCCATGGCCTGGAGCGAGGACGACCACCTGCGCGCGACGACGCGCACTGTCGGCGGCGCGAACCCGCCGACGACCTATTACACCTACGACTCCAGCGGCGAGCGCGTGCGCAAGATTTCCGAGAACCAGCTCGGCAAGCGTGCGGCGGAGCGCATCTATCTCGGCGGCGTCGAGATCTACCGGCAATTTGCGAGCGACGGGTCGACAATCGATCTGGCGCGCGAGACCTTTCCTGTCGCGGCGGGCGATCATGTCGTCGCCCGCGTCGAGATGCGGACCTCGGGAAGCGATGCGGGGCCGGCGCAGCAGGTGCGTTATCAGTTCTCCAACCATCTGCACTCGGCGGCGCTGGAACTCGGCGACGCCGGCGAGGTGATTTCCTACGAGGAGTATTTCCCGTTTGGATCGACGTCCTATCAGGCGGTCGCGCGCCAGACGGACGTTTCAAGGCGATACCGATTTACGGGTAAAGAACGGGATGAAGAAAGCGGGCTGCATTATCACGGCGCGCGCTACTATGCGGCTTGGCTGGGACGGTGGACCGCGTGCGATCCGGGAGGATTGAGCGACGGCTTCGACGTTTACAGCTATGTCAGAAACAATCCCATCCGACTTTTCGATCCGGACGGGATGAGAGGATCCGATCCGGAATACGAAAAGACCGCCCCGAAGATCATCGCCCAGAAAGATCCGGAGATCGGTGCGCTGTTGAAGGGACAGCATATCGGTCAAGCTGTTGAGACGCCGGTAGCGTCGGGCGCAAAAAATGCCGCAGGACATCGCTGGAAGCTCGAAATCCGAAAATCGGGGGACACCGGAAGCTACACGGCGCCGAAAAAAGAGGACGCGATCAAAATAACGGTTGCGACGGATCTGAGCCACGGTCAGAACGAGATCTTTGCCAAGTCGGTGAAAGGAACGCCAAAAGAGCAATATGAGATGGTGTTCGCCTCCCATTTGCATCACGAATTGATACACGCGCAATTGATGATGGAAAAACACCTGCCCGATAACTCTACAAAGCTATCGAGCACGACGAAAAAATTCAGGGAATTCGCCGCAAAGCTGGAACCGTTCCGCGGCGCCTTCCAGGCAGCCTTGAAGGCGTATGTCGACGACGTAAACGCGAAGACGGCAGGACATACGAAAGCTCAACTTTCGCAGAGCGATCTCGATAATGTTTTCGACAAATTCGTCGAGGAGAAATTCGTGTTCGACACCATTAAGAAACTATATGGTTTCGGCGCTCCAAATAAGCTAATAGCCGAGAGATATGTGGAGAATTTCATCGCAAATCTCGCTTATGCAAAGATAAAATATTCAACTATACCAGAAAATGTAAATGTGGTCTCGCGGGAAAGGCTCGACAAAGATCGGGATGATTTCGCAAAGATGACGACTTTCAGTTCGAACAAGCTCGTTCATGCGGTCTCGACGATGTTCGATGCGGCGGACGGCAAGCCTGTCGAATTGATGATGCCGGATATTACGAGCACTATACTGTATAATCAGCAGTATAATCGCCCGGTGGATATAGGCGGCAAATTTGTAAAGTAAAATTTCCCGACGAAGATTGCTCGCGGAGTTGTCGGTTGTGGAACGACGCGAGGTCGGATCGAATGGAGCTCAAAATCATGATCCTTCAAGGTCGCAATCTCGCTCAAGGCCTCTCCGGCGCTGACGTCGTGGCTCTGCACTCCGATCTCTCCCGGCTCGGCTATGCGATCGCGCCGGCGGAGTTGCAGGCTGCGCAGTTCGGTCCGGCCACGCTGGCGGCCGTGAAGCAAGCGCAGGCGGCGGGCGGGGTCGCCGCGACAGGGACAATAGACCCCGGTTCGGTCGACGCGCTCAACGCGTTGATCCGGGCCAGCACATTCGTCATACGCGGTCATGTGCGCAGCGCCGTTTCGGCAGGCGTGTCGGGATTGACCGTTCGGCTCGTCGACAAGAACGTCGGCGGCGACGTCGCGCTCGCGAGCGCGGCTACGGACGGCGCAGGCGGCTACAGCCTCTCGGTCCTCATCGGGCCGCCGACGCTCGCGACGCGGCTCAAGGCTGCGCCCGATCTGCAGACGCAGGTCGTCACGACAAACGCGAACGGCGCGATCACGATTGTCGCCGTCTCGTCGGTCGCGATCGGCGCAGGATCGCCGCTCACGCTCGACGTCGCGCTGCCGGACGACGCCTCCCTGCCCAGCGAATTTGAAACGCTCTCCGCAAGGCTCGGGCAATTCTATGCCGGGAAACTCAAGGACCTCAAGGAGAACGACGTCGCGCAGGACGTGACCTATCTCGGCGCGAAATCCGGGTGGGACGCCCGCGCGGTCGCGATGGCCTCGCTCGCCGATCAGTTCTCGACGCTCGCGGCGCCCGTCGCCGCGACGACGCTCGCTGCCCCGCCACCGGCCACCTTGCGCGCGGAATTCTATTATGCGCTGTTCCGCGCTGGCGCGCCGGCGGACGCCGATGCGCTGTTCCGCACGCCCGCTGAGACCGCGGCGGCTATCTGGACTCAGGCCGCCGCGCAAGGCGTCATTCCGCAGGCGCTCGTCGCCGCGATCCCGCAGGCGACGCAAACTTTCCAAGCGCTTCGCGCCGCCCATGTGCTCACCGCGCCGCCCAAACTCGGCGTATCTACGCTGCGCGATCTCGTCGCCCCGACGCTGACCGGCGCAGGCCAGCCGGAGCGTTTCGCGGCGATGCTGGTCTCTCACGGCGAAAATTGGTCGGCGCTGTGGTCGGACGTCGAGGCCAATCTCGGCGCCGCCGCGCGGCAGCGGCTCCAGCTCGTGGGCCAGCTCTCTTATCTCACGCTCGACAATGCGCCGCTGCTCGCGGCGCTCGATCAGGCGGAAGCGCAGAGCCCGTTGAAGCAGCCGATCGATCTCGCCGCTCGCGGCTATTGGGATCCCTCGAAGTGGAGCCCGGTCGTCGCCAAAGCCGCGATTCCCGCCGGCGTTCCCGGCGCGACGCCGCAGGAGCGCGCGGCCAATTATTCGGCCTGGCTCGCCGCGCAGGTCAAGCTGTCCTTCCCGACGGCGGCTCTGGCGCAGCAGGTCAAGTCCGGCGCCATTCCGCTGGCCGGCGCCGCCGGGCCGGCGGCCGCGGGCGAGGCGGCGGATTTCCTCGCGGCGCATCAGGGCGAATTCGCCTTCGGCGTCGAACCGGTGGAAGCCTATATCGCCCGCAACAAATTGACCCCTTCCAAGGCGGCGGTGTCCCACCTGAAGCGCTTGCAGCGGGTCTATCAGATGACCGCCTCGGATCAGGCTCTTTCCGCGCTGCTCTCCGCCAATGTCGATTCGGCTTTCGCGATCGTTCGCTATGATGCTGAAGGCTTCGCGCGCGCCTTCGCCGACAAGGTCGGCGGCGCGGACGCCGCGCGCGCCATTCATGCGCGAGCGAAGCAGATTCACGGCGTCGCGCTCAATGTCGCGATCCGCTATGCGACGCAGCGCGCCGCGGGCGCGCTCGGCCGCGCCTCCGACCTCGTCTCGCCGGCCGAAGCCGCCGGCGGCGGGCAGACTCTATCCGGCGCGACGCTGGAGAGCCTGTTCGGGTCGCTCGATTCCTGCGGCTGCGACGAATGCGAGTCGATCCTCGGCCCGGCCGCCTATCTGGTCGACCTGCTGCATTATCTCGATCAGCCTGCGGCGACCGGCGCCAATCCGCAAAGTGTGTTGTTCGCGCGCCGGCCGGACTTGCAATATCTGCCGCTGAGCTGCGAGAACACCGAGGTCGCGCTGCCCTATATCGACGTCGTCAACGAGACGCTCGAATATTTCGTCGCCAATGGCTTGAAGATCGACGGCTTCGAAGGCTTCGATGTCGGCGACGCGAAATCGGCCGAGCTGATCGCGGCGCCGCAAAACGTCGACGACGCCGCTTATGCGGCGCTCCAGAGCTCTTTCTTCCCCGCGCCGCTGCCTTTCAACCGCCCGCTGGCGCTGCTGCGCGCGCATATGAGCGCGCTCGGCGTCTCGACGCCCGATGCGATGGAGCTCTTGCGCAAGAATGACGCGCTGAACGGCGCGACGCCTGGGGGCGCCGATTACGGATGGAACGACATCCTCATCGAGCGGCTCGGCCTCTCGCGCGACGAGCTGCGCATCTTCGTCGATCCGGGACTATCGCTCGGCGCTCTCTTCGGGCTCGACGCCGCGAATGCGCTGGCGAAGCTGAACGACATGAGCGTTCACGATCTCGTGCGGCGCGCGCAAATCTCTTACGACAATCTGGTCGGCATCCTGCGCACGCAGTTCGTCAATCCGGCCGCTGCCCTTATCCCGAAGCTCGAACGGCTCGGCGCGCCCTTCTCCACCATCAAGGCGCTGCATGACAATCCGGCGTCGGTCGGCCCGATGTTCATCGCGGCGCTTCCGGCCGATCTCGATTATTCGCAATATGGCGGTCGGTCTGCGACCAGCGGCCAGGATGTCGTCGACTGGCTCCTCGGCGACGCCGTCTATCCCAGGGCGATGAACCTCGTCACCATCGCCAATCCGGGGACCGGCGCGATCGACTGCACGGGCGCTCAGCTCAAATTGCGCTACGCCAATCCAGACAATGCGGCCAATCTACTCAGCGCGACGGATTGGCTGAAGATCGTCCGCTTCACCCGGTTGTGGCGAAAGATGCAGGCTTTGCTCGGCGGCGACGACGCGGCGACGATCGAGCAGACCGACGCGATCCTCGCGGCGCTCTATCCTGCAGACAAGCTGCCGCAGAAACCCGGGGATTCGACCGCGGACGTCGCCAACCGGGCCCTGCTCGACGCCGGTTTCCTCACGGCGATCCGCCGTGCGGGCGTCGTCTTCCAGGCGATCGGCCTCCTAGGCCTCGACGCCGGCGCTGGGCTGGCGCCGGTTCTGGCCTGCGTAGCGCCGATCGGCGTGACTGGCGCGCCCTCTTTCTATCAGAGCCTGTTCGGCGCGTCTGCGCAGAGCGCGATCGATCCCGGCGCGCAGACCGCGACGCTCTCGGGAACGCTTTTCGCCGGGGACGTGCTGTCCACGAGCGTCAACGGCGCGAAGATCGACCACACCGTCGCGGCAGGAGAGACGCCTGCGATCGCCGCAGCCGCGATCGCCGCCGCGATCAATGCGAGCGCCAAGGCGGACCCGGCTTCCGGAAAGCCGATCGGGCAGCGCTTCTTTGCCGCGGCCAAGGGCGGCGCCATCGTCGTCGCCGCGGGATTCACGGTCGCCGTTCCAGCCGCGGCTCCCGGCGCGACGGAGACGCTGACCCCGTCGATCGACCGTCCGACAGCGCAGACCTTGAAGATCGGCGGCGCGCCGACCGTCGGCGACGTCGTGCAATTCGCCATCGACGACACGCCGATCGCCTATACGGTCGCCGCGGGCGACACGTTCGTCTCCATAGCCGACGCGCTGCGCGACGCGGTAAACGCAACGACAGTCGCAGACCCCTATTATGGACGGGCGCTGAACGCTATCGTCGCGGCGTCGAGCGCCAACGGCGTCTTGACGCTGATTGCGGCCGGCGCCGCCGCGCCCTTCGCGCTGGCCTGTTCGGTCCAGTCGAGCTTCAAGGGCGCCTTCAATCGTTGGGCCGACGCCGCGAAATCGCGGAAGGGAGTCTTTGTCGACGGCGCATTTGCGCCGGGAGCGACGCTCACGACGATCATCAACGGCGCGCCGGTTCCCTTCAAGGTCGCAGCCGGGGCCTCCAGCGCGACGATCGCGACAGGCATTGCCGCCGCCATCAACGCCGCGACGGTTCAGGACCCCGTCACAAAGCTTTCGGTCAACGCGCTCGTTTCTGCGGCGATCGACGCCGCCGATCCATCGCGCGTCGTGCTGACGCAGAAAGATCCCGCGATCGGTTTCTCCATTGCCGCGTCGGCGACGACGACGTCTTACGTCGCGGGCCGCGCGGCGTCGCCTTTCGCCGAGGACGGCTATGGCGGCGTCCTCGGCGATCCCGACCAGAAGCTGCTCATGCATGAGCCGTTCCTTTGCGCAGCCTGCAATCTCACCGGCGCGGAGTTCGCGCAGATCGTCCAGGCCTCGGGCTTCGATCTTTCGACGCCTCTCGATCTGCCGAGCGTCAGCGCGCTCTATCGCAACGGATGGCTGGCCCATGCGCTCGGCGTCAGCGTGCTCGAATTCCTGCGGCTGAAGCAATGCTCCGGCCTCGATCCCTTCGCGCCGCTCGATCCGGGCGCAGCGCCGGGCGTCGCTGCGGCGCTGATCCGCTTCATCAGGCTGACGCAGGCGATCGGCTCTGCGGGGCTCGATCCCGTGCAGGCGCTCTATCTCGTCTGGAACGAGGACATCAGCGGCGCGCTCGCGCCGAAGCCTTCGGACGTCGCGGCGCTGGCGCTGAAGCTGCGCAAGGATTTCGCGGCGGTGGAGGCGACCTTCGCACGCAAGGACGATCCCGACGGCTCGATCGCGCAGACGCTGATGGCGCAGGTCTATGGCGCGTCGGACACTGCGTTTTTCTTCAGCCTGGTCGGGGGCTCCTATCGTACGAGCGCGCCTTTCGCCAACCCCGCGCCCGTCCTCTCGCAATCCGCAATCGCAGCGTCGGGCGGGCGATTGAGCTATGACGATCAGAACAAGCTCCTGATCGCCACGGGCTATCTCGATTCCGCCACGGCGGCGGCGATCAAGGCGGCGCTCGCCGTCAACACCGCCGACAACGCCGACAAGACGGCGCCCGGCGCCGGCGTCACATTGACGCCGCACGCCATGACCAATGTCGCCGCCGGCTCGGCGTTGCTCCTCGATACGGGCGCTCAGGCCGAATTGGTCGTCGTCACATCGACAACCGCGACGACTTTCACCGCGGATCTCCTGCTGCCCCATGACGGGACAGCCGCGCCTTTCGCGATCGTCGACGATCCGAGCCTGACCGCGGCCGTCGACGCGCTGGCGCTCGCCAACGAGCAGGTTGTCGCGCCGTTCTTTGCGCAATATCCCGAACTGCGCCCGCTCTATGACGGCTTCATCTCGTCGGGCGCGCCGCTCGCGCAACGTTTTAGCGATCTTCTGGCGAGCTTCCTGCCCACCCTGAAGAGCGCACGCAAGCGCCAGCAGGCCATGACCGATATTTCCGCGGCGGTCGGACGAGACGCCGCCTTTGCGAGCGCCTTGCTGCAGACGCCCGAAATCCTGCACGCGAGCCGTGACCCGGCGTCCCCCGCCATCGACGATCTGATCGGAGCCGAAGCCGGCGGCCTCTCGGGGCGATTCCATCTCGACGGCGATCCCGCCAGCGCAAAGCCGCTCGGCGTCGATGTTGTCGGCCCCATCCATTTTGCGCAGATCGCGGCATTCTCCGGCGCCCCGGTCGCCGGCGCGATCGTCACCACGACGATCAACGGCGTCGGCGTGACCTATGCGCTGACGGTGGCGGACACCGATCTCGCAACGCTCGCCGGTAATGTCGCGAGGTCCGTCAATGCAGCGACCGCGATCGACGCCAAGACCGGATCGCCGATCGGCGGGCTCGTGCTCGCGCGGGCCGCGGGGCCGGCCATCGTGCTGACCTCGCGCTATCCTGCCGATCCGAAGAAAGTCCTTACGCTCGACTGCGGCTCGTCGAGCGCCGGCCTTTTCTATTCGCCGGCGCAAGGCCCCTTGAGCCCGGCGATCGCGGCGCAGATGCCCGCGGATGTCGCGGGCGCGCTTCCTGCGGGGAGCGGCGGCGGCCCGCTCGCCGTCTCGCTCGCCGGCTATATCGTGGCGCCGCAGGATGGGGCGTATAATATCAGCGTGGTGGCGGATGCGGGCGCGCACGCCGTCGTGACGCTCGGCGGCGCGGTCGCGCCGCTCGTCTTCGGCCCGGGCGCGGCGTCCAATGCGCCGGTCCAACTGAGCGCGGGCGCGCTGACGCCGATCATGCTGCAGGCGACCGGCGTCCGCAACACGCTGACATTGAGCTGGCGGAGCCCCTCTGGAACAGGATGGCAGCCGGTCCCGGCGCAATATCTCTTCGCCCAGGCCCGGCTCGACGATCTGCGCGACAGCTATGTGCGCTTCCTCAAGGCGGTGTCGCTCGCGAGCGGCCTCTCGCTCGACGCCAAGGAGATCGCCTGGCTCGCCTTCGACCCCTTGCGCGCTGTCGCTACCTCCTGCAAGGAAAAGACGGTCGCGGGGCCGACGACGCTGCATCCCGTTTCTATGGCCGGAATCCGGGTGGGGACGCGCCTTCGCCTCGACGTGGGCGCGGCGCAGGAGATCGTGGAGGTGACGGCGGTCACAGCCGCGAGCTTCACCGCGCAGACGATCAAGCCGCATGACGGCTCAGCCGTGGCCTTCTCGATCGTCTCGACGTCCTCGCCGGACATTGGGCTCGGCTGGCTGAACGCGCTTCCCGGCGCGCCTTACGCGGACGCCCCGGGCGCCGCCTATCCCGGCGGCGCCGACGGTCCGAGGCTGCGCGAGACTGCGCAGGCGGTCCTCGATTTCGCGCGGCTCAAGAAAGCGCTCTCGCCGGGCGATGATCGACTGTTGCAGACGCTCGCCGCGCCGGGAGCCATCGTGCCGAACGGCCGCTCGGCCATCGCCAATCTTACCGGATGGCGGCCCGCCGCCCTCAATGCGCTGCTCTTGCGCTATACCGGTTCGACCTCACTCGACTCGCTGCGTCGCATCGAAGTCTTCGCGCGCGTGTTCGATGCGCTCGTCATCGTCGGGGCCTGCGGCGTCTCGGCCGGGGCTCTGCTCGGGGCCCTGACCAATGCGCCAACGCCTGCGGGCGTCGCTGCGCTGCAATCGGCGCTGCGGGCGCGCTACGCCACGGCGGACTGGCTCGGCGTCGTCAAACCGATCAACGACGCGCTGCGGGTCGCGCAACGCGACGCGCTCGTCGCCTATATCCTCCAGGGTTTCAAGTCCAAGGGGCCGCCCTATGACGGGCTGGACACAGCCGACAAGCTGTTCGAGTTCTTCCTGATGGACGTCGAGAACCAGCCGGCGGTGCTGACCTCCCGGATCCGGCTGGCGCTGTTGTCGGCGCAGCTCTTCATCGAGCGCATCCTGCGCGGACTGGAGCCGCAGATCACGCCGAGCGACATCGATCCCCAGCAATGGAGCTGGATGAAGCGTTATCGGGTCTGGCAGGCCAATCGGGAAGTGTTCCTGTGGCCGGAAAACTGGCTCTATCCCGAGTTGCGCGACGACCAGTCGCCGATCTTCAAGAAGACGCTGAGCGCGCTGCTCCAGGGCGACATGACAGAGGACGCCGCGGCGGAGGCCTATCTCGGCTATCTCTCGGAACTCGAGCAGATCGCCAAGCTCGAACCCTGCGGAATCTGGTACGCGCCGGCGAGCGACGGGAGCGCCGGCGGCGGCGCGAGCGACGAGATCGCCTATGTCGTCGCCCGCACCGCCGGCGCGCATCGCAAGCACTATTTCCGGCGCTTGCAGGGCGGCTCCTGGACGCCCTGGGAGGAGGTGAAAATCGACTGCGAGGACATGCCGCTCACGCCGATCGTCTGGAAAGGACGGCTGTTCCTGTTCTGGCTGCGGATACACAAGAACCAGGCGGTCGCGCCCGCGATCGGCGACCCCGCGAATACCGGGAATATCTCCGGGTGGGACATGGGCGCAGTCAACGCCTATACCGGCAGCAGCGCGGGAAAAGCGACGCCGCTCGCCGTTCAGGCCGTCTTGTGCTGGAGCGAATTCTACAACGGCAAATGGCAGGACATGAAGACGTCGGACGTGAATCATCCGGCGACGCTGAACATCGACGCCAGCGCCGCGGACCGCGAATTCGAGCTGCTGCGGAACCGCATCCGCATCGTCGTCGCGCCGGTTCCGTCTTCCGTGCCCTCGGATGCGCTGGCGCTGGCGATTCTCCCTCCCGGCGACGGGACCAAGCCGGTGGAGCCGTTCGGACCGGGCTTCATCCTTCATAATACGCACAGCCTGCCGACGCTCTCCGCCGACCTGCCGAGGACGAAGACGCGGACGGGCCGAACCAATCCGCCGCTTCCGTTGCGTACGCTCGGCCCTTCCCGAAAATATGTGGGCGACCGGACGGCCGGAACCTTCACGATGACGCGCTACGACACGCTGAGCAGCGTGAGCGCCAATCACGCCGATGTGACGCTGCCGATCCTCGGTTTTCCCGCCTCGCCGAGATTCACGGAGCCTCAGATCGGACCGGGGGACGGGACCGACTGGCCGTTCTTCTACGAGGATCGCCGCAGCCAGTTCTATGTCGCCATCACAAAGTCGTTCTCGCCCTATCATGTCTGGCCGGGCTTCGGCTCGCTCGCGACGGCGCCGCCGCTCGCCGAGATCCCGCACATTCCGCCGCTGGCGGTGGCGACCGCGGTTCCCGCGGGCGTCGGTCCCGATCCCGGCCCGCTCGCGGATCCCTCGGCCGGCGCGACGCCGGGCGGCCCCTGGAGCTTCGCCGGCGCTCGCAACGTCGTCGCTCTGTCCAATCAGGGTTCCTTTTCGTTCCAGGGACGCGTCATCGGTCTCGGGGGCGGGGCTCCGGGCGTGATTGCGAATATTTCGATTCAACGCGCGGGAGGTTGATCATGGCCCAGCTCTACGGCGCTGCAGCGCGCTATCACGAGGCGACAGACATCGCGGCCGTCATCGGCGCACAATATCCGGCCCGCAACGCCGGCCAATGGCCGCCCCTGTGGGGATATTGGTCCTATTCCTTCGACTTTGCGAACTTCTATCACCCCTGGGTCGGCGAGCTGATCACGCGGCTCAATCAGACCAGCGTGCAGGGCATGCTGAACGCCGCCTTCCTGAAGGGCCTCCGCGCCGATTATTCCCTGCAGGAATACACGCCCAACCCGGCGAACCGCGCATCGCTCGCGGTCACGCTGGAGCCGCGCGCGATCGATGTTTCCGTCGGCGGACCCTATGCGGTCTACAATTGGGAGCTTCTCTATCATCTCCCCATCGCCGTCGCGGTGCATCTGAGCAATAATCAGCGCTTCGCCGAAGCGCAGAAATGGTTTCATCTCGTCTTCGATCCGACCAACACGGACAAGAACCTCTCGGCGCCGCAGCGGTTCTGGACCTCTTTCGTCTTCAACGGCTCGGGCGTTCCGACGAATCTTCAGACCCTTCTCGATCTGCTCGATGCGACCGATCCCGCGCTGGCCGCCGCAAAGCAGGATGTGATCGCGAGCTATGACGCGATCATGAAGCGGCCCTTCGATCCTTTCGTCGTCGCGCGCAATCGGCCGAGCGCGTTCCAATGGTATGTCGTGATGAAATATCTCGACAATCTGATCGCCTGGGGAGACAGCCTGTTCCTGCAGGACACGATCGAGACGATCAACGAAGCGACGCTGTGCTATGTTCTCGCCGCCAATCTGCTGGGTGAGAAGCCGCAGACCATGCCGCAGCCGGGGCGCAGGAGCGCGAAGAACTTCCTGCAGCTCCAGCAGGCCGGGCTCGACGCGATGTCCAACGCGCTGATCGATCTCGAAGCGCAGTTTCCGTTCAACCTCGCGCCTGCGCCGAGCCCGGGCGGCGACGGCGTCGACATGAGCGGGGCCTTGTTCGGGATCGGTCGCGCGCTCTATTTCTGCATCCCGCGCAACAAGACGCTGCTCGGCTACTGGGACATCGTCGCCGATCGCCTGTTCAAGATCCGCAACAGCGAGAATATCCAGGGCGTCTTCCAGCAGCTGCCGTTGTTCGATCCGCCGCTCGATCCCGGAATGCTCGTCAAGGCCGCAGCAGCAGGAATCGACATAGCCGGCGTCGTCGCCGGGCTCAATCAGCCGCTCGGGCCGATGCGCTCGCCTTATCTCGTGCAGAAGGCGCTCGAGCTCGCCGGCGAGGTGCGCGCGCTCGGATCGGCGTTGCTCTCGGCGCTGGAGAAAGGCGAGAACGAAAAGCTGGCGCTGCTGCGCCAGACCCATGAGATCGCGCTGCAGACGCTGGTGCAGAACGCGCGCTTCCTGCAATGGAAACATGCGGAAGAATCGACCAATGCGCTTTTGAAGTCGCGGGCGAGCGCCTATGAGCGCTACAAAAACTATCTGAGGCTTCTGGGGCAGGCGCCCGACGGCGCGAATGCGCCCGAGAATCTCAGTCTCGACCGCTCGACGATCACCGAAGCGGCGTTCGACGATCTCTATGCGAAGCTGGTCGAGGCCTATGATCGCTCCGTGCCGATGCAGACGCCCGGCAAGCTGAAAATGGCGCAAGGGTCGTCGCCTGCGAGCGGCTCCGGCGCCTCTGGAGACGGTCAGCTCTATCTGATCGACAAGGAGGACGCCGAACTAAACAGCCATCTGCCCACCGCGCGCGACACGCGCGTCGGCAGCGGCGTCGCCAATACGATCGCCGGCACTCTGATGCCGATTCCCAGCGTCGAAGCGCATCTCGCTTTCTGGGGCATCGGCATGCATTCCAAGATCGTGTCGGGTCAGATCCTTGCGGCGGTGCCGAAGCTCGTCGCGGAGGGGCTGCAGATCGCGGCCGGGCACGAAGGCGATCAGGCCGGCATCGCCTCTCGCACCGCGTCCTATCAGCGTCGCGCCGACGACTGGAAGCATCAGGGCAATGTCGCCGCGCGCGAGCTGATGTCGATCGGGCGGCAGATCATCGGCTCGCTCATCGCCGAGCAGGCGGCTAAGCGCGAATATGAGAACGTCAAGACCCAGATCCAGCAGGCGCAGGAGGTGCAGAGCTTCCTCGAGACCAAATTCGCCGACGCCCAGTTCTATGATTGGATGGGCGGTGAGCTGTCGGGTCGATATTATCAATATTATCGCTTCGCCTGCGACACGGCGCGCCGCGCCGAGCAGACGATGAAGCGCGAATTGATGCGGCCAGAGCTCGACGCCACGCAGTTCATCCGCTTCGATTATTGGGATAGCGGCCATCAGGGGCTCCTCTCCGGCGAAGCCCTGCATTTCGACCTCAAGCGGCTCGAGATGGCCTATCACGACAACAACAGGCGCGAACTCGAGATGATCCGCCACGTCTCGCTTCGTCAGCTCGATCCGCTCGCGCTCATTCAGCTGCGCGTCACCGGCTCCTGCACGGTCGCCATTCCCGAATGGCTCTACGATCGCGACTGCCCCGGCCATTACATGCGACGGATCAAGACGGTGGCGCTGTCGATCCCCTCGGTCGTCGGTCCCTATTCCAGCGTCAACTGCACGCTGAGCCTGCTCGCGAGTTCGGTTCGCGTCTCGCCGTTGCTTGCGAACGGCGCCTATGGCCGCGATCCGGCGCAGGATGATCCGCGCTTCGTCGATTATTTCGGCGCAACCGACGTCGTCGTCACAAGCGGCGCCTCGAACGATTCAGGAATGTTCGAGGCCAATCTGCATGACGAACGCTTCCTGCCCTTCGAGGGCGCCGGCGCGATCGGCACATGGCGTCTCGCTCTGCCGCCGGAGCTGCGGTCCTTCGACTATTCGACGATCTCGGACTCGATCCTGCACATTCGCTACACGGCGCGACAGGGCGGCGATCCTCTGGGAGCGACCGCGACGAAAGAATTGAAGAAGCTCTTCGCCGACCAGGCCCGATCGCCGCAGGCGCTGATTCTCAACCTGAAATATGATTTTCCGACCGAATGGGCGGCCTTCGTGAACGCCGCCGGACAGAACCCCTTCGCCGCGACGATCGACCGGTCGTTCCTGCCCTATTTTCTGCAGGGCATGACCAAAACGATTGTTGTCGGCAATGTGCGCGCCTTCTGCGACGTGGGCGGCGTCGCGGCGCAGGTCGGCGTTCCGGCGGCGACGGCGCTCCATGGTAAGCTCACCGACGCCGCAGGCGCACAATTGACGTTGCCGATTGATCCCAAGGTCATAGTGAAGGATCCGCAGCGGCAGGTCTATGTCGTCATCGGCTACGCCTGCAGCTGAAGACGGTTCAGATCTGTCGGTCCCTCCCGAGGCGCGCTTTTTCGCGGCGCGGCTCGAAACTTTCGTGCTCGAAACTGGGAGCGGCTTCTGTCGATTTATACGGTTTCCGCGAGATCGCTTCGCGATCCGCGGAAACGACCGTCGCAAAAATCCCTGATCGGCATCGATCTTTGCGGCGAACGAATAGGAAACTCCGCTCCGATCGAGCGGATTTCGTATTACGCTTCAATGTGGGATTTGGGGCGTTTGTGCCGATTTTTCGTCATTGACGCTCCTGATTCGCAGCGAGAATCCTCGCTGCCGTCAGGCAGAAAACCGACTCGAGCGACTGTCCGATTTTGCGAGGCTGGCTCTGGCTGTCGGCTCACGACTCCAAATGATGTAAATCGACAAACGCATACTCTCTTCCGAGATCGCTGACCCAGTATAGCCCGTAGCCGAGCCCCCGCAATTTCTCTACCGCGGCAATCGTAGGGGTCACCGGCAAAGAATACATTAGATGGTGGAACTCTATCAGCAGCTGACGGGGCCTTGATCCGCTCTCGAAAATATTGTCGAGAACAGCATATTCCAGACCTTCGATGTCCATCTTGAGCAGATCGATATGCGTATGGCCGAGCCTTCGCTGCAACGAAGCGAGGGTTTGAACTTCGCAGCTGACTTTGTTCGACGACTTTTGCGTGGAGCTGTCCAGAGCCGTGCAGGAGCAGGTTAGCGGGTTTTCAGGAACGCTGAAGTCAATAGCTCCGTCTTCGACGCCGATGCCGATGGGAACAAAATGATATCGGTCAGGAAGCTGCTGCGACGCCAACCAGCGAACCGCGCCGGGCGTCGGATCAAAGCCATAAACAGTGCAACCAGTTCGATCGATCAAATCCAAATCGAAGGTTATATCCTCGCCGACCCCGATGGAATAGGCGATCGAATCGGGGGTGAGGAGCCCGACGTCGACGCCCCAGCCGCCGTAATCACTACCGAGAAGCGACACGTTCCGACAAGTGTCCGGATCGTGCAATCGCAGCTTTCGCCAGCGATTGAGCGCACGATATAGTGGAGGAGCGGATTTAACCAGCTCTTTAACTGAAGTGAACATCGGGCAGCCTTTGCTTTCCACTCGGCATCACACCGCAAGATACTACTGCGAAGCATATAGTTGAACAATAATATTTTGCGAAGACGCCGCGTAACTGGCTTGACAACGGGAGGCGTGCTCGATTAATCCCCAAGTCGAGCTGACTCTTGAGTGGATCGAAACTACGCACCTGCGTGCGGACGGACCGGCGGGCCGCGTCCAGCACATTTCAGTGTTTTCGCGACGTCCCCGTATTCCGGCGCTCTCCGCGCCATGCACGGGCATGAAGAGACCTGGCGGACGGAAGGCGCGCCGTTCGAAGTGCGGCTCCAACAGCTCATAGCCCTGGTTGGAGGGGCGTCCGTCCTATTCGTTGAAATCGCAACCGTTCCGAAATCCACGTCTCACCTTCAGCGCGCCTCGGCTAAATTGGGACGGAGGGGCGCACTCCGAGAAGCTTCCCGGGAGAAACGCATGCTTGGCGCCGACGGTCACGCGAAGAGATTACTTAGAGGGATGCTGGGCGCTGGGATGGCGCACTTCGTTGTCGGTTTAAGTCCTCTTTTGCTGCTGCCTCTCATGATTAATAAATGGGGTCTTGATACTTACGGGCAGTGGCTATCGGCACAGGCGATCGGCACCTTCGTAACCTTTGTCGGTTCGGCGCTAATTTTGACTGTCCAGTCGGAGGTGTCATTATTATATGGGAAAGGAGATGTAGACGGGGTAAGCGGGGTGATATCAACAATGCTGGCGTGTATCGTCTCAGTATCTTTCTGCTCAGCCATTTTGATATACGCATTGTTTCACTTGTTCATCTCAACAAATAGTGCGATCGTAGCGCTAATTTTGCCTTTATGGATGACATATATGCTCGTCAGTCAGGCGTCCACATTCCTCTTGAAGGTATTGAGCGGATGTGGATTTTACGGGCAGGCCGATTCATTTGACGCCGTCATGCGTTTCTCAGAGTTCTTGATCATGTTTTCTACGATTTATTACTTCGGGTTGCCTCCTTATCAAGCTCTATCTATCATGATTGCCGTGAGTATCATTGGACTTACTGCAGTATTTGTGTTTTTCCGGGCGCATGCGCCCTGGTCAAGAATCATGCTTCGGCCTGATGTCGTGATCATTAGACGCCTTGTGCCCAGGATTTTCTCCATGCTGATACTTACTATGGCATACAACCAGCTGCTGCTTCAGGGTGTGCGTGTCGTGATTGGTTTCAGCTACTCCATGACGGAAGCTGGAGCCTACAATGTCATGAATACGGTCGCGCGTATGATACGCATCCCTGTCGAGATCGGGGTCACGGTGTTCCGCGTCGAGTTCGGGCTCATGAACGGAGCCCGCCAGAAACAACGATTAAAAGAGATGTTTATTGTTTCAAACCAATTTGCAATCGCTATTACTTCGTGCGGCGTCGCGGCCATGCTTGTTTTCGGCGGCGCGCTTGTCTCACTTTTTTCGAAGCGAACGGTAGATCTGGACAATCACGTGTTTCTCCCTCTGCTATCCGGGCTGGCGCTTGAAGGACTTTCTTTTCCATTCCTTACCTACCTTCTCGCCACAGGGCACGTCAGGCCGGCGGCCCTTACGTTGCTTTTCTCCCTATGCATCAGCTACGCCGCAGTATTTTTCTTCCCTGGATATTTCGGATTGCCGGGCGTCGCGATCGCGATCGCAATTTGTACGGCTTTGTTTGCCGGCTCACTGATTTTTACCACCTTTGTTTCAATAGGAATGTCGGTGAATGAACTGCTGAGCGGGATATTGAACCCATCAATGTTGGTTCGCGCTCTCAGACTGAAGAGCCAGACTTAACCGTTCCCCTGGATGCCCCTTAGCTTCCGACACGCGCATGCCGGAGAAAAGAAGTCCGCAGTTCCTGCGCCGCGCGGCCGGGTGTAGAGTGGCGCATGCCCGGCCGCAGGGACTAGGGATCAAATATCAAGTTTCCCGTTCCGCTAAAATTTCAAGTCGGGCTCTCAGCTTCACGTTCGAGTCGGAACATTAAGATGAAAGACCGTTTTGGAGAACGAAGGATCAGGATCTTGTCAAGAATATGAGCAATAGAGCGTATCGCCCTTGGGAAATATACGTCCCATTGAACATTTTGGACATAGTATAAATCGATCTTCGACACTGGCAAATGCTGATCAGCTATAGCTCTCAATATAACTTTGTCGTTTGATAGCCTATAATAGGCAGGGTAGTCGTTTGCCATTGGATTGACATAGCGCCTGTACAAAGCCAGAACGCCGGAGCGTTGGATGAGTCTCGTAACAAATGTAAATGGATGGTGGTAGTTTGGACTCATCGACCAGTAAACGCCACCAGGCTTCAATATATCAGTCGCTTTTCTAAGAAAGGGCTTTGCATCCTCGACGTGCTCGACTACATTGTAAGAATACGCTACATCGTAGGTCTCTGAGGGTACAGGAATATTTTCTAAGGGACAAACCCAGCGGTTTACGAGATGAGTTGGAGGTTCCATAACAGGAAAGGGATCAACCCCGTCGAGCCAGTTAATCCGGTTTGAAAAATATTTGTATGACGGGTTAAGACCGTGCCCGCATCCAATATCTAGGACGCGCCCTGATAATGCTTTCTCTTGATTTATAAACTCACCGTAGATTCGTTGAAAATTACCTCGATCGGCATCGTAATCGCTATAGCATCCACCTACATCGATGAAATGATAATTAACTACCATCCTTTTGCGTCTCAGATCGACCTCAGATGGTTTGCGTGCTTCTTTTAGCATGATTAGCGTGTCTCCTTTAGAGCCGATCCGACGCAAGTTTGATCCAAACGGTCCTGCGTCCCTCGATGCTACCCCTGTCCGGGCGCCCGCGAGTGATCGATGTCTCCACGGCGACGATCCTCGTCGCCAGGGATGACAACCTTCTCAGGCGAAGCGCTCAACCGTGAATTTGAAAACGTAATCTCAGCTCGACCTTCTCACTAACGCTCCGCAATGGTAGCTAAAGATACGGGAAGCCAAGTAGGGGTTGAGAGCCAATGCGCCTCTCCGAATCGCCATCTTTGCCATCCCCCTCATTCTGCCGCAATAAAAACTATGCACCTCCAGCGTATGGTCGAAAATTTCCAATCCGATAACCTCAAGGCCGCAGGTTTGAAGCAGCAAGGAAAATGACTCAGGTGTGTATGCATTTATATGACCTATATTCAAGGTTTTCTGCAAGTCATTATATGTAGTCCTTGCGTGAAGTTCGCATGGAACCTCAAAATACATCAGCCCCTTGGTAACCCGGGACATTTCTTTAATCAGCGCTCTTGGGTTATCAATATGCTCAATGACATGAGTTGCGTAAGTAAAATCGAAGTTACGATCTTCGAATGGAATCGCATCTCCGTCGTATTGAAGTAGCCTGATATCTTCGCCTACGTCTCTATTACGATCGAGGTCGATCACGTCGATCCCGTGAAATTCCCGCCCGATCCCGATATTCTTTAGCTCCTGCAGAACGATCCCTGTCCCGCACCCAACTTCGAGGATCTTTCCTTGACTAACGTTTTCATCGCGGATATCGCCGCTCTTGCTTTTGGCATTATTAGTTAGAATATGGGCTATATTGCCAGACTTTTCCTTCGCGCCGAACTGTCTCCATTGAATCATTTTGCTTGAATAGCTGGTGTCATAATGAGCATTGTGCGGTTTAACATCAAATTGAAACGGCGCCATGGTTCCTCCTTTTTCGGTCCAGCTCTTTCAGGTGTGCGCAGCCTCGGTGTTTGACCAACCGAACTTGGTGTCGGGTCAGGCGGGACGCGCTTCAGAGCCGAAGTATGTTCCGGCTTCCTGCGGAAACGCGGCGAGAAATGCCCTCGCCGAATTCTTCAGAGATTGGTTCTCCATGACTTCCCCGAGCCGCCGGACTCGCTGTGTCTTGCGGGAGGAAGCCAAAACGATTCCATCCTCGTTCGCCAACAGTGCGCAGGACAGCAGAACATCGGCGAGATTTCGTTCGGCGCTCAGATCCATTTGAGCGGCCTCCGAAAGCCTCTGGCATGCGTCCGGGCGTTGCGACAACCATTCCCCGACGGGCTGCAAGGCGTTCAGCAGCGCCCGATGCGTCAGAGTAAGGCGCGCGCCGCCGAAGGGCGGGCAGTCGTGGTTGAGTATGCTCCACGAATATTGAAACGCATCGAAAAAGCCGGGATGGGCCACCGCGATTGTTTCGCAGGCGGAGCGGTCCGAAGCCACCCCGATCCAGCGCACCAAACCCTTGCTTCGCAGATCGTCGAGAAAGCGCAGGACCTCGTCGGTGACGTCCTCGGGTTCCGCCTGATGGAGGAAGAACAGATCCAAATAGTCCGTTCGGAGCCGCCGCAGCGATTCCGTGAGGGAGGCCTCGATCACCGGCAATCCAAACTGCCTGCGCGCTCCCTGGACCACCTTCGAACCAACGCCCCGCGTGATCATCGGGAGGGCTCGGCGGATTGGAGCCGCCAACGCGCGCGCCGCCATGACGTATGATTTTACCTGGGGGCGAGCCAAGCCGGCTTTGGAGGCGATCGTCACCTCGCTGCGGCGTCCGACCAAGGCTGCGCCGAGCGCATCTTCCGCGGAGCCCATCCCGTAGCTGGGAGCCACGTCGAAATGCCTTATCCCTCCCTCCAACGCCGCGTGGATCAGGCGGCTGGATTTACGCTGCTCCCAGCCGGCCGTCAGATACGCGCATCCAAACCCCAGAGGCGTAGTTTCGACGCCGGCAATTTTCGGGTGGCGCCTTGCCAACGGCTCCACGCGCGATTCGGCCTTCGATTCTGGCGTCCGATCATTCTGCAAGGCGTCGACGATACTATCACAAACCCGCAGTCCCAAAGCTATCGCCGTGAAGGTCGGATTCGGAAACCCGCTCGACGGATAGACCGCAGCGCCCGCTACAAAGAGATTCTGGGCGCCGAACACGCGCAAGTTTGCATCGACGACGCCGCCGGCGGCGTCGCCGGCCATGCGGGCGCCCCCCATCTGATGGTTGGCGTCGTCGATCCCTTGCAAAAAGGCCGGATCGCCAGCAGCGAGCCGAGGATCGAGTTCGATCCGGGCCAGGCCGGCGCCTTCGATATATTCCGCCAGCATCAGGGCGAAGCGCGATAGTGTGGCGATTTCCGCCTCTTCAACTTTCCAGACCACCTTCACCTGGGGTACGCCCAGGCAATCCCGTTCTTCAGATAAAGTAATGGCGCTCGACATCAGTGCGCGCTGCTCCGATGTCAAACGAAGTTGGATTCCGAGATCGGCCGGGTTGTACATGCGTCGATAGAAGATATACCGCAGCACCAAAGGCAACGAGAACCTGAGAATGAACAAGGCCTCGCGCGGCAGTGATTTCAAGTCGACGTCGAAACGCCCCCGCATCAGCGATTTGACGAAGGACTTGGCGAAGGCCAAATGTTCTGAAAGTGATGAGTTGAAGAGGAAATGACCCGCGATCGAGCCTAGCTCGTGCTTCATCTGGGCGTCGCAGGCCAATTTGAGCTTTGGACTGTATTTGACGCCGTCGATGTAAGCATTGTCGAAAATCTCGTGAAAACGCTCTTTGTCGATCGGATAGGCGCTGCCAGCGTCGCAGTCGACATGATCGAGAAAGCCTTTTCCCAACCAGGGATTGCCGCTCCACGGGGCCGGCTGCCCGGACGCCAGGGGAAGCATGAGCAGCCGTGCGATTTCGACGGTGCCGTTGGCGAGAACGACGAAAGGGGCTCTGAACGTTGCTTCGCGCCCGGAGAGGCTTTTCGTCCGAGCCCCCACGACGCGATCATTTTCCATCTCGAACGCCGTGACCTGAGCATCGAGCAACACGGTCAGATTGGGGCTTTTTTCGATATCCTCTGCAAAGAGCTGCGCAAAATTCGGCTCTGGCGCCCAACGGGTGAAGATGAGGTCGATGTTCGAACTGCTCGCAGGGGGCGTGATTCCGAGCCGCTTCCATACTTCTGGGTCTTCGAGCTGCTGGCGCATTCCGATCAGCTCGAAAGCTCGGCGATAATACGCTTGGATTTCCTCCGGAGCGATTGGCCAAGCCGTCTCTTCGCGCCAGGGTCGATCTAAAAAAACCGCTTGGTCCATGGGAACGAGCTGGCCGCCCCAGAAATTAGTTCCCCCGCCAAGAACGCGAAACCGCCCGGAATGCAACCCCACAAGCGGGAAACCTTCCCAACTGGCTCCCTCCATGAGCGCTTGTGATTCTCGGCTTACCCGTTTTGTCCCTGCCTCGAGCAGAAGAACGCGCCTTTGCTTGCGCGCCAGTTCCGCCGCCATGGTTAACCCGACCGCCCCGCCGCCGACGATGATGATCTCCGGTGCTGGAAGCGCGCCGAGATCCACACGGGATAGTTCGAAAAGCATGTCGCTATACATCCCTATTGTTTGCGGGTGATACGCTTCCGGAGCTTTACGCTTTGCGTGCGCCGAAAGCCGGTTCGATTAGTTCGGTCGCACATTTGTGAGCATCGCCGCATCTCTCGCGGGTCTCGTCATTCCAAACACGGCGCCGGGAGTCGCCGAACCCGCAGGGCCGGATTTCGACTGAGCGGCAAGCGGTGAATCCTCAAAGTGGGCGTTATGTCAAAATCTTCCCGCTCTGCCGGGTCCTAGTCGTATTGCGCATAGAGGGGCTTGGTCATGTCGGCCTCTTTTCAACCGTCGTACAGCTCATGTGATTGTGGGGCTGAAATCTGCCGCCGGCTCAGACGAACTATCCGGTGGCCGTATTGACGCCACGCGCGTTCGCGTTGGGGCGGTGCTCATTGATACGCAACATCCGGCAAAAAACAGAAGAAGTCTGCTGGCAAGAAAGGAGAAACTTACCTGGTTCTGGTAGAAAACCGCAATAAATACAGTAGAAATTACGATGAGCTCAGGGTTGGAGCGAGCTTTAAGCGCCCTTCCTGCTCCAAAGAGAGCTGATCCCATCAGTATCACGAGTGGGATCAAGCCTATTAATCCATTCTCAGCGAGGATCTCGACAAATATATTGTGTGGGTAGATCCCCGTGAAATGGACTGTGCAGCTGTAGCCGCAACCAAATAATATGTTGTTTGTTTCAATGAGGCTGATGGCGGCCATTAGAGCATTTCGCCTCTCCATGAGAGCAAGATCGATGATGTCTGCTTTCTTGAGGCCCATTGCGATTGCGATGGTGTCGATGAAATTGTCAAATCTGTCTCCAGAGTCCAGTGTATTACTGTTTATATATACATATACGAAGATTACGAATCCAGCCAATACAAGGAAAATTGCAGCCGCAGATATAATCAGCCGGCCGCCGTGTTTATCGAATAGCCTGGGTATTATCAGTGACATTACAACGGCGACGATTGGTCCCGAGAGCGCACCTCTCGATCCATTCTGTATGAGCAGGTAGGCGCCGCCCGCAATTGTCGCCATGGACAATATTATCGTTATTATTCCTCCCCTCCAAAAGAAATGAGTTGAGAGAGAGTCCTTCAGGCTTCTGCTCTTGGGCAAAAAAAGCACAAAGAGCCCTGCAATCAAGCTGGAGAGTTGAACGTTAAATATTAGGGAAAGCCCGACGGCGGCGTCCTCGGCGCCGGTAAACACCAGTCGATCCCACGCCTGGTCGACATTTGGGCTGAATATATAAACAGGGAAGACGCAGGCCAGGGCTACGTTCATCCAAAACGTAAAACCAGGAAGGGCTCGGCTGACTACAAATATTCTTCCTGCGACATAAAATAATATTCCAAAAATATCCTCTTTTGAGGCATTTATATAGTCCTCATCATGCGCCCAAGAGAGAAACCCTACGGAGGTAAACCGGATCACAAGGAGCGTAATTGCAGCAATATCGGCGTATAGGATCCTTGAACTACCTCGAAGCCTGGTAATTAAGTTTAGTGCAGGCATGCCGCCTGTCAGGAATAGCATCCAGCCAGGAATTATTTGTGACGCAGATAGTGTAAACGTCAATACGCTAAGCCCGACCGCGAGACCGGGGTTTACGGAGGATAGTAGTGTTAGAATGGCAATCAGTAAAGTCATTTAGGTCTCTTTGCCTGCCATGTTTACGCGGTCAATTCTAGATCTTTACGGACGAAAGAACTTTAGATGGGTACGCTCTTTCTGTAACGCAGTGAGACCGCCTAATCTAGATCTGAAGGCGTCTTTGACGGTCGACGTCACGTCAGTAAAGAGGCCTGATCCGCTCGACGAGCGGAAGCATCCTTCGACGCCGGACCCACTATCCTTGAATCTCTGGTTATCATCCTTGAATTCCACGTAACACTCGGTTCCCCGCTCGAGTTTCGCAATCTTGGCCGTCGTGTAGGCGTTCCTCTGAACGACATTGTATTGCGGTGCAAAAGGTCGATCGGACAGAAGATCGCTGAGCCGCGGATATCGTTCCTTCCACGGAGATGATTTGTACGGTACGGAATTTAATCTTTGAAATAGCAGGCCGCCCCGTTCTTCGTTCAAAAGGTTTTGCCAGCCGGGTTTTTCGCGTGAGGTTACCCAGAACGGCTCGTTCTGAAT
The DNA here is from genome assembly GCF_004802635.2 of Methylocystis heyeri. Lineage (NCBI taxonomy): Bacteria > Pseudomonadati > Pseudomonadota > Alphaproteobacteria > Hyphomicrobiales > Methylocystaceae > Methylocystis > Methylocystis heyeri. The sequence goes on from NZ_CP046052.1 coordinate 3,642,112, forward strand.
TTTGCAAAAGAAATTTCCGGCGATGTTGGTGTCGCGTCCGCTATTCAAAAAGATCGCCCGTTCGAGATTGTAAAAGATATTGCCCTTCACAAGGGCGCCGCCGGTATGGTCGTCGAAATAAATGCCGAGCGCGTTCCATTCCCGATCGTCGCTGAACGAGCGGATGTCATGTATATAGTTGCCTACAATCTTGACGCCGTAGCCGGTCCAGTCGCGCCATGTCTCTATAGCGCCTGCATCCACCGTCTCTCTGACGACGTGAGAAATTTCGTTGTCCTCGATCAGATGGTCATTGCCCAAATAGCGGATGGCGTTGTGAGGCCCGCGGGTGATGAGCGTGCGCCTGATAATTTGACCCACCCCATCCAATTCCACGCCCGGTCGTCCTGAACGAATGTCTTGCCCGAAGTCGGCGATGATCGATTCCTCGACGGCATGACCCGAGGGTTTGAGAATCTGGCGATCTCCCCCTTTCATCTCGACGCCCGTCTCGCCTGTCTCGGCGACGACGCAGCGTGTCAGAGAGACGTTTTCTCCCCCGCTGACCACCAGACCGCGGCCGCCAGCCCTGCCGATAAAGCAATCGCGAAAGGCGATATTTGCACTGTCCTCGACCTTCACGGCGTCGCCGTGAGCCTTTTCGAGGGCGAGACCTTCTATCAGAACATTTTGTGCATTCTTGATCAGGAGGAGGTTTTCAACGATGGGGGCCTCGATCGGAGCTTCTGAGCGGGGTCGAAGGGCGATCAAGGCTTTTTGCCTGTCGACGTAGAAGTCGCCGGGCGCGGTCAGCTCCGACAAGGCGTTTTCAACGAAATAGCGATCGATGGGCCTCATCGGATAGGGGCCGTTCCAGGGGTTGGCCGCGAATGCGTCCAGGGACGCATCATAGAGTTCGATCCCGTCGCTTCGCCAATGCCAGTCCATGCCCCAGAAGGCGCCGATGCGAAGGCCGGACTCGCCCTTCCAATCCTGAAATTTCTCTCGAGGCGCTGAAAATTTCACGCGTCGGTCGTCTCCCTGGCCGGAATCCAGCAGGCCCGACATAACGGCGAATCCCGACTTGGGCCAGCGCGCCGGCGTCAGCCGTTCTTCGCCCTGGTACAGGATGATCCCGCGGCGGGACGATCCGGGAGGCGCTCCTGAGCTCGCCGCTTGTTCTCCAGCTGACAAGGCGGTCAGAGCATCGTCGAAAGTTATGAGGCGGACGTCGCCCGACGGGGGGGCGCCCCCCTGGGGGCCTAGAGGACGGCCATCGTAGGCGACGGAAGGAAGAAGCCTGGCGCCGAGAAGCACGGGCTTCGCATCCGCCGCGGCGCGCAGCTTCAACGAGCCCGTAACGCCAGGGGGAAACTCGATGCGCAGTGGGCGCTGCAGTCGATATGAGCCCTCCGCCAATTCAATCGTCGCTTCGCCCGCAGGAGTCGCCGACAAATACTGGACCGCAGCAGAAACAGCGGATTCCAGAGAATCCGCGCCATCCACCTTTCTCGAGAAAGCTTCGCTCCATGCTGGAACAGTGAAGTTGGCCGCGCTCGCCATCGCTGAGAGAATGAACAGGCGTCTCATGATCGCTCCTCTTTGACCGCCGCGCAGTTCTAGGCTTCCCCGCCACATATGTCGGCCGCGAGGCGGTCGTATTGGGCGAGAGACAGCTGACGCAATTCGCAAAAGCGCGCTCGGGCGGCGTTTTGCCTCTTTCGAAGCGACTCGGGTTGGAGGAATGTGTGGAGAATTGCGAGCGTTTCAGAAATCGGCGCCGCCGGCTGAATGACGCACTCTTCGGAGCCGAGGCATTCGGAAATATAGCCGTGGTCGGTTGCAATGACCGGCACGCCATAACTCAGCGCCTCCAATACGACCAAAGGTTGCGCTTCGTACTGATACCGGGTCGGAAAGAAAAAGACGTCTATATCCCGAAAGAAATCCTTTTTGCTTGGTCCCGACACGGGACCCCGAAAATCCAGCGTGTTTCCGAGAATCTCCCGCGCCTCAGCAATTGCTTCGCTCGCCTCGCCGGTCGCTGGTCCCGCTAAGACGAGCCTAAGGTCGAGACCTGCCTCACGTGCGGCGACCACTGTCTGGATCACGGTATCCAGGCCCTTTTCAAGACTCAAATTGCTCAGGTGCCCAATCGTCAGGGGCGCTCCCTCAATTCTGCGGCTTCGTGTTTCGCCGGGATCGGCAACCGCGCAGGCGTTGTGCGCAACGAGAATCCTGTCTATTCCAGCGTAACGAGACGCCAAATCTTTCGCCATCCGCTCACTCAGGACGATATGCGTCACAGGACCGGCGAACCACAGAAGAGCCCGAAATCGAGCCGAGGTTGCCAGCGTATGTTTCGCGGAGTGGTGATGAAGGAACACTTCGTAGCTGAAGGCGCGTGCGAGGAACAGAAGCGCGAAATTGTAAAAAATGCCGTGGCCGGCCTCCAGGACCGAGTAAAAAACTCTCCCTTCACGGCGCCTATGGGCAAAAAGATAGTTCACGGCCACAATGACGCGAAGCAACCGTTTTGAATGGTAGGCCACACGGCCAGCAGTAGCTCCGGGCGAAATGTCGGCGACTATTGGTTTCTGGCCTGCCTCTTTAAGTCTGTTTATCACAGTCGCGTTCACGTATGACTGGCCGTGCAGCGGCGGCGGGAGCGCGACTGCGGCGACGATCTGAACCTGTGAAGCGTTTTGTGTGCGGACGAACTCTTCCGGTGTTTTCCCCAGCTCATTCTCACTCATTAAAGCTGGGCTGTTCTCATATCGCATTCGTAGAGTCCGTTTGATGAAGGGACCTTAGAAGGCCTGTGAGGTTTTGCGAGAGCGCCGGGGGGGTGTAACCCCTCCGGTCGGATCGCCTGTCGCATTTGCAACGCTCGTGTCCTTGTGCGCGACGATGAAGGCGTCGAGCCGGACGATAGGGTAAATCGTCTCCGAACGACACAGTTCAGTTTGCACTTCCGAAGGACGAGCCCAAGACGGCGCGAGTTGCAGCGCCTCTTCTGTCGCTTCGCGGCACAACGCCGTGCGAAATTTTTTTTCGCTTCAGGCTCGTATCAGATGTTTTTTCAGAGCGAGGTGACGTGTTCAAGCGGCGCCAGAAGATGCTCTCTTAAAAATATCATGTCGGCCTGGAGTGGCAGGCCGTGAGTCAAACTGACTTGATTGAACACCCCCGCCAATCGAAAGCCTGCTTTATTGAGGTAATCAATCACCTCCCATGCGCACGCCTGACTTTTATATAGGGGGACATATGAAACTTCACAATAAATCACGGCGAAGCGATCGAGATAGTCGTTCGAAGCCATGAGGACCTCGAGTTCGAAACCCTGAACGTCGATCTTGAGTAGATTGAATTTGCCGAACTCTTCCACGCGAATGAATTCTCTAAGAGGACCACAATGTACCTCTTCCGTCCTGATGGCGCGGGTCCCAAAGGCGACGGATTGCAAATCGCCGACTTCCAGCAACGATGACGAGTCGTCGTGCTCAGTCACGTTGATGAGACGCTTCTCCGGGGACGGACTGATAGCCGCATTAACTAATCGGACACGCTCGTCGGAACCGAAGATCGATCTGAAAATCGCCGCAGGTTGTGAAAGTGGTTCGAAACAAATTACCCGACTGGTTGGGAACCTCTCCAGTGCAAAAGCGGCGAATTGGCCTTTGTTGGCTCCGACGTCGACGATGAGATCGAAATCGTTTTCGAACCGGGCGAAGGCGGGTTTGTGCTCAATGCTCGCAAAAACGCCTCGTGTCGCCGCCTTTCGGAAGGTTCGAGTCGATACAGCGGCCGCAAGTTTGCGGATCCTGAGGACAGCACGGGAAATATCCACGGGGTCTTCCTTCTCGATTCTTTTTTAAGTTGACCGACGATATCGGGACATAAAGCAGGCGTCTGGGCGTTGCCAAGACGACGAGCGCCCCACTGGTGGGCTTATCGTGATTCAAGCTTTGAATTTGCCGGTTCGCATCGCGCAACCTGTCGGCGCGATCTGTCGCCGGCGTTCGCCAATTGGAGCACAGCCCATGCGCGCTCCGGCGATGAGTGAAGGCCAATGTCTGGAAGCGGATGTCAGCCCCCCGCGAGCCGGGTGCTCTATACGGTTCTCGCGGCGGAGCAGACCGAACATATGGGTGGCATAGCAAGCCCGGCGGTCGGTTCCGCTTCTTCGGCAGGAGGCCTTTAGGATGCCGTTGTGGGAGAGAAACCAGGGGGCGTTCTATGAAACCGCGTCGATCGACGCCTGCAGAAAGGGCGGTCGCGATCAGCCGACTGGCTTTGCGCGGCAAGAGCGCGTGCTTGCAGAAGGCGGACGATGATTGCTTCCTCTTCCAGAGTCAGCGCCGTTGACGTTGGAGCTTTCAGCCCCTGATCTCACAATGCCCTTGGCGCCCCCAGATGCGGGAAATGGACATAGGTGTTAATAAATGGCGGCATTCGGCCGAAGACTTCTTGGACGAACTCGGTAAGTGCAAACGGATCGTGTTGGGGGTAGTAAAACAAATCAGGTCTGGGGCGAGGCTGTTGGCTGCGACGCTATTGGAGCATTTAGAGCGCGTTCGGCTTAAACGCAGTCGAACGCGCTCCAAATCTCATTGACGGAGCATGTTGTTTTCCAAAAACCGTTTCGCATTTTTTTGGGAACATGCTTTAGAGCGCTTTCCGACCAGACGACAGCGTCTGGTCGATAAGAAATCGCTCCAGATTCAAAAAGCTGGAGCAAAATCTTATCGAAAAAGTCTATCAACTTTTTCTGATTTTGCTCTAGCCTTTCTCTACGTTCGATCAGGCTTTGAAAATATTGTCGCCGGTTATCGAACGACGAGTATAAATATTTCTAGTGTCGACGACAATAGATGCCGCGCTTCTCAGGGCGTCATAGTCGATTACGTCGTGATCCGTTACTACGAGCGCCACGGTGAATTTTTCAGCAGCGAGGTCTTCCCAGTGGATTGACTTACGACCGGTTAGATTTGCGTGCTCACGCGTCGCAGGTATCACGGGAACATGAGGATCGTAGAATGAAACCTTCGCCCCTCTGTCCTCCAATATCTCAATGATACGCAATGCGGGACTTTCGCGCATATCATCGATGTTTTTCTTGTACGCGATGCCAACAACCAATACATTGGTCGCCGAAAGACCTATTTTTAAATTCGCATCTACGTGTCGCGCGACTTTTTCCACGACGTAGCGAGGCATGGTCGTGTTCACTTCGCCGGCTAGCTCGATAAATTTCGTCGAGACCTCAAATTCGCGCGCCTTCCATGTCAGATAGAAGGGATCGATCGGAATGCAGTGCCCCCCCAAGCCCGGGCCCGGGTAAAACGGCATGTAGCCAAAGGGTTTTGTCTTAGCAGCCTCGATTACTTCCCAAACGTCGATGCCCATTGCGTCGTAAACTATTTTCAACTCGTTCACGAGCGCGATGTTTACAGCGCGAAAAATATTTTCAGTCAGTTTGGCTGCCTCAGCTGCTCGGGTTGAGCTCACAGATGTAACTGAGGAGACGATATTTTCATACAACGCGACCGCGAGCTGCAACGACGCCTCGTCGTCGGCTCCAACCACCTTCGGAATGGTTCTTGTCGTAAAGTGAGCATTGCCCGGATCTTCGCGCTCAGGAGAAAAGGCGAGGAAGTAATCCGTTCCGTAGACCAATCCTGTCGCGTCGAGTATTGGCTTGACGACTTCCGCTGTAGTTCCGGGCCAGGTGGTGGACTCCAATGCAACGAGTTGGCCTTTCCTCAGCTTCTTTGCGATAACTTCGGTGGTCCTTACTACGTGAGTGAGATCCGGGTCACGGTTTTGAGTCAGAGGGGTGGGCACGCAAATGATGACGGCATCCACCTCATCGAGTCGCGAGAAGTCCATCGTCGCATTTAAAAGGCCCGTATGCATCGCTTCCGCGATCGAACCGGCGGAGATATGCTTGAGATAACTCTGGCCCGCGTGGATAGCTTCGATTTTATCCGGGTCGATGTCAAACCCGAGGGTTCGATATCCACCCATCGCTGCCGATAAAGCCAACGGCAACCCGACGTAGCCCAGGCCAACGATGCCGACGCTGATTTTTTTAGTCTTGAAGTCCTCAAGCAGCTGATTGATGGCTATCAAAGCATCCCTCCGTCCGAAAGATAAGCGTATTCGCCAGACATGATTGTTTGGCGGGTTCGAGTCGCGCGCTTCGAGCTGTAGTTTAGGGAGTTCTACGTTCTGGTGAGCGCGTCATAGGTAATCAGGTCGACTTCCGCATCAAGCCCAGCGCGCCAATCGCTGCGTATCAGCTGAGTTTCGTCCTCGAAATCCGGATGACCGGGGTGGCACATAATTTCAATGACCGCCCCGTCGAGACGCTTCAGATTCGACCTGAGTGCAGATAGATCAGTAAAATAATCGGTAGTGTGACACTTGCCGATTGCGCGGAGCGCCGTGTTCCATATTTGCTTCTTCAGGCGCTGCGATGTGTTGGGGGCGTTCGCTGGCGCGTATAGATTTTTGGTCAATCGGGCCGCCTTAATTCGATTTGCCTGTATGAGATATACGAGCAAAGGGAAAAGCATCGGTCGAGTGTGGATGTGGTGGTGCGAATCAACGTGGCTGATGCGCCCCAGGGCGCTCCGCACGCGATTAATCTGGAGTTGAAGCTCTTCAATAATCGCGCGTTGTAGCGGAAGGCCGGGAGTTTGCGGTAATTGAGCGCTGGAAAATTCGCCGTTGCCGTCGAGTAGTGGTTCCAGCTCGGGATTTTTCGATAGGGGAGCAAATTGAGTAATATTCAAATGGACGCCGAAGGAGCATTCGGGAAGTTTCTTGGCGAAGGCGATCGCCTGATCGAACTCAGGGCCGTTGGCGATGATGGTGGCCGAGGTGACGGCCTTTGCTTCCATTAGTTCTGCGGTTTCGAGGTTGGCTTTTTTTGAAATTCCAAAATCATCGGCGTTCATAAGGCATTTGATGTATGGCCGCGTCATTCCTCTTACGCCTTCTGCATATAGCAAATGGTCAACGCTTCAAAAGTTTCGCGCTGAACCTGAAATTGAGGCCAATTCGTTCTGGATGCTTTTTTCGTTTCAGTTGCAGTTCATTACTGCGGAGGTGGCGATTTTTGACAGACCCTTAAGAATGCAGCACCTCGTTCACTGCTCGAAAATTTTGGACCATCGTTTCGATTTGGAGTTTTTCGTTGACGAATGAGGGGATGCGTTGTTTCAGACGCTCAAATCCCGGCTGGTCATCGAATAATTCGACAATGGCCGAAGCCATGCCGGAGGCGCCGGATTCGGACGCCACGAGACGACCGGTTTCATTGTCGACGACATAAGCGATCTCGGGCCCATGAAAGGCGCCGCGCGGACCGCTTTCAAATGCGACGACGGGAATTCCGTAAGCCAGCGCATGGTTGATGGATAGTCCGCCTGGTCCGGGCAAAACGAAAATGTCGGAACCAAGAAACCAGGGCGCTAGTAGGTTTTCTTCGTATATTCCTTCGAGAAGGCTGATCCGCCCGTCTCCGCCACGGTTTCTCCATTCCTGCTGCAATGAATTGGCTTCCTCGCCTCCGCCGATCACAACGAGTCGCGCGTCTGGGTACCGCTCCGCAACCTTTGCGAAAACATCGAAGAGCAAGAGAGCGTTGCGCTCCTTCGTCAAGCGCCCGCAAAAAAGCATTTGGGGCCAACCGAAACGATATGCGTTTTGCGCATTGGCGGCGGCGTTTCGCGGTCCGGCAATGTCAATTGTGTTTTCGATCGTCACGGTCGGGATTGAAGGATCGACGCTCGAGATCCAATTTTTTCCTGCTTCCGTGTATGTCGCGACGACATCCGCCTCTTTAAATAGGCGAAGCCTGACATTGTCTGATAAGCACGCCAGCACACTGCCCGGTTTTCGAGCAAGGTTGGGGCCATGAGTATGAAACGCGAGGCGGTTCAGACGCCCTACATGGCGGGCCAACGCGAAAACATACGTAGCCGGGAAATAAAGCGAAAACTCTGAGATGAGCGCTACGTCTCGGGGCAGAGCCTTTAGAACCGAGAGTATGTCCGTGGGATAACGCGGGTCGTTGCAAAAAAAATCTATGGGAATGCGCTTTAGGTATGGCTGGTCTCCAACGAAACTCAAACCGCTCCCTGCAGGGGGCTCTGCGGCCGTTATCACAGTCCAACCGTATTCTTGATGCAAACGTCGAAAAAGCGGCTCCCTATAGTGGGGCACGACCTTCTGGAAAAAGTAAACCTCTCTCATGTAAATCAGATCCAAGCTGTGAGTTACTGAAGCGCCACAGTAGTCATTTCCACCGGGGGCTTTGACCCGGCTTTATCGGCCGTCAACAGGGATTCCAATCCAATGATGAATTTCGAACGACGACGCGGAAACGTCGGAATTCGTGAGGGTTCGATCCCACTTTGTCGAAGGTTCATGTTGTAAAGAAGACCAAGGACCCCGCCGTTGAAATTCGAACGGTAATTTGAGCGTGCATATTTTCCAGATTGCAGCGCGGTTTCCATCGGGAGCCCGGGCCGAATGATGACGTAGCCGAGATGCTGGACGCTTTGGCCGGCAGATGAATTTTGTCGGAGTGATCTTTGTCGGAATTACGCTGTCCACACTCCCGCCCCCGACGTTTCTCTCAGCCATGAAAATGTGAAAATAGGGGCTCCTTGAAACCTTTGATGGGATGCGTGGGTAGAAAGGCCGGAGTGTGAGCGAACCGTCTGGCGCAGCTTTTGGACTGGGCGCGGCGATACTTCGCGCGCGAAGATCGCATCATCAACAGGCGATTGACCCCGGTCGTTCTTACTCTGTCAGCGATCCGCTCGAGAGGATCGCGCGTCCGTGCGGCGTCAGGCGCCGAAGAATCGGTGCGCTGGACGCGAACCGCCGCCTGGAAGATTTCATGATCGCAATATGGCGTCGACCCGGCCAAAATTGTGAACCATCGTCTCGATCCGCAGTCGGTCGTCAACGTACCGGGGAATCGAGGTGCGAATGCTGTCGAGTTGATCCGGCTCGGCTAGAAGCGCGCATATCTCCGAGGCCATTCCATCGATCCCCTTCGTTGGTTCGACCAGTCGGCCCGTGGCTCCCGATTGCACATATTCGATCTCGGGCGCGTGAAAAGAGCCGCGCTCGTCGGAAAAGGCGATTACCGGCAATCCATAGGCGAGAGCATGATTGATCGACAGACCGCCATGGCCGGGAATTATGAATAAATCCGACCCCAGAAACCAAGGCGCCAACTTCTTCTCTTCGTAAATCGCCTCGAGATAGACAATTCTTTCGTCGTCGCCACGTTTCCGACGCTCTCTCAGCATTACGGGCAGATCCTCGCCTGAGCCAATGACCACAAGTCGTAGATCGGGATATGTCGGCGCCAGTCGATCGAAGAGTTCCAGGAGCAAGGGCGCTCTTTTCTCGGGCAGCAACCGTGAACAGAACAACAGTTGCGGGAAGCCGAGACGGTGAGCCGTGGCGGTCGCCGCTGCAGCGCGCACATTGCCCACATCGATGGTGTTTTCGATCGTAACGGTTCTGACGCCAGGAGCGACACTATTGATCCATCGTTCGCCGGCCGAGGTATAAGTGGCGACGACGTCCGCCAATTTGAAAAGTTGGACCCGAAGGGCGTCCGACAAAAACGCCATCGGCGCGCCGACCGGATGGGTCAGATTTTGACCATGAGTATGGAAGCCCAACCTTTTTATTTTTCCTGTGTGGCGCGCCGCCGCAAAGAGATAGGTTAACGGGAACCGCAAGGAAAACTCCGACATCAGTGCGATCGGCCCCGGTAGCCGATCGAGCGCGGACAAACCGCATGTCGGGTAATTCAAATTGTTTTGAAGGAATACGATCGGTATGTACTCCATGAAAGGCTCATGGGAAGACAGAAGCAATCCCCTTGGGTCGGGGGTGTGCTCCGCCGTTAGAACTTTCCAACCATAGGCGTGATACAAAGCGCGAAATAGGGCCAAGCGGTAGTGCGGCACGACCTTTTGAAAGAAATATACATTAGTCACCTATCTTACCCCGCCCCTGCCGTTTCGGAGAGAGAGCCAAGCGCAGTGTGAATTGCTACTGGTTCCCAGTGTTGGAGGCTCGCTGCGGCGTCCACGCCGCGCCTGTTTTTATTTAACCGTAGTCGTCATTCGGGGCCCGTAGAAATATCTGGGTTGCGCACATTCATCGCCTGCGTGCGTATTTCTCGCCCGATGTCTCCCGGCGATTTCAGGCTGAAAGGCGTCGGCGAGGGCTTGAGGAACCGGCGTCAATAAACCGGCGCCTTTCGGATCGTCTGCACCTCGAGGCTGGTCGAAATGAGGGCCACTCCGCTCAAGATGCATTCTCAAAATATCGACCTCGAATCTGATGCTCTCGATTCACCCCCGATGGATCGCCCTATGACGAAGCGACCATCTAGGCGTCATGCGTATTCCCCACGCTACCGCCATTCGGGTGCGTCTACACGCATCCGTCGTTGAGCCACGAGCGCTGGCTCACTTCCATCCCGCACGGACTCGCGCACAATGGAATCGATCGTGTCTCTTTACGCCGGACAAGGAATGTCCGCCAATAGCTTAGCGGCTTTTCCAGTATGCCCTTCTAACCCAGCCGCTCCACCCATTCAAGCGCCGCAGAAGTGCGGATATGCCCGCCCATTATCTCGAGTAAAACTTCGACGCGACCGCGTTCGTCGAGGCGTTCCAAAATGCCGAGAGCATGCGCCAATGGCCCCGCCGTCAAGCGCACCTTCTGGCCAGGCTGCATATCTTCTGCGATCCTCATCCGGCCGACGGGATCGGCCGACTGGATGAGATCCTCCACCACGCCGACCGGAACAGGCGCCGGCCGATCGTCGACCATGAAGAGACCGGCGACGCCGATCGTACCGTTGACGCTGCGCCAGCGATCCCGGCCGAGATCGAGTGAAACGAAGAGATAACGCGGAAATAGCGGAGCGTTGACGGTCCGCAACTGTCGCGCGTGCCGCACAGTGCGCGGGCGTCGCGGCAAAAAGCTGTGAAAGCCCTGGGCTTCCAGCTGCATTTGAGCCGTCCCCTCCTTATGCGGAAGGGTTTGCGCCAGATACCATCGCCGGCTTGTTGCCGCCATCGACTGAGACAAAGCCCGCAAGTTCATCAACACTCCGTCAACGCCTTCGCCGCCCGTCAGGCTACCTGGCTGCAACCGTTTGATGGCTAACGCTTAGCGAGCCTTTTTACCAAATGTGCGACAGGGCGCAACCAACTCTGGCTTTCGGTTTTGCCTAATAGGAATTTTATGAGGATTTTCCAGAGTGCGAGGCGAGCGCTTCGGGCCCGTTGCGATCGGGTGAACCACGGCGAGGGCGGCTCAGAATGCATTCGCGCCTGGGAGCGCATTTTTATCGCAAAAACATGCCTGCTTTTTGCGCAAATGCGCTCCGGGAGCCAAGTGCGTTGCGGCTCTCCATCGATCCCGCTATCTGCGCTCAGGCCGCTCGGCCTGAGCGGTTGGGAGTCTTTGTCGAAACGCCGAGACCCCAAATTCCCTGCTTGAGCCCGTTCCCTTCACGCGAACCGGCGCCCGCTTCGCCCGAAGACGCTCTAATATTTGGCGGCGATGGGCGTCGCCTCGCCCCAGGCGATGGGCCCGCTCAGCGTGAGGCGCACGGCGGGTGGATCCACCGGTTTGAAGGTGCGGTCGGCGATGCCGAAGGCGCTGCCGCCGACATATCCCGGGAACAAGAGGAAATCCTGCTTGCCGAAGACATTGGCGGCGTAGTCGATGTTGTCCGAGCGCGAATTGGCGATGTTGAATCCATCGAGCTGGATCTTCCAGCCATTGTCGAAACGATACCCAATGCGCGCATTGAGCGTTCCGGTGGCCGGAGATTGTATCTGGCCGTTTTCGGTCAGAGGACGCGCGCCGAAATAGCGGTATTGCAATGCGCCGAACCAGCCGGTTTTCTCGCCGATCTCGAGTTCGGCCGAGGCGACCCAGACCGGCGCCAGCGACAGATAATTGCCTGGCGACATTCCCCAAATGCCCATGGGCCATAGGCCGCCGTCGCTGCCCAGCCCCCCGGCGATGTAATTAGCCCAGGCGACCGCCTGCACGGTGTCGAAGCCCTTGAAGCGCGCATGAGTGCCGGTCACCTGGCTGTCGAAATGCGCCCAGGAGGTCGGGTCGTATCTCGTCGTCCATTCGAAGCCGTAGCGTCGGCCGGGACGTCCATAGACGCTGGTGGCGGCGTCGGCGTTGAACTCCTGTTCCGCGTCCATGTTCTGCCAGAACAGCGACAGGCTTGACTCGAGTCCCTCGATCGGCCTGGTGCGGAAACCCGCTTCCGCGCCGCGCGTCTTGGTCAAAAGCTGCACATTGGGGATATAGGCGTATTGGGTCCCGTCGGTCGCAAAATGATTGGTCGCCGCGCGCATGTCTTCGGCGCGCAGCCCTTCGCCGAAGTTCAGGAAGAATTCGGTATTGTAGAACGGCCCGAACACCGTCCCGAATTTGGGGCTGGTGAAGAAACGACCCAATTCGCCGTTGTTGTAGCCGCCGATATAAAACGGCGTTCCCTGGAGCCAGCCCAGCGCCGCGATCGGATTCATCGCGTTGTTGACCGAGCCGTGAACATAGTCGAGCCTGAAGCCTGCAGTCGAGCGCGCCCAGGGCGTCCATTTCAGCGTGGTGTCGGTCCACAGCGCCTGGATATATTCCTTGATGTAGTTGTTGGCGATCTCGTCATACTGGATGCGCTCGTAGGATTCGCCGTTGCCATTGTGGATGAAGTCGAAAATATTTTCGGTTCCGACGCGGGTCTCGGTCGGATAGGAGGCGAGCTGGTAGTTCCAGCCGTGCTGAGCTTTCAGGCCGATCTGATTGCGATGATCATATTGGTGAGTCTGGTCGCCTAGCCCGCCGCCCGTGACCGGCGCTCCGAGCTGATAGGTGAAATTGTCATAGAGATTGGTGTCGTTGTGGATGAAATAGGCTTCGGCGCGCGACCACTGCTCCTTGGTGGTTTCGCTCCAGCGCGCCGAAAGACTGTAGCGGGAGGCGTTGCCGCCGTCGGTCGGGTCCTGGGTTCCCCAGCGCGACATCAACCCCATCCAGACGAGATGATAGGGGATCTGGTCGGTGGCGAAGTAATGGTTGGAATAGGCCATGCCGGTGACTGCGTAGCCATTGTCCTCCGTGCCGACGCTCCAGCGCGCGACGCCGTTGATCTTGCGCGCTTCGTCGGGGCGCTCCCATGGGCCGTTGTAGATATTGCCTTCGAGCGCCATCAGCAGCTCGCCTTCGCCGACGCCCCAGGATTTCGCCATCAGCGTGCGACCCCAGGCGAAACTGCCTCCGGAGGCGAGAATGAGGCCGTTTCGCAAGGAATCCACATATTGCATGTGGACGGCGCCCACCGAGGAGAACACGCCTTCATCGGCAAAATAGGGCCCCTTGCGGACATCCATGCCGCTGAGCAGTTCCGGGATCAGGAAATTGGTGTCGGCATAGCCGTTGCTGTGCACATGAGACGGCTGGTTGACGTTCATGCCGTCGAGCGTGATGCCGATATCATAGCCGTGATCGAGCGCGAAGCCGCGCAGGAAATACTGGTTCGCCTTGCCCATGCCGCTGTGCTGGGCCACGACGAGGCCGGGCACGATTTCAAGCGCCTCGCCCGGCTGGGCGTAGATGCGCTCCGTGACCTGCTGCTCGGAATATATGCGTTCGCTCGAGGCCGTGACCGCGGGCTGGACGCCCGGCTGCGGGTTGCCGACGACATCGGGGGAAGGAAGCGCCGGGGCCGCCGGCTCTGTCGCCGCCGGGGCGCGGGGCGCCGGAGCGGGGGCCGCCGTCGGCTTGGGCTTTCGCGCCGCAGCGCCGACTTCGATGGACGGCAATTTTTCCTGGGCCAGCGCCGCGGGCGCAGCGAGAGCGAGGGTCAGAGCGGCAGCGCTCGCGCCGGCGTAGAGAGCGCGGGCAAAGAATGAGAACGACATGACATATCCTTCGGCCCGCAAGCTCGCGGGCGGACAGCAGCCTCTGGTGAGGTCCGCGCATGGAAATTTCGGGCGGCGACGGCGCTCGAGGAACGCTTCGGGTCAGCCGTAAATCGGAGATGCTCTGGCGCGATGCGATTTGGCGAGCCGGCCGGATCGCGCGGCGGTCGGGCTGAACTCGGCGAGGCGGATGGTGACGGGCGCCGCCCTATTCAGCAGCTGCGCCGGCGCCGCGGGGACGCCGGTCAGTCCGCACAGCTGGCACAGCGTGCAACAATCGCCATGCCGTCCGGCCGGCGGCGCGCTGTTTTTCTGATTGAGACAATGCGCGGAGACTGCATTGGAATGCCCCGCCGCCATGCCGATATGATAGGCGCGCCCCTGCGCCGTCGCGGTGAGCGCGACGGCCAGAACGATCAGCAGAAGCCAATGGCGCACTGCGGGCATGTCGGTATTTCGTCTCGGGCGGCTATGAAATCTTACCCGAAGCTTACCTACCGAAAATTGACGAAACAACGACGATAGCATCGACGCTCGCAGATTTTATGGCTGATGTGTCTCTAAGGACACATGAGGGACGGCGCGCTTATCCTTTGAAAGAGGATCGCCGGGTGACGATAATGCGCCCTGGTGATTTGCGGCCGAAGGAAAACATGGGTGTTCGCCTCAGAACCGCGATGCTGGCTGCGGCCCTGCTGGTCGCGGGTTTCGCGCTTCGCGCGCCGTTCGATCAACTGCGACGCTATTTGATCGCCCGCTGCAACGATCCCGTGCGACTGCCCCGGCTCGCGGAGGAGTCGCGGGTCCGTTTTCAGCCGGGCGCAAGGGACTGCGCCGCGCGCGTCGCTGAAATGCTCCCGGCGGCTCTCGCCCGGATCGAGCAGGAGCAGGGGCGTCCCTTCGCCAACCCTCCGACCGTCGCCGTCTATGTTTCCTATGAGGACTACGCCCGGGCTGGCGGCCTCGGCGACGCTTCGGTCGCCGCGGTGGCGCGCTCCGGCTATGTGCTGCTCTCGCCGACGCTCTGCGGCGACGAAAGCGAGCGTCTCGCCGGGGTGCTCGCCCATGAGCTTTCGCATTCTCATATTTTTGGCTGGCGCAGGTCCTGGTTCGCCGCACGGCCGCCGAGCTGGTTCACCGAGGGGCTCGCCGTGATGGTCTCTGGAGGCGGCGGCGCCGAGGGCGTCGATGAAGCCATGGCCGTCAGGGCGATGGCCAGGGGCTGGGCCATAACAATCGAAGACACGGGGCTGTGGCGGGATTTCGGCGCGATTGGATTTGCGGCCGAGCCGCCGCCCGAGATATTTGGGGGCGACCGCTTTGCGGGGCGCCAGCGTCTCGCCTATCGGGAGGCGCAGATGTTCGTCGCCTGGCTGCGTCGCATCGATCCGCAAGGGTTCGCGCGTCTTCTGAACCGCGTCGAGAACAACGAATCCTTCAAGGATTCATTTGTGAAAATCTACGGCGCAGGCTCCTCCAGGCGCTGGAGCGAATTTCTCGCCGGGGTCTCCCGATAGGGCATCATATGCGTTCAGGCCTCTCGTCAGACCAACCGAATTTGCGTCCGCTTCACGGGCTGCTGCTCGATCTCGACGGCGTCGTCCTTGTCGCGGGTCGGCTTCTGCCCGGTTCGCTGGAGGCGATCGGGCGCATCAGGGCGGCGGGATTGCCGATGAAATTCATCACCAACACCACAAGGCGGCCGCGGCGGCGCATCGTCGAAGGCTTGACGGCGCTCGGAATAGGCGTCTCTGAGGAGGACGTCTACACCCCCGCGACCATCGCGCACGACCTTTTCGCGCGGGAGGGGTTGAGCCCGTTTCTCATCGTCCATCCCGATTTGAAGGAAGATTTTATCGGCCTGCCCGCCGATGGCGTGGAGGCGGTCGTCGTCGGAGACGCGGGGGAATTCTTCACCTATCCATCGCTCAACCAGGCGTTTCGAAAAATCCACGACGGCGCGCCTTTCTACGCCCTCGCCAAAAATCGCAATTTTCTGGATCACGACGGAGAGCTGAGCCTGGATGCAGGCCCCTTTGTCGTCGGCCTCGAATATGCCTCGGGGCGCGAAGCCATCGTCCTCGGCAAGCCTTCGCCGAATTTTTTCAGGACCGCCGTCCAGGGCCTCGGCTGCGCGCCCGAAAATGCGGCGATGATCGGCGACGACGCCGAAGCCGATGTCGGGGGCGCGATGTCGGCCGGGCTGATGGGCGTTCTGGTGCGAAGCGGCAAATACCGGGCGGGACATGAAGACCGTCTCGCCCGCCCGCCGGACCTCATCGCCGATGATCTGAGAGCGGCGGTGGATATTCTTCTGGGCTGAAATTCAGCTGAGCGCCTGTTCGATATCGATGATGAGATCTGCGGCGTTTTCTATGCCGATCGACATGCGGATGAGGCCCGGCGTAATCCCGATCTCGCGCCGCGTTTCTTCGGCAAGCCCGGAATGGACCGTGGTCCAGGGATGGCAGATCAGCGACTCGGTTCCGCCGAGGCTCACCGCCAGCTTGAAAATCTGAAGGCGGTCGAGAAAAGCGAAGGCCGCCGGCTCGCCGCCCTCGATCTCGAAGGAAAAAGTCGAGCCCGCCGAGCTGGATTGTTTTTCCATCAGGGCGCGGGCGGGATGGCCCTCCGGCAGTAGCGGCGGGTAATGCACCCGGGCGATTTCGGGCCGCTTTGCGAGATAGCGCGCGATCTCGGCCGCATTGGCCGCGGCGCGCTCCATGCGCAAGGATAGGGTCTCCAGCGACCGCGTCAGCATCCAGCAGGAGTGCGGATCGAGCTGGGTTCCGATCGCGCCGCGCATGGCGCGGATCGGTTTCAGGCTTGCGGCCGAACCCAATACCGCGCCGCCGATGAGATCGCTGTGCCCGCCGACATATTTGGTCAGCGAATAGAGCGACAGATCCGCCCCATGGAGCAGGGGCGCCTGAAAGGCAGGGCCGAGCAGGGTGTTGTCGCAGCATAGCAGCGGCCTGCCGTCCTGGCGGGCGCCGAGTTCTTCCGCAATACGCCGCGCCAGCGCAATGTCGGTCAGCGTGTTGAGAGGGTTGGACGGCGTCTCGATGAAGATCAGGCTGATGCGCCCGTGCTTTTGCGCCTCCTCGCCGGCGGCCCTCATTTCGGCTTCGCTGGTCCCGTCCTTGAAGCCGACGCCCTTGATCCCGAACTGCGCCATGATGCGGTCGATCAGCACCTCGGTTCCGCCATAGAGCGGCCTGCTGTGCAGAATGGCCTCGCCCGGCCGCGCATAAGAGAGGATGGTGGTGGCGATCGCGGCCATTCCCGATGCAAACACCAACCCGCCGCCGGCGTGCTCGCAGATCGCCAGCCGGTCTTCGAGTATTTCGAGATTGGGGTGGTTGAACCTGGAATAGATGAGGCCGCTCTGGCCTTCCTCCGCCGGGACGCGGCCGGAGACCTGATCGAAAAAATCGCGGCCCTGCTCGGCGCTCTGAAACACGAAGGTCGAAGTGAGGAAAACCGGCGGCTTGACCGACCCTTCCGAAAGAGCGGGGTCGTAACCGTAATTGACCATCAGGGTTTCGGGATGCAGCTCATGTCCGCCGAGGCGGGCCTTGTGGTATCGCGCAGTATCCATGGCGGAGCCTCCGGCGCTCGCCGGCGCCGGCCGTGAGCGGACGGCGCGCTGACAGGTAAGTTATCGCTCGCGCCGCCCAAGCCAAGAGAAGGCTGCGGATTTTGTGTCGAAGCTGGTCTCTGCCATCGGGCGCGGATGCGCGATGGCCTATACCCTGGACCAATCCCGAAACGATGGACATCCGCTTTGCAGCAACGAACAAGGAGGAATCATTAGATGGCTGCCGAAATAAGCCGCTGCTCTATCTCAAAATGGATAGGCTCATTTGGCGGGCCTCTAATCTGTATTGAATCGGACCATAGGAACGGGTGGCGCGGAGCGAATCGCGCTCGTTTGACGCAAGACAATGTGGAAGACGACTATCAGTTAGCCTGCAATGTTGCAGGCTACGCCGGCATCATAAGCTTAAGAGGATTTCAAGCTTTAATTTTGGGTGGCATGCCTTTGGAAACAGCAGTATTTACCGACAATGAAGGTAAAAAAGTTATAACAATAGCCGTTTATTCGGACACCGATGAAGACATATATCATTGGTTGCTATGCCTAAATCGTGAGTTTTTTGATGATTGCAAATAGAGAGTTCGCTTAGACGTACGTAGTGGGTCATTAAGCATTTTTGACTCTGCGCAGGATGGCGGGAACGATGATTTTCCGGTGATCTATTTCGAGTTGTGTCCAGGATGTTATGAAGTAGCTACAAAAGTCTATAATCCGGACGAGAGAACACAGCTCGTTCTGCATAAATTTATAAGGTGCGATAGGTCTTCCAGTTGATCGGTTCGCGAGCCGAAGGCGACGCGATCCAGAGCGGCGCCCAAGCTCTATTACGTCCACACCGACCATCTCGGCCGTCCGGCGCGGATGACGGCGCAGAACCAGGGCTGGGTTTGGGATGTGATCTACGCCCCCTTCGGCGCGGTGAGCCATATCTGGACCAACCCGGAGACGATGGACATCCGCTTCCCCGGCCAGTGGTTCCAGCTCGAAACCGGCCTCGCCTACAACTGGCATCGGCATTACGATGCGAGTTTGGGGAGGTATCTACAGCCCGATCCGATTGGCTACGGCGGTGGGCGGAATTTGTATGGGTATGTTGGTGGGAATCCGTTGGGGTACGTCGATCCGGATGGCAGAAATCCGGTACTGGTTGTTGCGGGGATTTGCGCAGAGTTCCCAGCCCTTTGTGCAGCCGGCGCCGCAGCTGCATCAGAGATGGTGTCGAATGTAATCGACGCTTATAAACATTACCCACCGGCGGATAAGCCAGAGGATCCATGTGAGGCGCAGGTTCTACGGGACGAGGCAGTGTGTGGCTCTCTTCCAAATAACACAGCGCCACAGAAAGCAGCACGTTCTAGATGCTGGGATAGCTCCGCCAACCGTTACGGTGCTTGCCGTGCAGGGAATCCTCTGCCCCCTTTAGCTACATAGTGGGATGATGAACCAATGACGGCCATTGCAGAACGTGAGTTTCATCTGAAAACAGATCCACTTGCGAGGGTTGTGCTCTCAGTTGAAGCGCCCCTCATGGATGGCGATGATTTCAGATGTGATTACTGCATCGAGTGGCCGTCTGGAGCTGAGCACGGCCATGCTTTTGGGGTGGATTCTCTACAAGCTCTCGTTCTCGCTCTGCAAAGAGCGGGAGCAGATATCCATGCCTCTATGTATGCTAAATCTGGCGATCTTATCTGGATAGCTGAGGGCAATGGCTTAGGACTGCTTATTCCGCTTCCGGGGACATAGCCACGAGCTGAATGTTTGATTACGGAGTCTCAATATGGATGCTGTAGCCGCCCAAAAACTTATAGCGTTAGCGACGTCCATAGACAAAACGATCGGGGCTATATTGGATGAGGTCGAAAATATCAGTGACGATCAAGAACGGGCGCGCTACAAGCGCGCAATCGAAGATATAATGGGCTATATTGCGCGGGACCTGATTTTTCCAATTGTTGATCAGCACCCACAGCTAGATCCAGATAAGTGACACGCACCGTACCCGATACTGGTTTTCTGAAAATTGGCAGCCAACAAGTGCTGCGGGCGCTGGTTAGCTGGAGGGTTTCCCCGTTGGCAGGAGACCGCAAAGACATCCGCCAGCGACAGCGGCGCGGCGGGCTCGAATAATTCCCTGAGCTACAGCTACGATGTCGAGGGGCGGCTCTCCAAATCCTCCGCGCCGCTCCTGCTGTTCAACAACGGCGGGCGCTACGGCTATGACGCGCTCGACCGCCTGGCTTGGCGGGTGGTAGCGAAGCCCTTGCCAACTCCGTCGATCACGACGCTCTATGTCCATGACACCCACAACCACATCATCGCCGAGACGGATCTGTCGGGCGTCACCTGGCGCGAATATATCTGGCTGGACGATCTTCCGGTCGCGGTGGTGGATGGGGTCAACACCGGCTCGCCCAAGCTCTATTACGTCCACACCGACCATCTCGGCCGTCCGGCGCGGATGACGGCGCAGAACCAGGGCTGGGTGGTAAGCGCCAAGGCAGCCCCGTGATGGCGGCGCATAGGTGGCCCAGCTATCAATAGCAGCACAATTTGTACTGCTGTGAGCATCTATGTCTGCGCCTATGCCTGGTGATAGAAGTTTCCAACTGATCGAAGCCGTGGTTGATCGTCTTGATGGCGCTCCGGTTTCTCGCCGTCGCCGGTGGTCTGACGAGTTCAAGGCACGAGCTGTTGCGGCGACACTGGATCCCGACGTGAATATTTCCGCGGCCGCGCGGGAGATGGGCATTTCGCCGTCTCAGCTTTTTGGCTGGCGCCGGCAAGCGATGCGCGAAGGTGCGGTGACGGCCTCGCCTACCGCTTGCGCGAATCCGCCGGATGTCGAGGGCAGGTCTGCGCCAACGGTGGAAATCTCCGTCGGCGCCACAGTGATCCGCGTCAGCGCCGACATTGGCGAAGCCGATCTGCGTCGCGTGATCCGCGCGGTGCGCTCGGCATGATCGCGTCGGGCGTGAAAATCTATCTGGCCAGCCAACCGGTCGATTTTCGCAAAGGCCCGGACGGTTTGCTGTCGCTGGTGCGCGATGTCGGCGCCGACCCGTTCAA
The DNA here is from genome assembly GCF_004802635.2 of Methylocystis heyeri. Taxonomy (NCBI): domain Bacteria; kingdom Pseudomonadati; phylum Pseudomonadota; class Alphaproteobacteria; order Hyphomicrobiales; family Methylocystaceae; genus Methylocystis; species Methylocystis heyeri. The sequence continues at coordinate 3,662,761 of NZ_CP046052.1, forward strand.
CGGCGCGCTTTATGTGTTCCGGGCCAAGAGAGCCGATAGAATCAAGATCGTTTGGTTTGATGGGACCGGCGTGTGCCTGTTCTCGAAGCGATTGGAGGAATCGCAATTTTGCTGGCCGCGGATCGGGCCAAACCAGGTTCAACTCAATCATGCCCAGTTGATGGCGCTGGTTGACGGATTGGATTGGAAACGGGTGCGTCCGGTCGACCTCAAACGCCCGGTCAGCGCCGGCTGAACGGTCGGAAAATCGGCATGATTACGTTGAAAACACGAGCGTTTCCACTGGATCTGTGCTTTAATCATCCTAATGAAAATGCTCGATTTTCCGCTTCCTGACGATGTTGACGCGCTGAAAGCGCTGGTCCGCGTCATGGCCGAAAAGGCGGCGCGCACAGAGGCGCTCGAAAGCGAAATCCGCGACCTCAAAGTCCTCAATGCGGCAGCTGACGAACGCATCGCCCGGCTGACTTCGATCCTCAAGGCGCTGGAGCGAAACCGCTTCGGCAAGCGCTCGGAAAAGCTGGGGGCTGCCGCGGCCGAACAGCAGGCCTTCGTGTTTGAGGAGATCCAGACCGGCATCGCCGAAATCAAGGCGGGGCTGGACAAAGCGGGCGGCTCGGCCAAACAAAAGCGGGCGCCGCGTCCGCGTAAGGCGTTCGCCTCTCATCTTGAACGGGTCGAGGTGGTGATCGAGCCCGAGGTACCCGCCGAACATCTGGGCAAGGAGAAGATCAAGATCGGCGAGGACGTTTGTGAACGCTTGGACGTCGAGCCGCCGCGCTTCCGGGTGATCGTCACCCGCCGCCCGAAATACGCCTTCAAAGACGTCGACGTCGATGGCGTCATCCAGGCGCCTGCTCCCGCGCGCATTATCGAGGGCGGCATTCCCACCGAGGCCCTGTTGGCGATGATCGCCGTCTCCAAATACGCCGACGGCCTGCCGCTTTATAGGCAGGAAGGCATTTACGCCCGCGACGGGGTCGAGCTTGATCGTTCGCTGATGGCGCAATGGATGGGGCGGCTTGGCTTCGAACTGGAGCCGCTTTCGGACCATGTGCTGTGGCGGATCAAGCAGAGCCCGCGCGTCTTTGCCGACGAGACGACGTTGCCGACGCTGGAGCCCGGCGCCGGCAAGGCGAAGAAAGCCTATTTATGGGCCTACGCGAGAGACGATCGGCCCTTTGGCGGCGGCGATCCGCCGATGGTCGCCTACCGCTTCGAGGACAGCCGTTCCGGCGATTGCGCCTTGCGGCATCTGAAGGGGTATTACGGCATTCTGCAAGTCGATGGCTACGCCGCCTATCAGCGGCTGGCCGGGGCAGATCGCGGCGAGAAGGCTTTGCTCCTGGCCTGCTGCTGGGCGCATCTGCGCCGAAGATTTTACGAACTGCATGTCGCCGGCAGCTCCAGCTTGGCCACCGCTACGGTCGAGCGGATGAAGGATCTCTGGTCGGTGGAAGACCAGGTTCGCGATCTGATGCCGGACGATAGGTTGGCGGCGCGCCGCCAATCCTCGGCTCCGATCGTCGCCGAATTGTTTGCGCGCTGGGAACGGGAGCTGGCGCTCATCTCGGGCAAATCCAAGCTCGCCGAACACATCCGCTACGCTTTGGGGCGCCGAGCCAGCTTGGAACTGTTCCTCGCCGACGGCCACGTCGAGATCGACTCCAATGTAGTCGAGCGGGCGATCCGGCCCCAGACCATTACAAGAAAGAATGCGCTCTTCGCCGGTTCCGACGGTGGTGGCCGGACGTGGGCAACTTTGGCGACCCTGCTGACCACCGCGAAAATGAACGGCGCCGATCCATTCGCCTGGCTCAAGCAAACCCTCGAGCGCATCGCCAACGGCTGGCCAAACCGCGACATCGAGGCTCTCATGCCCTGGAATTACGTCGCCTAAACGGCCTCGGCTTTGCGCTTACGCTGGGTGTAGGATGTGATCTACGCCCCCTTCGGCGCGGTGAGCCATATCTGGACCAACCCGGAGACGATGGATATCCGCTTTCCGGGTCAGTGGTTCCAGCTCGAAACCGGCCTCGCCTTCCAGCAACTGGCTCCGCCACGTGGTGATCTGGTTCGGGTGGACGTCGAACTGCTGCGCCAACTCGGACAGCGTCTTCTCGCCCTTGATCGCGGCCAAAGCCACTTTCGCCTTGAAGGCCGGTGAATGCGTCCGGCGGCTCCGTTTCGTCATCGAATGCTCCTGATTCGCAGCGAGAATCCTCGCCGTTGTCAGGCAGATAATCCACTCAAGCTACTGTCCGAATTTGTGAGGCCAGCTCTATGTCGGCGCCGTCCCGGGCCAGGGTCCAGATGCGGCGGTTCACCGACAGCGAGAAAACCGGGCGCAGCTTGTCGACATTCTGGATCAGCGCCGCCGCCGGCGTCTTTTCTAGTTCTTCCGACTCGGGCGCGTCCTGGGCGATCTCGGCTTCCCATTCGCCGCGCTCGACGCCGTCGCCGGATTTGAGGGTCTGGATCCGATGGTCGCCGTCGTCTCTGACCCGCAGCTCATATCCTTTACGATGCAGCTTCTCCCCGGCGAGGTCGAAATAGGCGGTGTGAAAGCGCTTGTCCTGAGGCTCGATCTCGCGGAGCGTCTCCAGCGCGCCAAAGAGTTCGGCCATCTCGGGGTCGAGACGAATTTTCAGCTCCACTTCCCTCGGCATTTTCGCGCGCCTCAAACGGAAGAGTTGGGAATGCGCCCTCGCGCCCTATCCAGCGTCTATCGTATCGTTCCGACCGGGATCTCCGGCATGGGGCAATGCGAAGCGGTCAGGTCCAGCGCAATGCGGAGAAGCTCCGTCGTGTCGGTCGGCTTGACGAACACCTGATCCGCTCCCGCCTTGCTGGCTTTTTCGTGCACGGCCGGAGCGGTGGAGTCGGTCATCACGATGACGGGCAGGTTCTCGAGGCGCCCGTCGCCGCGCAGGGCGCGCAAAAATTCGATCGGGTCGAATCCCGGCAAATCGAGATCGAGCAATATGACGCCGGGCCGCACGTCCTGGTCGTCCTCGATCAAAAGCACGCGGCAGGGCTTTTTCTTTGGTGCGTCCGACATGATGCTTTCCGCGCGCGTTTTTTAAGACCCGCGCGGTGATAGATAATCCTGTTTGGCCGCCGGCAATGCCCCGGGACGCGTTTTTACAAGACCACGACCCGCACGCCTTTCTTGACGCGTCGATAGAGGTCGATCACATCGGCGTTGAGCATGCGAATGCAGCCGGAAGAAACCGCATGGCCGATGGTTTCCGGCTCGTTGGTGCCGTGGATGCGGAAAAGCGTGTCCTTGGGGCCCTTGAACAGATAGAGAGCCCGGGCGCCGAGCGGATTGTCCAACCCGCCTTCCATATGGCTCGGGAGATCGGGGCGGCGCAGCAGCATTTCCCTCGGCGGCGTCCAGCCCGGCCAAAAGGCCTTGCGACCGACCTGGGCGGTTCCTTTCCAAGCGAAACCCTCACGCCCGACGCCGATGCCATATTCGATCGCCTGACCGTCGCCGAGCGAGAGGTAGAGCTTGCGCCGGGCGGTGTCTATGGTGATCGCGCCCGACTGCTGTCCGGTCGGATCGTTGACGAGGGTCGCGGTCGTCTGCCGGAAATCGACCTCGTCGTCGTAATCCACCGGGGAGGAATAGTTCGGGTCCGCGTCCGAAGGGCCGGCGCCGGGGCGAAGCCGCGCCGAACGCTCCCGGACCGCAGGGCGATCATACAGGCGATCCTGCGCATCATAGTCCTGGTCGAGCCGGCTGCCCGAGCGGGGCTGCGGCCTGTAGACAGGATCGGGCTCCGGGTCGGAATAATCATAGGGCGGATAGGCCTGCGCCGGCGCGTAATACTGGGCGCGGGCGGTTTGCGCGCCGAGCGTGAGGGAGCCTAGGACGCCGCCGAAGAGGCAGAGGATTCGCAAGCGGGACATTGCTGACAGCCTTCAACTTTCAAACGCTTCTGTCGCCGGGAATGACGGCGAAATATGGGCGCCGGCGCTTTTGCCTCCCTCGCCCGCCGCGCCTTGCGCGCTAGTACATATGCCGTGGCCGGCGACCGGCCACTCGGTCCGGCGCGGTCGCCGATAAGAGACGCAAAAGCCATGAGCAGCAAATACGGGCCGGCCCAGATCAAGGCGGAAATCCAAAAGGCGCTGCATGAGGTCGGCTCCGACATCGCCGTGATCTTGGACGGCGACGAGGTGATTTTGGAGGGCGCGGTCGGAACCTGGGCCGATCGCATCGCAGCGGAACGCATCGCCCGCGCGGTCAGCGGGACCGACAGGGTGAGCAACCGCATCGTGAAAAAAGACGCCGGAAACGACACCGTCCATGAGGCGGGGATCGAGTCTTTTCCCGCGAGCGATCCTCCGGCGTGGACTTCGGGTTAAGCGAGTTCCGGCGCCGCGCCGCTGACGCTCTCGCCGTCGCGCGCGCGCAGCGTCCAGAAGGACAGCGACGACAGCACGGTCAGGACGCCGAGGGTCAGAAAGGCCTTGTGCAGGGCGGCGATCACGGCGGCGTGGTTGGACTGGGGCAGGCCGTCGAGATACCAGCCCGCGATCAGGGAGCCGAGGGCGAGGCCGAAGCTCATCGAGATTTGCTGAAACGAGCTGGCGATGGTGGAGGCCTGGCTCGAATCCTTCTCCGGAACGTCGGCATAGGCCATGCTGTTCATGCTGGAGAATTGCAGCGAGTTGAAGAACCCCAGCGCCAGGCCTATCGCGACGATGGCCACGAGCGGCGTCGTCTTGGCGACGAGGGCGTAAAGAGCGATCGTGGCGCCGATCATCACCGTATTGACGATGAGAACCCTTTTATAGCCGAAGCGGGCCAGCACCCGCCGCGATATGGTCTTCATGGCCATCGCGGCGGCGGCCGTCGGCATCATCAGGAGGCCCGATTCCCAGGGCGAATAACCCAGCCCGACCTGGAACAGCAGCGGCGTCAGAAAGGGCAGGCCGCCGACGCCGAGGCGCGTGACGAAACCGCCGATCACCGAGACCCGAAAAGTGCGGAATCTGAACAGCGCGAGCCGCAACAGCGGAAAGGGCGCATGAAGCGCATGACGCCAGTAACCTCCCAGCATAGCGAGGGACAGGCAAAAAAGCGCGACCGCGGGCGCGGCCGCGATCTCATGCTCGCCGAAGATTTCCAGCAGCCAGGAGAGCAGGGCGGTCCCGCCCCCGAAAAGCGCGAGCCCGAGCCAGTCGAGCGGCGGCGCCGCGCCGCCGCGATAATCGGGCATGTGGCTCAAGGCGAGCCAGAGCGCAATTGCGCCGATGGGCGCGTTGACGAAAAATATTTCGCGCCAGGACAGCCAGTGGACGATCAGGCCGCCGATGGTGGGCCCCAGCAGCGGGCCGATCAGCGCGGGGATAATGACGAAATTCATCGCCTGCAGCAGCTCGGCTTTGGGGAATGTGCGGATCACGGTGAGCCGCCCCACCGGCATCATCATCGCCGCGCCGATTCCCTGCAAGATGCGGGCGGCGATCAACCAGGCGATGCTTTGGGCTAGTCCGCAGAGCACAGAAGAAATGGTGAAAACCGCGATCGCTGCTGAAAAAACCCGCCGCGTTCCATATTTGTCGGCGATCCATCCGCTCACCGGAATGCAGACGGCGAGGCTGAGAATATAGCTCGCGGCGACGGCTTTCAGACTCAGCGGCGCCACATTGAGGCTCGCCGCCATGGCCGGAACGGCGGTGTTCACAATGGTGGAGTCGAGCTGCTCCATGAAGAGGGCGCTGGCGACGACCCAGGGCAGGAAACGCTTGACGCTCAAATTGTCTCTCCGCCTTGAGATGGCTCGTCGCGATTATAGGCCTGTTCGAGAACCCGGCGATTATTCGAGAGTTCATCATAGCCGCGATAAGCCTTACATTAGATAGCAACGCCGCCATTCACGCAGAAACGCCATCATGCCCGCCATCGCCATCTGCAACCTTTCCGAAGAGACTTATCGCGCCCCGAAAGGTCCGAGCGGCGCGGAACGGCCGCAGCGCGGAAGAGGAAATATGCGCTATCCTGGAAGCCGCGGTGCGCCCGGTAGGACGTCTGCGCCTCGGCGGCACATTGGCGGAAATGAGCCGTAAGATCGGCCTGACCAACGCCGACGTCGACGCCCTGGAACAGGCCCGTGATCGCAAGCCTGCGGAGCCGCTGCGCTTCGAATGATACGATTTCCGGATTTTGTGTTCGGGACCGACCAGCCCCCCTCGCCCTGAGCCCGCTAGCGCGCTTTCCGCTCGAACGGTGGAGCATCCTTCGAGGCTTTTTGCGTCCGCAAAAAGCGCCCCAGGATGAGGGCGTCGAGCCGGCGTCAGGGCGCAGAGATCGAGCGGAATTGATATGAATCTGCTGGACGCGAATCGTCCCGAAGGCGTGAAGCCCAATCTCAATCGCAAGCTTCCTCCGATCCGTGTCGGAAGGGAAGCGCGGCTTCGCAATCGGTCATCATCTCGTCGACGGCGCTCCGTTCCCGCACCAGAAAATCGGCCACCGCGGCGCCAAAACGCGGATCGGCGAATTCATGCGCGGAGAGGGTCAGCGCCGGGCGATAGCCGCGCGCCAGCTTGTGTTCGCCCTGGGCCCCCGCCTCCACGCGCCTGTATCCGTTCCGGATGGCGTATTCGATCGCCTGATAATAGCAGACCTCGAAATGAAGAAAGGGACGCTCCTCGAGCGCGCCCCAGTTGCGCCCGTAGATCGCGTGGTCGCCGAGAAAGTTTATGGCTCCGGCGATATGATCGTCGCCGCGGCGCGCCATGACCAGCAGTATCCGATCCGCCATCGATGCGCCGATATGGTCGAAGAATGCGCGGGTGAGATAGGGCCGGCCCCATTTGCGCGATCCGGTGTCCATATAGAAAGCGAAGAAGCGGTCCCAGTGGCGGGGCTTTATGTCGGCGCCGGTGAGCAGCTCTATCGATATGTCCGCGCCCAAAGCCTCGCGCCGCTCGCGCTTGAGCGCTTTTCTCTTGCGCGAGGAAAGTTCGCCCAAAAAGTCGTCGAAGTTCCGATAGCCGCGGTTGAGAAAATGGAACTGCACCCCGGTGCGCAGCAGGAAGCCCGCCTCCTGCAGCTTCTCAGATTCGTCTTGCTCGATGAAGGTGAGGTGAAGCGAGGAGGCGCCTGTCCGCTCGCGCAAGGCGCGCAGCCCCTGGATCAGAGCGCTTCCGGCCTGCGCCGGCGCGTCGCCGCGCAACAGGAGCCGGCGTCCGCTCACCGGCGTGAAAGGCGCAGCCACCTGTATCTTGGGATAATAGCGGCCTCCCGCCCTTTGGTAGGCGTCGGCCCAGCTCGAGTCGAACACATATTCCCCGAGGCTGTGGCTCTTGAGATAGCTCGGCGCCGCCGCGACCAGCCCGCCGGAGGCGTCCTCGACGAGAACATGCGCCGGCGTCCATCCCGATCGTCCTCCAACCGAGCCGGAGCGTTCGAGCGCGACGAGAAACGCATGGGCGACGAAGGGATTGAAACTGTCCGCGGCGAGCCCCTCGGCGGGATTGGCGCAAGCGTCCCAGGCCGCGGGATCGACCTTTTCGAGCGACTCGACGATGCGGATGGTGAAGGAGGGCTGTGACATCCAGAGGCGAGCAGCAAAATCCGGGCCGAAGACTGCCGGAACGCGGTCCGCAGAAGCTGGCGAACTTTTGCGGCATGCACTTTCCGTTTTTCAATCGAACGCGCCTTGCGACGAAAATCTCAGCTCGTCTCGGCGGCGACGAAGTGCTCTTTCAGAATGTTGTCTCCCTTGCGCGAGTCGACTTCCTGCAGAAGAACGTCATACCCCCACAAGGACTGGAGATGCTTCATCACCAGAGCGGCTTCTTCGGCCTCGAGGAAGCGTCCCTCGACGACCTGGTGATGGAGGACGAGCTTTCTGCTTCCCGCGAGATCCACATCCACCACTTCTATGTGCGGCGATTGCGCCGGCGCGTCATATTCGGCGGCGAGGCGGCGGCGCAGCTCGCGGTAGCCTCTTTCATTGTGGATCGCCGCGACTTCGAGATAGGGAAGGTCCTTCTGGTCGACGACATGGAACAGCCGCCATTTGCGCATGAGGGTCGGGCTGAGAAACTGCGCGATGAAACTGTCGTCGCGATAATTGGCCCAAACGTCGCGGAGCGCGGCCATTTCGTCGCCGGTTCCGGCGAGATCAGGGAACCAGACTTTGTCCTCCGGGGTCGGATCGCGCACGATGCGCGCGATATCCTGCATCATGTCGAACCCGAGCGCATAAGGATTCACGCCGCCATATGAAGGCTCGTAATACATGGGCTGGCGGATGACGCCGGTGTGCGAATGAAGGAACTCGAGAAAGCTTCCGTCCGTGATTCTGCCGGTTTCATGAAGGCGCGTCATTATCCTGTAGTGGCAATAGGTCGCGCAGCCCTCGTTCATGACCTTGGTGAGCTGCTGCGGATAGAAATATTGGGCAATCAGCCGGACGATCCGAAGCACTTCGCGCTGCCAGGGCTTCAGCCGCGGCGCTGCTTTTTCGAGGAAATAGAGAATATTCTCCTGAGGCAGGCCGAGCATCGCGCGCTGCCGGTCCTTGCCGGCTTTGGCGAGCGGCTGCGCGCGGCCCGGCACCGTCCTCCACAGGTCGTTGTAGACCCGCTCGCGCTCCTGCATGCGGTCGCGTTCGCGCTTCTCTTCCTGCTGCAGATCGAGCGGCCGCTTGTGCGGCGAGCGATCGACCCCTTGCGCCATCAGCGCATGGGCGGCGTCGAGCAGGCGCTCGACCTCGGCATGGCCGTAGCGCTCTTCGCAGGTGGAGATGTAGTTCCGCGCGAAGGCGAGGTAGTCGAGTATGCTTTCCGGCGCGGTCCATTGCTGGAACTGATAGTTGTTCTTGAAGAAGTGGTTGTGCCCGAAGGCCGCATGCGCCATCACCAGGGCCTGCATCGTCGCCGAGCTGCCTTCCATGATGTAGCTTATGCAGGGATTTGAATTGATGACGATCTCATAGGCGAGGTCTTGCAGCCCCTTGTGATAGATCGTCTGGTGCTGGACGAATCTCTTGCCGAACGACCAATGCTTGTAGAAGATCGGCATTCCCGTCGAAGCATAGGCGTCCAGCATCTGTTCGACGGTGATGACCTCGATCTGATTGGGGAAGACGTCGAGCCCGAGCTCCTTCTCGGCGATCGGTTCGATCGCGTCGTAGATTCGCTGGAGCGTCTCGAAGTTCCAGTCCTTGCCTTGGAAAAGCAGCGGTCCTGCCGTCATGCCTGATCACCATGAGCGGCGCCTGCTTCCCGCCTGTGGAACAATTCCCTGAACACGGGATAGATGCGCTCCCGCCGCGACACGCGTCTCATCTGGAATTTGCCTCCCTCCTTCTGGAGAGGGGCATAGGCCGTCCATAGCGAGCTTTGCCCGCCTTCGAACGGATTGGCTTCGTCGAGAAAGGATTCCCTCACCTCGATATAGGCGAAATACTGGCACAGCGGCAGGATGGCGCTCTGCAACAATTCGCGCGTGAGGTCGTTGTCTCCGAGGAGATTGTCGCCGTCGGACGCCTGGGCTGCGTAGATGTTCCAGTCCGCGGGATCGTAGCGGTCCTTGACCACGCGCAGCATTTCCTCGAGCGCGGAGGAAACCATGGTGCCGCCGGTCTCGACCGAACGAAAGAAGGTTTCTTCGTCGACCTCGGCCGCTTCGTCGGTGTGTCTTATGAACACGACCTCGATGCGCTTGTAGCGGCGCATGAGAAAAATATGCAGCAGCATGAAGAAGCGTTTGGCGATGTCCTTGGTGTGCTCGGTCATGGACCCGGACACGTCCATCAGGCAGAACATCACGGCCTGGGCCACGGGCTTGGGAAAGCGCTCGAAGCGACGGTAGCGCAGATCCACCGGATCGAGATAGGCGACGCGGCTGCGCCGCCTGCGCAGGGCGTCGAGCTTGCTTTGCAGGCTTTCGACGCTCGCGCTTTCCTCCGCCGCGGCTTCCGCGAGCTCGCTTTCCAGCCGCGCGATGGTCTCCGCTTTCGGCCGGCCCAGCGCGATCCTTCGCGAGAGGGACATGCGCATGGTCCGGTTCAGCGCCAGATTATTGGGCGTGCCGGTGGTGGCGTAACCGGCCCGTCTCAGCCCTTCCTTGTCCACCAGCGCGATTCTTCGCTTGGCGAGATCGGGCAATTCGAGATCGTCGAGGAAAATATCGAGGAACTCCTCGCGCGTCAGCATGAAGCGGAAAGCGTCCTGCTGGCCCTTGCCGCCGCCGGCGCCGGAAGCGGCCCCATCTCCGCCCTCCCCGCCGGGAGGCCGTGCGATGCGGTCGCCTTCGACATATTCCCTGTTGCCCGGCAGGATCAGGTCCCGGCGCGAGCCGGGGCCATGATGGAGGATCGGCTGCCGCACGCCGTCTGCGGGAATAGAGATTTCCCCCGGATTCTCGAGTTCTTCGATCGAACGCTCGCGACTGGCGTCGCGCACTGCGCGCTCGACCATGCGCTTCACGCGCCTCAGGAATCGCTGCCGGTTTTCGAAGTTCTTGCCGCTCGGATTAAGGCGACGATCGACGATGCGCATGCGTTTACGTCTCACAGCTGCCGTGGATTGGTTCAACCAGACTGTTTGACGCGCATGTACCATTCCACCAAACGGCGAACCTGCCGCTCGGTATAGCCGCGCGTCGTCATGCGACTGACGAACTCCCCATGTTTTTTCTCGGTTTCCGTGTCCTTCTTGGAGCCGAAGCTGATGACGGGCAGCAAATCCTCGACCTGCGAGAACATTCGCTTTTCGATGACGTCTCTTATCTTTTCGTAGCTGTTCCAGGAGGGATTGCGGCCCCCGTTGGCGGCGCGCCAACGCAGTGCGAATTTGACCACCTCATTGCGGAAATCCTTGGGGTTTGCGATGCCGGCGGGCTTTTCTATCTTGGTCAGCTCCTGGTTGAGCAGCTCCCGGTCCAGCATTTGCCCCGTATCCGGGTCCTTGAAATCCTGATCTTCGATCCAGGCGTCGGCGTAGTCGATGTAGCGGTCAAACAGGTTTTGGCCGTAATCCACATAGGATTCGAGATAGGCTTTCTGAATCTCGTTTCCAATGAATTCGGCGTAGCGGGGCGCGAGCTCCGCCTTGGTGAACTCGAGATAGCGCTTCTCGGTCTCGGGCGGCAGTTGTTCACGACGCACGCTCTGCTCCAGCACATACATAAGATGCACCGGATCGGCGGCGACTTCCACCGTGTCGTGGTTGAACGTCGCAGCCAGAACTTTGAAGGCGAAGCGGGTGGAGAGGCCGTCCATTCCTTCGTCCATTCCGGCGGTTTCGCGATATTCCACCATGCTTCTTGCGCGCGGGTCGACCTCGCGCAGGCTTTCGCCGTTGTAGACCCGCATTTTGGAGAACAGATTGGAGTTCTCATGCGGCTTCAGCCGCGAAAGCACCGTGAACTGAGCCAGCATCTCCAGAGTTCCCGGCGCGCAGCTGGCGCTGGCGAGTTCCGAGGTCTTCAGGAGCTTTTCATATATCCTCTCCTCCTCAGACACGCGCAGGCAATAAGGAACCTTGATCACATAGATGCGGTCTATGAACGCCTCATTGTTGCGGTTGGAGCGGAAACTCTGCCATTCAGATTCGTTGGAATGCGCCATCACTATGCCCGAGAACGGAATGGCGCCGATATTTTCCGTCCCGATATAGTTGCCCTCCTGAGTCGCGGTCAGGAGCGGATGCAGCATTTTGATCGGCGCCTTGAACATCTCCACGAATTCGAGCAGGCCCTGGTTGGCGCGGTTGAGTCCGCCGGAATAGCTGTAGGCGTCCGGGTCCGCCTGGGCGAAGTCCTCCAGCTTGCGTATGTCCACCTTACCGACGAGCGAGGAAATGTCCTGGTTGTTCTCGTCGCCGGGCTCGGTCTTGGCGATTGCGACCTGGCGCAGCCGTGACGGCGTGAGCTTGACCACCGTGAAGCGCGTTATGTCTCCGCCGAATTCGTCGAGCCTGCGCAGGCACCAGGGGCTCATCAGGCCTGTCAGCCTTCGGCGGGGGACGCCGTATTTTTCCTCCAGCATGGCGCCGGCGGTCGCCGGATCGAACAGGCCGAGCGGGCTTTCGAAGACCGGGCTGATCTCCTGCCCCGCCTTCAGCACATAGATCGGGTTCTGCTCCATGAGAATCTTCAGCCTTTCGGCGAGGGAGGATTTGCCCCCGCCGACCGGCCCGAGCAGATAGAGAATCTGCTTGCGTTCCTCGAGACCCTGCGCGGCGTGACGAAAGAAACTGACGATGCGTTCGATCGTCTCTTCCATCCCGTAGAATTCCGCGAAGGCCGGGTAGATACGGATCGTCCGGTTCATGAAGATCCGACCGAGCCTCTGGTCCTTCGAAGTGTCGATGAGCTCCGGCTCGCCGATCGCGTCGAGAATTCTCTCGGCCGCGGTGGCGTAGACTTTGGGGTTCTCACGGCAAAGGTCGAGATAAGCCGAGAGCGGCATCTCGATCGAGCGACGCTCTTCGTACGACCTTGCGAATTGCGCAAATACGTCTGCTGTCATCACACCGCCACTTATTGAAGTTGAGTTTTTCACTCCAAGAGGAGGTCTTCCCGCAGCCTCCTTCTCCCTGAGTCATATGAGTAGCGCGCACGCATTAGCCAAGCCGGCACTCGGAGAAACTGGGGCAGCTCGGTTAATTCGGTTCGCCGCGACAGTAGACGGGCCTTCGCGATGAACCCGGTGCAAAATTCATCGATCCGACGCGATTTTTTCTTTGTGCGCCGATTTCCCCGGAATGCCCGCCCCGGCGCGTTCGTCTCAAAAAGACGCAATGTTTGGACCATTCAGTCCTTTCGACTCCATCGTGCTCAGGTTCAATCAGAGCCTTAGTCGCTGTTTGCGTACTTTACGCAATTTGCCGGGCGCGGGCCTTGTGCTCCAATTCAGGAGCACCCTGGATGTTCGCTTCTGCAAGGAAAGCGTGGAGTTGCAGGCGTCCACGCCTCTTTGGGGAAGGAGCGGCCAGGGTGCGCCGCTCGCCGCTGCAGAAGCGGAGACCGAAGCTTTTCGGCGCCGAAATATCCCGCGCATTGTCGCATGGATGGGCGCCGGTGGGAGACCGGCGATTTAGACGGCGCCAGATGACGGAGCGTTCGAGGTAAGCATGACGCATTCACAAGATCACCTATCCTGCGCGACAAAGGCTCTCGAGAATTTCGAGCGCTGTTTTGGCTGCAATAAGGCCGATGCGATCTCCGATCTGATCTCCGATCTAGGCCATCTCGCAGATCAGCTCGGACTCGACTATATGCAGGAAGTGGAGAGAGGAGTGGGACATTGGCGCGCGGAGCGCGGCGCGCCTCTCGACGCCGTAACCGTCGATCTCACATAGCCGCGCCAGCGTCGGAACGCGCGGGGGCTGTGGCGTGAACGATTTTTCCCTGACGATCCATGGCGGGGCCGGCGCTCTCCTCCCGAGCGACGGCTATGCGGAGTCATTGCGGCGCATTGTCGACTCCGGCGCGCGCCTCCTCGCGAGCGGGGGATCGGCCCTCGACGCCGTCTCCCACTGCGTGGCCCTGCTCGAGGACGATCCGCTCTACAACGCCGGCCGCGGCGCCGTGCTCGACGCCGAAGGCGAGGTTCGCCTCGATGCGTCGATCATGGACGGGCGCAATCTCGCCGCCGGCGCCGTGGCGGGGGTTCGCGGCGTGAAGAACCCGGTTCTGCTGGCCCGGGCCGTCATGGAAAGAACTCCTCACGTCCTCTTGATCGGAACCGGGGCGGAGAATTTCGGCCGCGCCCAGGGCGCGCTTTTTGAAAGGCCGGAATATTTCCTGACTGAAAGGCGCGTCCGCGAGCTTGCGGCCATAAAGCGACGCGGCGCAGACGACGCGGGAACGCCGATGGGCACGGTCGGCGCGGTCGCACGCGATCGATGGGGCGATCTCGCCGCCGCGACCTCCACGGGCGGCCTCGCCGGCCAGCTCGGAGGCCGGGTAGGCGATTCTCCGATTATCGGGGCCGGCGCCGTCGCCGACAATGCGAGCTGCGCAGTCTCGTGCACGGGCGCGGGCGAGCATTTCATCAAAACCTCCCTCGCCAGAATGGCCGCGTTCAACATAGAGTTTCGCAATATGCAGGCCCTTGACGCCGCTCGCGAGACCTTGCGCTATCTCGTCGACAGGATTGGAGGAGTCGGCGGCTTCATCCTCGTCGACCGCCACGGCCGTTGCGCGCAAGCCCATTCGACTCCGGGGATGCTCTTCGCAAAGATCGAAAACGGCGAGATCGTCGTTCGGATGAAATCTGAGTAACCGCGCCGGAACTGAAATTCGCGGTCAATGCGTACGTGGCGCAGGCCGCTTGTTCGCCTGCGCTTTTCGTCTAAATGACTCTTGCGGACGGATACGGCGGGATGTCATGCCGATGAGCGCGATGGCTCCGAAGCGGAAACCCGCTTGTTCAAAGCTTTGGATTTTGGCGGCGCGCGTTTCCGCGCGTGTGGCTGGAGGGTAGTCATGGCCGACTCTGGTCAGAGGCGAGTCGACTCCCGACGATTCATTCCCAAAAAATGCGTGGTGGATCCGGCGGCGGCGGATAGCGCCGCGACCGCGGAATCGATCGCGTCCTATGGGACCCAGTCGACCGAACAGACGGAGTCTGTCGCTCCGCCGCTGAAAAAATTGAAGAAATGGTCGAGGTCCGAGCTCGGCTGACGGTTCGCAAATCGGCGCAGATCTCCGACACAAAGAGGCTCGCCCCATGAACCTCGCATCGAAACGGAGTTCTGTCGCTTCTTCCCCGGGAAGGCCCGCCGCCGAGGGAGCGGCGCCGGGCCCGAGGCTCGGATGGGCCGGCGTCGCCAGGCGAACCTTCGATAATATTTTCGATCACAGGCTGTTGTCGATCGCGGGCGGGGTCTCCTTTTTCGCGCTTTTCGCTCTGTTTCCGGCAATCGCGGCTCTCGTTGCGGTCTATTCGCTGTTTTCCGATCCAAACACGATAGCGGCGCATCTGCAGGCGCTCTCCAAAGTAGCGCCCAGCGGCGCAATCTCCGTGGTCGACGAGCAGCTGAAGCGTGTGGCGGCGCAGGGAAGCGCGACGCTCGGCTTTGCTTCCATCGTAGGCTTTCTTGTTTCGCTGTGGAGCGCCAATGCGGCCACGAAGGCGATTTTCGACGCCCTCAACGTCGTTTACGAGGAGCGTGAAAGCAGAGGCTTTTTTCGCCTGAACGCAATTTCGCTGGTTTTCACTTTGCTCGGCATTGTTTTCGTGTCGGCCGCGATCGCGGTGATGATCGGGCTGCCGCCGTTGCTGTCGCATCTGGGCGCGCCGGACGAGATCATGAAGTTGGTCAATATCTCGAGATGGCCTTTGATGCTCATAGTCTTCTGCATCGCCGTGGCCTTCCTTTATCGCTTCGGGCCCGACCGGACGCATGCGCGCTGGCGATGGATCAGCTGGGGCGGCGCCTTTGCGGGAATAGGCTGGATCATCGTGTCCCTGCTGTTCACCTTCTATGCGGAGCATTTCGGCCGTTTCAACGAAACCTACGGATCGCTCGGCGCCGTGATCGGCTTCATGATCTGGGTCTGGATATCGAATGTCGTGCTTCTTTTGGGCGGTGAAATCGACGCGGTGATCGAACGGCGGCCGCAGCAGGATCACGAACGTCAGGCTTCGCGAATCTGAAAGAAGCGGGTTCGAAGAGATTACGTTTCAATCCCGAGGGCCCACGCCTCGGCGATGTTGGAACCAAGGGGCGCTTTCCCTGTTACTCCGACAATGGCGGGCGTTTCCGAAAGGCAGCCCATGTCGATCGCGAGCCTCGGCGCATGAGGGAAGAACCATCTCCGCAAGAGAGATCGGATTCGTCCATGAGCGGAAGGGCCGAGCGCCAGGCAGTCGCCCCGCGGGCAGAAGAGCCGCATTTCGTTTCGCTGTGGATCGCCTTGATCGTCGGCGCAGTCGTGCTGCATGAACTGCAATGGATTCTCCTGCCATTCGTCATCGCCGGTCTGGTCGCTTTCCTGTGCACGCCTCTGGTCGATCGCCTTGGGCGCGGAAAATCGCATGGCGCGGCGACTGTGGCGGTGTTTCTCGTCATTGTCGGCGCCCTTGCGGCGCTGGGCCTGCTCGGAGCGCCGCCTCTCGCGCGGGAGCTCGCCCGCCTCGTGACGGACATGCGTCACACTTTCGAAATTCTGGCCAAGAGCACTGTGGGCGACGGAAACGTCAGCCTGTTTGGCCAGAGCATGAACGCCGAACAAATTGCGCAAGCGGCGACGGACGGCGTTCGTTCATGGATCGAACAGCCGGAACGCGTTCTCGCCCTCGGCGGCGTCGGCTTCGCCGGCCTGTTCGGCATGTTTCTGACCTGCGTGCTGCTGTTCTATCTGCTCCTGAGCGGACGGCGCATCATGGCCGGACTGATCTGGCTGGCGCCGCCCGAACGGCGGCCGCTGGTCGCGGAAACGCTCCGGCGACTCGATCCGGTTCTGAGGCGTTACTTCATAGGCGTCGTGATCGTCGTCATCTATGCGACGCTGGCGGCTTATGCCGGACTGGGGCTGATGCTCGGCATCCGCCACGCTGCTTTCCTCGCGCTCCTGACCGGACTGCTCGAAATGGTCCCCGTCGTAGGGCCGGCGGCATCCGCGCTGATCGCAGGACTCGTCGCCATTCGTCACGCCACGGGCATAGGACCGATCATCGGCTACGCCGTCTATGTCGCCGTTCTTCGTCTTTCCATCGACCAGCTGCTCGGTCCTCTGGTGCTGGGCGTTGCGGCGCAACTTCATCCCGTGGCGATCATCTTCGCATTTCTGGCCGGCGGAGCCCTCTTCGGCATTCCCGGAGTCATACTCGCCGCGCCCATGTTTCTGGTCGTGAAGGTTTCGCTCGCGACCTGGCGCAAGGAACCATTGCCGAGAGCGTGATCGCAAAACGGAAGGAGGAAACGAAGCCATGTTCGTTCGGCGAAAAGCTCTGCATTATCTTCGATCCAGGCTCGCGCCCGACCCGCCGTCCTTGCGGATCGTGTTCTGGGACGGGCAAAGCTATGATTTTGTCGATGCGCCCAGGGCGACCATCAGAATCTCTTCGCCGACAATCCTGAAAGCGCTCGTAAGGGGAAATTTCGAGGAGCTGGCCAGGGCCTATGTCGCTGGCGAGATCGAGGCGGAGGGGCCGATTTCGGAAGTGGTGGACGCCGGCGCGGGGCTCGCGGAAAGCCTGGAGACCCTCTCCTTCCTGGCGCGCGCCCGAGGCCTCGCGCGTTTCATTCCTTTTCCGAGATCGCGCCGGAAGGAAGCGGCCGACGCCGCCTATCACTACAATCTCTCGAATGATTTCTATCGGCTCTGGCTCGACGACAGAATGATCTACAGCTGCGCCTATTTCCGTAGCGGAAGGGAGGATATTCACACCGCTCAGTTGCAAAAGCTCGATCATGTCTGCTGCAAGCTCATGCTGCGCCCGGGCGACAGCTTCCTGGACGTCGGCTGCGGCTGGGGAGGCTTGCTGCGCTGGGCCGCGCGCTGCTACGGTGCGAGGGCGTTGGGCGTGACGGTCAGCGATCGTCAGTTCGCCTACGCCCGGGAGCAATTCAAGGCAATCGGCGCGGGCGCCGCGATCGAAGTGAGGCTCGACGACTTTCGCGACCTGAAAGGGATGCAGTTCGACAAGATCGCTTCTGTCGGCATGTATGAGCATGTGGGAGAGCGCAATCTTTCCGACTATTTTCGCACTGTATCGAAACTGCTGCGACCGGGCGGAGTCTTTCTCAACCACGGCGTCGTGGCGGGAGCCTCCGTCGGTCGATCTTCCGGGCCGGCCGGCGGCGGCTTCATAGAGAAATATGTTTTTCCGGGAGGATCGATCTCGCCTCTCTCGCGTTTGATGGCCGAAATCCCTTCGGCCGGGCTCGAAATAATCGACGTCGAAGATCTGCGTCCACATTATGCGAGGACACTACGACTGTGGTCGCAACGTCTCGAAGAGCGTCGCGACGAAGCGACGAGATTGATAGGACCGGAACGCTATCGCATCTGGCGCGCGTATCTCGCGGGGATGGCCTACGCTTTTGAAAGAGGCTGGCTGTCGATTGCTCAGATACTCGCCTGCAAGCCGCTGGAGGGCCATTCCGTCAGTCGCCCGTGGACGCGGGAATATCAATATGATCTCAACCCCGCTCCCCCGATGAGCGGAGACATCAGTACACACAACGATTGACCGCGTTGCGTTGCGCTGCTTCCCTGATCGTTCGGATTACATGGGTCGCTTTCGCTAATGAACAGCATCGAAGACATGCTTCATCGAGCTCCGGCGCCCGGCCTGCGCCATTCTCTGGCCCAACGCGCTCTCGGCGTTCTCGATCGGCGTCTGCGCGAGAGACTCGGCGTAGTCGAATATTCCGATTCATCGCGTTGCGTTTTTCGCATTCAACTGATCGCGAGCGACGAAGCCATTATGCTGGGAGACGGGACTCTCGTGCGGGCGGGCGAGCGGCTCATCGATCTTCACATCTGGAACGAACATGTTCCGTCCACGGGCGACCAGGGCCCGACCATGGGCTTCATCCGCCGCTTGAACGGCCAGATCGATTTTTCGCTCGCCGAACTCGCGGATCATCTCGAAAAGCGCGAAGATCTGAACGATGTGAAGGCGATCCGCGGCAATCTCGTTTTCGCTTCGAGAAGCCGGATCGCGCAGCTTGCGCGAATCGCCTCCGCTTACGGCTTTGAGCATATCCCTCGCCAGGTCGCGCCTACGATCGCCGAACGCCTGCATATCTTCGGCGAAAATATCCTTGTTTCAATGCTCGTCTTCATGCGCAATCCGAAAACGCTGCGGCGCGATACGCTCGCGCGCGACCGCACCCGGACTTTTCTTTCGCGGCAGGCGCTGCAGCGACGATATCCGCCATCGGGCCGCTCTGGAGGCGAGAGGGAAGAGAAAACGGGAAGAGTAGGCGACGCTGCATTGCGGCGCTCGCTGTGACTGCGCTGTCCAATCCGCAGATCGTGGTTCTGATCGGCGACGGCTTCGCCGCTTGCGCGATCCTCGGATGCCTTTATCTTTCCCTTGCAGCGATCATGGTGCTTCGCTTTCCAAGAGAGGAGAGCTTCGAAGAGATCGCTGCGCCGGTCACGGTGCTGAAGCCGCTGCACGGGGCGGAGCCCGGCCTGCTGCGCCGCGTCCGTTCCTGTTGCATGCAGAACTACCGCGGCGAGGTCCAGGTGGTTTGCGGCGTGCGCGATGTCGCCGATCCCGCCGCCGGCCAGATCGCGCCTATCGTCGGGGCTCAGGCCTTCGAGATCGAACTGATAGTGAACGCCGCCGAACACGGGCGAAACAGGAAAGTGTCGAACCTCGCGAACATGTTGCCGTCGGCGAGGCATGATATTCTCGTGATCGCCGACAGCGACATAGAGGTCGAGCCCGATTATCTCGCAAGAGTGGTGTCGCAACTGCATCGGCCCAATGTGGGGGCGGTGACCTGCCTTTATCATGGCGTCGCAGCCAAGGAAGGGTGGTCGGAATATGCCGCCCTCGCCATCAACGGCCATTTTCTGCCGAGCGCGATTTTCGCGGTGAGTTTCGGTCTGGCGCAACCCTGCTTCGGTTCGACCATCGCCCTTCGCAAGAGCGTGTTGCGCGGCTTCGGCGGGTTCGAGGCTTTCGCGGATCGACTCGCCGACGATTACGCCATAGGCGCCGCCGTGCGGTCGGCGGGAAAAGAGGTCTCCGTCGGCGCGTTCACCGTAGGACATATGTGTTCGATCGACAGCTTTCGCGGCTTGCTGTCGCAGGAGATGCGCGTGGCGCGCACGATCAGGAGCCTCGATCCGATCGGCTACGCCGGAACCTTCATAACCCACCCTTTCGCGCTCGCTCTGCTCAGCCTCGTTTTGGGCTGCGAATTCGGAGATCTGTTGGCTGTCCTCGCGCTGGCGTGCCGCGCTGCGCTATGCTTCGCGGTTGGATACGCATTCCGGCTGCGCCCGCAGCCCTATTGGATCATTCCCTTCAGGGATGCGCTTTCATTCGCGATCTATGCGGTAAGCTTCTTTGGCGAGATCGTAACCTGGAGAGGTTTCGACTATCGCGTGAACGCGGAAGGAAAACCGGCTCCCCACCGCGCCGCGTCGCAGCGGAAGGCGTGACGCGATGAGGTCGGGCGCGCCGCAGGGGAGGCCTCCATGCAAGCGTCTGGCGACCACCGCCGACGACTTCGGGCTCGCCATGGAGGTCAATGAAGCCGTCGAAGCGGCGCACCGGCGCGGCTTCCTTACCGCGGCGAGCCTCATGGTGGGCGCGGCGGCGGCGCAGGACGCAATCGCAAGAGCGCGTAAATTGCCGGAACTCGCTGTGGGGCTTCATGTCGTCGCCGTCGAAGGAAAGCCGGCGCTTGCACCAAATCTCATTCCAGCCCTGGTCGACGCCACGGGAAACCTGCGGCGCGATCTCGTCCGTTTTGGCGTCGACATCGCTCTCGGCAGAGAAACGCGCCGCCAGCTCGTGGCGGAAATAACCGCCCAGTTCGAATTATTCGAGCGTAGCGGGCTCGCCCTTTCCCATGTCGATGCGCATAAGCATTTTCTGCTTCACCCGATTGTCGCGGACATGATTCTTTCAGTGGGGTCGCGCTTCGGCATGCGCGTTCTCCGGGTTCCCTGCGAACCCCGGGCGATATTGGCGAAATGCGAGAAGCTGCCCTTCGCGCCCGCCGATTTCCTGTTCGAGGTCTGGGCGCTTGCGCTGAAGAGAAAAGCGATGCGGGCGGGTCTGCTGGTTCCGGACGCCGTTTACGGCCGGCGCTGGTCGGGCGCCTTCGACAGACGAAGGATGGCCGCGCTTATTCGAGCCATGGCGCCCGGATGGAACGAGATCTACTGTCATCCCGCGACGAGCTCCCGTTTCGCCGGAAGCGCGGCAGGCTATGAATACGAGGCCGAACTCGATGCGCTGCTCGCTCCCGATACGGCCGGAGCGCTGGAGGAATCCGGATTCCGCCTCGCCAACCGTCGTTAGCCCCTCTTTGCGCAGGATCAGCCGACCGCGAAGGATCCGAACGCATTTGCGCAAAAGCAGCGGGCTTTTGCGCGGGGGCCGCGCTCCAAGGTCATTGACGCAGCATGTTCCGTTCCAAAAACCGCGTCGCATTTTTTGGGAGCATGCTCTAAAAAATCTGGCGCGATTTCGCTTCCCTTGAGGCATTCCGCTCGAGGGATAGGCGCGCGAGGGGCGCGTCGCTCAGATAGCCGGCCGCCCGGAACCAGCCCACGGCGTCCCGCAACGCTTCGCTGTAAGGCCGCGGGCGCAGGCCGAGTTCACGCTCGGCCTTGGCGCTCGTAAAGAACATCCGCTGTCGCGCCATTCGGACTCCGGCGATGGTCGCGAGAGGTTCCCGGCGGGTAAAACATGCGAGCGCTTCGGCTCCGCAGGCGATCGGCAACGCCGAATACCACGGCATGCGGAACCACGGACCGCGCCGGCCCGTCATCTCCGCGATATCGTGCAGCAATCTCGAAAGCAGTACATTCTGTCCGCCGAGTATATAGCGTTCGCCGATTTTGCCGCGTTCCAGCGCCGCGAGATGTCCCATCGCGGCGTCCTCGACATGCAGCAGGTTGAGGCCGGTGTCGACGAAAGCGGGGATTCGTCCAGCGGCGGCTTCGAGAACGAGGCGGCCCGTCGGAGTCGGCCGGATGTCTCGCGGTCCCACCGGCGTCGAAGGATTGACGACGACGGCGGGGAGCCCTTCATGCTCGATCATTTCGAGCACGAGACGCTCTGCTGCGATCTTGCTGCGCTTATAAGCGCCGATGGCTTGTTCCTCGTTGGCGAGGATGGACTCGTCGGCGATGTCGTCCCGCCCGCTGCGGCCCAGAGTGGCGACGCTGCTCGTATAGACGACGCGCTCTACTCCGGCGCGCATCGCTTCCTGCATGACGATCCGGGCGCCCTCGACATTCGTGACGCGGGTCTCCCGAGGCGTGAGCGCCCACAGGCGGTAATCCGCCGCGACGTGGAAAGCATAGCGCGAGCCCGCGACGGCTCTCGCCA
Organism: Methylocystis heyeri; assembly: GCF_004802635.2. Classification (NCBI taxonomy): domain Bacteria; kingdom Pseudomonadati; phylum Pseudomonadota; class Alphaproteobacteria; order Hyphomicrobiales; family Methylocystaceae; genus Methylocystis; species Methylocystis heyeri. Next base: position 3,684,780 of record NZ_CP046052.1, read on the forward strand.
CGCTGCTTCGATCGAGCAGGTCTCCCTCGAAATAACGAACCCCGTTTTCCGGCAGTTGGTCCCGACGACTGTTCCGGCGGACGAGCGCGTTTACGACGCAACCGCGCCTGACGAGTTGGCGGAGCAGCGCCGAACCCAGGAATCCGGTTGCTCCCGTAATGAAGACCGTCGTTCCAGCGTGCATCTAATCCCGCCCCAGATCATTTTTCCAAAAGGGCCGCCGCGCCAGGTCGGACGAACATAAACCCCCGTAAGAACAACATAAGGAGCCGGCGTGGAATGCCTACCTAGGAGATGTACGAGGAGTCCTGAAACCCGTAATTCCACCTCCTCAGGCGCCGCGGAACCAACATGGCGGCGGAGCATTACAAGGCGCGGCCCTTTCTTGCGCTGCCCGCCGGGCCGACTTTCCGATTGTGCGCGGGCGAGCGGAAGATTTCCATGAACACCGCAGAGTTTTCGAAGAGAGCGGCGATCTTCATCGGTCTCGCGCTAATTCCGTTCCTGGTTTGGCATCTGTTCAACGTCGTGCTGATCGCCGTCGGCGCGGTGCTGATCGCCACTTTGCTCAGCCTCGTGGCCGAGCCGTTCATAAGGTTGCGGCTGCCGAGATCCGTGGCGCTCGTCGCCTCCGGCCTCGTCGTCGCAGCGGTATTGTTCGAGGCGGCCTATTTGTTCGGGACCGGCGTCGGCTTCGAAATGCAGGAAGTGATGCGGCGCGTCGAGGAAGCCCAGCAGACCATCACGCAGTCGATGAACAATTCGCAGATCGGCAAGACCGTCCTCAGTCATCTTCAGGGACAGAATGTGCCGGTGGGGCAGTTGATCGGAGGCCTCTTCCATATCAGCGCGGCCTTTCTCGTGGCGGTCGTGGTGACGGTCTTCGCCGGCGTCTACCTCGCCGCGCAGCCGGCGCTTTACCTGACCGGGTTCGGCAAATTGTTTCCGCCTCAGTGGCGTGAAAACGCCGATGAGACGCTGGACCATCTCGCCCAGGGCCTGCGCCTGTGGATGCTGGGACAGCTTCTCGAAATGCTGATCATCGGCGTGCTCTCGGGCCTTGCGGTGTGGATGATCGGATTGCCTTCGCCTTTGGCGCTCGGCGTGATCGCGGGCGTCGCCGAATTCGTTCCCTATCTCGGCCCTATCGTCGCAGCGGTGCCTGCGGTGCTGGTCGCAATCACGCTCAATTCGACGGCGGTGCTGTGGACTTTGACAGCCTATGTCCTCATCCACCAGGCCGAAGGCCAGGTCGTGATGCCGATCATCCAGCGGCGCATGGTTTTCATCCCGCCTGCGCTCATGTTGATGAGCATTCTTGCGATCGGCTCCTTGTGGGGTGTTTCCGGAACGATCTTCGCCGCGCCGATTACGGTGATCCTGTTTGTGCTCGTCACCAAGCTTTACGTGCGTGATTCGCTCGGCGAGCCTGCGCCATTGCCCGGCGAGCCGGAAGCCGCGGAACAAAACATAGAGTAAGACCGCGAGCGGCGCCCGCCTCGCTCGAAAACGCTCCAGCGTCGGAACGGCGCAAGGGGCGAGCCAGTTGAACAACCGCGATAGGGAATGGCTGGTCTCTCCACAGGGTCGTCGCAGGGGCCGACGAAGAAACCGCAAATCGAACCATGCATATGGACGATGTTCGGGACTCCTTCGGGCTCGCCGTCTGCGTAGTGTGGCTGGTCAGCGTCATCCTTCTGGCGGCATTCGGCTACGTCGCTATTTCGGTGGCGCTGGAAACCAGCCCCGAGCGGACTCTTTTGCAGATATCCAACAGCGGCCGCCATCCGGCGCGTGCGATGAAGGAAGCGCATGCGCGCAAAGCCGCGGTCGCGAAGATCGAGAAGACGCATAGAAAGGAACCGGCCAAAACATCGCTCAAGGCCAATGAAAGCCGCAAGCAAGACAAGAAGCGCGCGATTTCGGTTCCGCGACGGGCCAAGCCCTTCCCGGCCCAGGGCTGACGAGGCGACGGCGGAGCTAACTCCAAATAGCACTGGACCGGAACCTTAAAACCGGCCCAACTTTCGTTCCTTGTCGCAACGGGGGACGAAGTCATGCTTCCGACTGGCGCAAAGCGGTTGCTTCGCGGATCGCCCCGGGTCGTTGTTCTCTTCGCCGTCGTCTGCGTCTTTTCGCCCGGCTCTCCGACCGTCGATCAGGACGCCGTTTCCCCGATGAAGGAAAGTTCGATCGATCCGCCCTGGCCGTTCCGCACGTCGGCGCCTGGGACGAATTCATCCTGCGCTCCGGCCGGATCTACCAACCTCCTCGATCCCCCAAGCCCTTCGCCGGACGGCGGCGATTCCTATTTCGAGCTCATCCACCGGGAGGCCGGCGCCGCAGCCATGCCCGCAGATCTCGCATATGCGGTGGCCTTTGTGGAAAGCGGCTTCAACCCCGAAGCCTCCGGCGACGTCGGCGAGGTCGGCTTGATGCAGGTGCGGCCGCAAACCGCGGCCATGCTGGGCTTTCGGGGCACGAACCGGGAGTTGGCGACGCCTGGGGCCAATGTCCGATATGGAGTGGCCTATCTCGCCGAGGCGTGGCGTCTCGCCGAGGGGGATCTGTGCCGGACCCTGATGAAATATCGCGCCGGCCATGGCGAAGAGCGCATGACGGCGCGGTCGGTCGAATATTGCGCTCGCGCCAAAGACTATCTCAAGCGCATCGGCTCTTCATTGGGCGCGAGGAGCCCTGTCGCCCCGGCGTCGGTTCGGCTTAATGTCGAACAGCCGCGGCGGTCGATCGAAATAAAAACCGCCGAGCGCAAATCGCCGCGGCCGACAGCGCTGCGTTTCGCCGGCCTTTCCGGATCGGATCGTTTCTGGGCGATGCACGAAGCCCGCATCCGGGCGATGAAAGAGCGCGTCTACGCAAAGTGGCGCCAGATGGCCCATCGCCACGCCCGTGAGCGGATCGCTTCGAGGACGTAGCCTTTGGGCCATGCGCCGGCGCCACGGGCTCCGGGACGAAAGCCGCCAAGCTGGAAAACTCTCGAAGAACTTACAGATAGCTCTTTGCGGGCAGGCGCGCAAAAGGGCCGAGGCGGGCTTTCGAAAGAAAGCGTCGCAAGCGGGTCTCGAAGATTCCCGGCGGCGTCGGGCCCGATCCGATCACAAAGATGGACGAGGCCGGTCATGTCAATGAAGTTATCAGCAGCCGCGGCGCTCGCCGCGCTTCTAGCTCTTGCCGGCGGCGCCGGCGCGCAAGAAGACAACATGCCTTCGTGCAATCCTTCTTCCGGGCGCGGCGCCGCGAGAATCGACTGCCTCAATCGCATAACGCGCGCCCTCAACGACCGGATAGGCGCGCTGGAGGCGCAGTTGACGAAATTCCAGCAGAACCAGCAGTCGTCCGACAACGCCCAATATCTGCGCCGATCCGATCTCGACGGCGCGCTCAACAATGCGCTCAGCGGCTATGTCAAATATAATGCGCCGATCGCGATCAATGTGCAGAGCGAACCGAGCACCAATCAATCGAATGGAAGCTGCCTCGCGGCGGATATGGTCCAGGAGGGCGTCGTCATCGACAAGCCTTGCAGCTTCGATTCCAAGTCCGAGATGAGATGGCAGCTGCTGCCGGCGATGAAGACCTCGGCCTTCAATCGTTAGCGGGCGCCCGGATTTACGCCTCTTTGCGCGCGAAGACGATTTGCGTATCGCCATAACGGCGGTTTTCGTCCTGCAGGATTCCGGGCGGGAGATCCACTGCGACTCCCGCCGATTCCTCGATAACCACGATCGCGCCGGGCGCGAGCCAACCGCCCCCGAGCAATTCGGCGAGCGCGAGCGGGGCCAACCCCTTGCCATAAGGCGGATCGAGAAAAGCCAGCGAAAAAACCTCGCCTGCTGGCGCGGCGCCGAGCTTGGCGGCGTCCCTGCGGAAGACGCGGGTGACGCCGCCGAGGCCGAGCTTTTCGATATTTTCGCGGAGCAGCGCGCGCGCCTCGGCGCCGCTGTCCACGAACATCGCCCGGGCCGCGCCGCGGGAGAGCGCCTCGAACCCCAGCGCGCCCGTGCCCGCAAAAACGTCGATCACCGCCGCGTCTCGCGCCGGGTCGTCATAGGCGTGGGCGAGGATATCGAAAATCGACTCTCTCAACCGGTCCGAGGTCGGCCGCACATTCTGCGTTTTCGGCCCCGCCAATGCGCGCCCACGCAGGGCGCCTCCGACGATGCGCATGGCTTAGCGCGGGCCTTTCGGGCCGCGGGCGGGAGGCTTGCCGCCGCGCGGAGATCCGCCGCCGGGCCGCCCCCGCGGCTTCCCGTCCCCCTTCGGCTTGCCGCGGGGCGGGCCTTTCCCGTCAGCGGCCGCGCTGCGCGGGGGGCGGCGGCCTTCGAAAGCGGGGCGTTCGCCGAAAGTTTTCTCACGCGGGGCGCGTTCCCGTTGCGGCGCGGCTTCGGCGGAGCGACGCTGCGGCCTTTCGAACTCGCGGTTTTTCGCTCCCTCGGCGCGCTGGGGACGGCGGCCTTCGAAGGCGGGGCGCTCGCCGAAAGATTTCTCACGCGGGGCGCGTTCCCGTTGTGGCGAGGCTTCGGCGGAGCGACGCTGCGGCCTTTCGAACTCGCGGTTTTTCGCGCCCTCGGCGCGCTGGGGGCGGCGGCCTTCGAAGGCGGGGCGTTCGCCGAAAGATTTCTCACGCGGGGCACGTTCCCGTTGGGGCGCGGCCTCCCGGTCACGGCGCTGGGGCCTTTCAAACTCGCGGCTCTCGGCCCGCGGGGGCCGCGGCGATCTTGTCGCCTTATCCACCCCCGCGGGGGCTCTTTCGCGGCGCACACGGGATTCGCCCTGCCCGGAGGAAGCCGCGCGCACCGGTCTTCCGGCGTCCTGCGCGCGCGCGGGTTTTTCCCCGGAGCGCGCGCGTGGTTTGCGATCGAGCGGCGCGTCCTGGTCGCGCCTGATGGCGGCGAAACGGCGCGCATTGCGGGTCCCTTCGGCGGGTTTCTCGCCCTTGACGACGATCCGCTCCACCGCCACGGAGCGACCCTTGCGATCGGCGGTGACGGCGCGCTCAACCCGGGCGCGCGGCGTCTGCCGGGCGTCGGTCTCCCGCTGCTTACGCAGCGACGAAACATGCTGGCGCGGACGGCTTTCGTCCTTGCGGCGCTTCTCCTGCGCTTCGGCCGCGGAGGGCGGCTCCCGCAGGCCCGAAGAAAAGTCGACGCCCGCGAGTTCGGCGAGGCCTTTTCCGAGCTGATCGCGCAGAACCTTGAGCTTGACCTCTTCGACCGCGCCTTCCGCCAGGTCGCCGAGCTGGAACGGCCCGAAAGAAATGCGGATGAGACGGTTCACGTCCAGAGCCAGATGCTCCAGAACGCGCTTGATCTCGCGGTTCTTGCCTTCGGTGAGGCCCATGGTGAGCCAGGCGTTGGCGCCCTGCACCCGGTCGAGCCGCGCCTCGATCGGCGCATAGGCCACGCCTTCGACGGTGACGCCTCTGGCCAGCGTGTCGAGCTGCGCCTGATCGACCTCGCCATGGGCGCGCACGCGATAGCGGCGAGTCCAGCCGGTCGCCGGAAGTTCGAGCGTGCGCGCGAGGCCGCCGTCATTGGTGAGCAGCAGCAGGCCTTCGGTGTTGATGTCGAGCCGGCCCACGCTCACGACGCGCGGCAGGTCGGGCCAGCGCTCGGAAAGAAAATCGAAGACGGTTTGCCGCCCTTCGGGGTCTTTCGCGCTGGTGACGAGGCCTGCGGGCTTGTGGAACAGGAACAGCCGGGTGCGCTCGCGCTCGGCCATCGGCTTGCCGTCGATGAGGATATTGTCCCCCTCGCGGATGTTGAAGGCCGGACTTGCGAGCGTTTTTCCATTGACCGAGACGCGGCCTTCCGCGATCCACTGTTCGGCGTCGCGCCGCGAGCAGGCTCCCGCGCGCGCCATCACCTTGGCGACGCGCTCGCCTTCGAATTCTTTTTCCGGCGGCGCGCTCGGTGCGGCGCGGCGGCGCATGGGCTTTTCGCCGCCCTTGGCGGGGGCGCGGGAACGTCTTGGTTTGTCATCGGTCATGAGCTTTGATAGCAGGCAAAGCGAGGCGAATGAAAGGGCGAAGCGAAGCCGCCATGAAACACGACCCTTTCGAGGCCGCTTTCGCCGCCGCGCGGCGGGCCGCGCAACAGGGCGAGACGCCGGTCGGCGCGGCGATTGCGCGCAGCGGCAAGATCATCGCCGCCGCCGGCAATCGCACGATTTCCGACCGCGACCCCACCGCCCATGCCGAGATATTGGCGATTCGCGCCGCCTGCGCAGAGCTGGGCTCCGAGCGGCTGATCGATTGCGATCTCTATGTGACGCTCGAGCCCTGCGCCATGTGCGCGGGAGCGATTTCCTTCGCCCGCATCCGGCGGCTGTATTTTAGCGCGAGTGATCCCAAAGGGGGCGCGGTGGAACATGGCGCGAGGTTTTTCTCTCAAGCAACCTGCCACCACGCGCCCGAGGTCTATGGGGGGTTGCGCGAAAGCCAGGCCGCGCAAATGCTGCGGGAGTTTTTTCAGGCCCGGCGGTGAGGCGGGGCAGTTCTTCGCGCCGGGAGCTGTCATTGCGAGCGCAGCGAAGCAATCCAGGGGCAAAGCAGGAAATAAAAATAGACTTATTTGTCGATTAAAAATAAGAAATGACGCTTGATGTGGCTCTGGATTGCTTCACCGCGCTCGCAGTGACGGGCGCAGGGCGCCCGTATTACTTCTATCGTTTACAGAACTTCGCCGCTATCCCAGTACAGATTTTCACGGCGCCCGGCTACTCAAAGAAACCCTTCCAGCGCCTTCAGCACCGCCTCGGGCGCTTCTTCCGCGAGGTAATGGCCGCTGTCGATAGCCTCGCCGCGAAGATCGCTCGCCCACTCCCGCCAGCTTTCGAGCAGCGAGGGCTGCTGCGGAAAATGCGCGGCGCTCCAGAGCAGCTGCGTTGGCACGATGATCTTTTTGCCCGCCGCCTTGTCGGCGAGCAGCTGCTCCTTGTCGACCCCTTCGCCGGCGCGAAAGTCCTCGCAAAAGGCATGGATGCGCAGGGGATCGGCGAAGGCTGCGCAATAGGCCTCCAGGGCCGTGTCACCGAAGGGATCGAGGGTCTTGTCGCGGGTTCCGTTCTGCAGCGCGTCGATCAGAAAACCGCCGGGGTCCATGGCGATCAGATTTTCGGGACGCGGCGCCTCGAAGCTCATGAATTTGGCGCGGCCGACCCGCTGGAGATTGGAGTCGCCGACACCCTCTTCCAGCGGGGCGATGTCGAGCAGGGCGAGCCTCGTAAGCCGGCCGGGATGATCGAGGGCGAGGCGCATGCCGACCCTCGCCCCGCGGTCGTGGCCGACCAGCGCAAATTGCACATGGCCGAGCTCTTCCATCACCGTTACGGCGTCCTCGGCCATCAGGCGCTTGGCGTAGCTCTTGCCGTTCTCGCTGTCGGGGACGGAGGACCAGCCATAGCCGCGAAGGTCCATGACGACGACGAAGAAGCGCTCGGCGAGGCGAGAGGCGATCTTCCGCCAGGCGATATTGGTCTCGCCGAAGCCGTGCAGCAGCAGCACCGGCGCTCCCGCGCCATGGGAGCGGGCGAAGATCTTGCCGGCTTGCGTGTCGATCCAATGAGAGGCGAAGCCGGGGTAGAAGTCGTGTGAGTTGGACATGTCCGGAGAGGCTTGGTGGTTGGAGGAGTGCTGCGCGGACGTTGGCGCACCCCCGGAGGCATCGGCGTTTTCGACGCCGAGCTCCTTGAGCCGGAGGCGTTCCGCCTCGCTCAAGGCTTTTGGGGTCGCCACGGCCCAACGGCGTTTGCGGGCGGCGCTCCAGATCGCCGAGCCTCCGCCGATAAGGACCAGCAGCGGCGCAAGCCAGAGCAGCAGCGTCTCCGGCTTGAACGGCGGGCGCAGCAGCACGAAATCGCCATAGCGCGAGACCACGAAGTTACGGACCTGCTCGTCGGTGGCGCCGACCTTGATCTGTTCGCGCACCAGCGTGCGCAGATCCTTGGCAAGCGGCGCGTCGGAATCGTCGATGGACTGGTTCTGGCAGACGAGACAGCGCAATTCGCCCGAAATGTTGCGCGCACGGGCTTCCAGCGCCGGGTCCGAAAGCTTTTCGCTGGGCTCCAGCGCGAAAGCCGAGAACGGAACCGCAAGGCCGGCAAGAAGGGAGAAGGTTTTCAGAGACTGTTTCATTCGGCCGCCTGCGGCAAGGGGGCGCTCGCGCGCCTTGCGACGCCGATGCGCAATCTCCGGTCGGCGAGCGAAAATGCGCCGCCGAGCGCCATGACCAGAGCGCCGATCCAGATCAGCGTGACCAGCGGCTTGTAATAAAGGCGCGCGTCGACGGTTCCATCGGCGTGAGATTCGCCCAGCGCGGCATAGACCTGGCCGAGGCCGAGAGTGGCGATGCCGGCCTCGGTGCGGGCCATTTTGCGCGCCTGGTAGAAGCGCTTGGCGGGTTCGATCCGGGCAACGACCGCGCCGTCTCGCCTCACGTCCATTGTGGCGTAGGTTTCGGTGTAGTTCGGCCCGCTGCGCGGCGCGATATCGGTAAGGACGATCCGATAGGGGCCGACCTCGTACGCATTGCCGACGCTCATGGTGACGATGTTCTCGACGCCCCAGCCGGTGGCGGCGAGGCCGAGCAGCGACAGGCCCATTCCGGCATGGGCTATGGCCGTGCCGAAGGCCGACAGCGGAAGGCCCAAGAACCGCGCGAGCGTCGCCCCCGGCGAGCCGCCGCGCAGAAGCGCCCTTTGCATCAGCTCGGAGAGCGAACCGACCACGAGATAGACGGCGACGCCCGCTGCGACCACCGAAAGCCAGGGCGCGCCCTCGAAAGCGCCGAAGGCGCCGAGCGCCAGCAGTCCGGCGACGAAGGCGGCGCGCAGCCGCTGCAGGGCGGCGGGAAGATCGCCGCGCTTCCAGGCCAGCATCTGCCCGATGGGAATGAGCAGGGCGAGCGGCAAAGCGATGGGGATCAGCACCGTATTGAAGAAGGGCGCGCCGACAGAGATTTTCTCCCCCGTCATGGCTTCGAGCGCCAGCGGATAAAGCGTGCCGATGACCACCGTGGCGCAGCACACCGTCAAAAGCAGATTGTTCACCACCAGCGCGCCCTCGCGCGAGATCGGGGTGAAAAGCCCGCCGACCGGTAGGGCGCCGGCCCGCAGGGCGAACAGCGCGAGCGCGCCGCCGATGAAGAAGACCAGAATCGCCAGGATGAAGACGCCGCGCTCGGGATCGCTGGCGAAGGCGTGGACCGAGGTCAGCACGCCGGAGCGCACCAGGAAGGTGCCGAGCAGCGAGAGCGAAAAGGCCAGGATCGAAAGGAAAATGGTCCAGATCTTGAGCGCCTCGCGCTTTTCCATGACCGCGGCGCTGTGGACCAGCGCGGTGCCCGCGAGCCAGGGCATCAGCGAGGCGTTTTCGACCGGATCCCAGAACCAGAATCCGCCCCAGCCGAGCGTGTAATAGGCCCAGTAAGAACCCATCGCGATGCCGAGCGTCAGGCTCAGCCAGGCCCCCAGCGTCCAGGGCCGGATGATGCGGGCCCAGGCGGCGTCGATGCGCCCGCCGATGAGGGCGGCGGCGGCGAAGGAGAACACCACCGAGAAGCCGACATAGCCGAGGTACAGCAGCGGAGGATGAATAGCGAGGCCGGGGTCCTGCAGGATCGGGTTGAGGTCGCGCCCTTCCCAGGGCGCCTGCGCGACGCGGGCGAAGGGATTGGAAGTCAGCAGGATGAAGAGCAGGAAAGCCGCGCCCAGGAGTCCCTGCATCGCCAGCGTGTCGGCGCGAAGCCGCGCCGGCATGGCGGCCGAGAAGGCGGCGATCAGCGCCCCGCAGAAGGAAAGCACCAGCACCCACAAAAGCATGGAGCCTTCGTGGTTCCCCCACACGCCGGAAATCTTGTAGATCAAGGGCTTGGCCGAATGGGAGTTCTCGATCACATTGAGAAGCGAGAAATCCGAAGCGACATGGGCGTAGGTGAGCGCGCCATAAGCCAGGGCGACCAGCGCGAATTGCGCGATCGCCGCCGGGCGTGCGACCCCCATCAGGGCGCTGTCGCCGAGGCGGGCGCCCGCAAAGGGAATGAAAGCCTGGGCCAGCGCAAGGGCCAGCGCCAGAACGAGGGCGAAATGTCCGGTTTCGACGATCATGCGCGCCTCATTTCTTTTCGCCCTGCCAGACGCCTTGTTTCTTGAGCGCTTCGGCCACGTCGCGCGGCATGTAGCGCTCGTCGTGCTTGGCCAGCACGCTGTCGGCGCGGAACCTGCCCTCGCCGGCGAGCACGCCGTCCGCGACCACGCCCTGTCCCTCGCGGAAGAGATCCGGCAGCAGCCCGGTATAGGTCACGGCCACTTCTTTGGCGGTGTCGGTGATTACGAAGCTCACGTCGCGGCCCTCGCCTTTGACGACCGAGCCCTGCTTCACCAGGCCGCCGATGCGCAGCCGCGCGCCGGGCGCCGGGTGTTTTTCGACGAGTTGCGTCGGCGTGTAGAAGAACACGATATTGTCGCGCAGCGCGAACATGACCAGTCCGGCCGCGAGCCCGAGCGCCGCCAGGGCGCCGGAAATGAGCGTCAGCCGTTTGCCTTTGCGCGTCATGGCTACCTTCCGATGTTCAATTGTTCGGCCAGCGCGTCGAGCCGGGCGACTTCCTGCGGCTTGCCCGACAGCGCCTTTTTGCCGTCGCTGAGCGCGGTTTTGGCTTTATCGGGCTCGGACAGCACGCTGTAGGCGCGGATCAGCTTCAGCCAGCCTTCCACGTCGTCGCCCTTTTGGGCAAGGCGCTCCGCGAGCCTCGCCACCATGCCGCGGATGGTCGCCTCCTGCTGGCTTCTGGGCAGGGCCGCGATGGCCTTGCCCTGTTCCGTGGCCGGGCCCTCGGCGGTCGTCGCCGCCGGCTGCTCCGCCGCGGGGCCGCCGGACAATTTGTCGAGCTGGCCCTGGACGAGGTCGCGATAACCGGCCTGCGAGGGCGCGTCGGCCAGCAGCTTCGTCCAGATGTCGCGCGCTTTTTCGCTCTCGCCTTCCTGCGCTGCGCCGAGGCCGAGATAATAGCGCGCCATGGCGTCTTTTTCGTCGAGGGCGAGGGCGGCGTCGAACTGGCGGCGCGCCGCCGGCGTCACCTCGCCTTGCGCGGCGATGACGATGGCTTCGCCGAGCGCGTCGTGACGGGTCGGCGTCGCGCCCAGCAGCCGCAAGGCTTCGCCAAAGGCGTGCACGGCTTCTTCATAGCGGCCGTTGCGCAGATAGAAGGGGGCGACCACCTCGAAGCCGCGCCCGTCCTCGGGATGCTGGACGAGATGGGCCTCGATCTGGGCCACGGCTGCGGAAAGATCCTGATGCGGCGGGGTCTTCGCCAGCCGCTCGGCCAGAGGCATATCCGGCAGATTGGCGGAGCCTAGATGAAGATAGAGCGGCAAAGCGACGACCGGAACCAGAACCACGGTCGCGACGGCGGCGGCAGCGCGCAATTTTCCCGATGCGAGAGAGGTTTTCTCCCCCGTCTGGCTGGCGCGCAAAAGCCGGCGCGCGGCCTCCAGCCGGGCGGCCTCGGCGTCGCCGGGGTCGAGCCGTCCTTCGGCGCATTCGCGCTCGATTTCCGCGATCTGCTCGCTGAAAAAGGCTTTGTCGGTGGCGCTCGCGTCGGCGGGCGCGTTTTTTCGGGCGAGCGGCGCGAGCACGGCCATGACGGCGGCGCCGGTGAGAAGGGCGAAAACGAGCCAGATCATGCGTGTTTGTTTAGAGGGTTGCGCCGGGCTTTGGAAGCGCGGCGTGAGACCTCGGCTAAGGAAAGTCGACAAAAATAGGCGGATTTATTCCCGGCGACGCCAAATCAAGGCGCCCGCGCCGGTTCGAGCAATGGGTTGGTCTGGTTTCCGTTTGTGACCCATAGCTGACGAAGCTCCGAAGGATCGGCCGCGGGTTGCAAAATCCAAACGGCATCCAACGCGACGCCCCGATACGGAACGGGAACGCCCCTTGACGCGGCGTCCTCAGCTTGCTACTTTCTATTACCCAATAGGTAACATTTTCGGCCGGCATACAGATTACGAAAAAGGTACCACGTGGAGATTAAAGCTAAAGGCAAGCTTAAGGCGGCGCTAGAAAGCGAAGCGGCATGCCAAAAGCAGTATGGCCGCGACATGACGAAGAAAATCATGCTGCGCCTGAGCGTGCTGCGCGCCGCCGTGTCGCTGGCCGACTTCTGGCCACCGATGTCCGGGCCTGAACGTTGCCACGAGTTGAAAGGAAAGCGCGCGGGCACCTTTTCGATCGATCTGAATCAGCCCTATCGACTGCTATTCGTCCCAATCGAAGAGAACACGCCGACGGACCGCTCCGATGAGCCAGAGCGGTGGGCATCGATAACAAAAATAGAAATAGTCGGAATCGAGGATACCCATGGATAGCGTTCAGCAAGCGACTCTGCTCCCGCCGACGGCTGTCCCTCATCCTGGCGAGGTTGTGGCGGACTATCTTGAATTCCAGGGGTGGACGCAGCGCGATCTGGCGCGGCGTACGGGCCTCACGCCGAAGACCATCAGCGAGATTTGCAACGGAAAGGCTCCTGTTACAGCGCCGACGGCGCTTGCCTTGGAAAAGGTACTTCAGCGCCCCGCGCATTTTTGGCTCAACCTCCAACGTCAATTCGAAGAAGCTGAGGCGAGGCAACTCTATCTTGTGCGATCCGCTCAATGGGCTGACTGGGCTCACAAATTCCCTCTGAGGGAGATGCGGAAGCTCCGCTTTTTGAAACCGGGGCAGACGGAAGTAGATGCCTTGCTCCACTTTCTCGGGGTGTCATCTCCTGAAAGCTGGGACGCTGTGTGGAGCGCTTCTCGTGTGGCGTACCGACAAACCCGAAAATTCGCGACTAGCGTCGAAGCAATTTCCGCGTGGGTCCGCGAAACGGAGCTTGTGGCGGCAGAACTTCAGACGGCGGATTTCAGTGATCATTTGCTCCGCGCGTCGATCGAAGAGCTAAGGCGGCTGACCAGAATACGAGCCAGTGAGGTCATGGAACCAATTCAGAAAATTTGCTCTGCGGCAGGAGTTGCCGTGGTCTGGGTTCCAGAACTGCATCACTGTGCAATTAGCGGCTGTGCGCGGATGCTCTCGGACAGGAAGGCACTCATTGCGCTGACGCTCCGGTACAAGACTGACGATCAGATGTGGTTTACCTTCTTTCATGAAGTAGGTCACTTGCTTCTTCATAGAAAAAATAGATCGTTCGTTCTTGATAACGCGGCAGATAATCTTTCTGATCAGGTCGTTGATCCTGAAATGCAACGGTATGAGAGCGAGGCAAATCAGTTTGCCGCCGACACGCTGATTCCACCTGCTGCTCTCGGCGAGTTCGTGCGGAAGAAAAGTTTCACGAACGAAGACATTCACGACTTTGCGGAAGAGATCCGAATCGGTCCGGGTATCGTTGTCGGTCGATTACAACATGAACGCCTATTGGCGCGTCATCAAGGAAACACGCTCAAGCAAAAGCTCAACTGGCAACTTGCTGAGGATGACGACCAGACTTGGAGGCAATGATGATTGGGAAAATTTTCATAACCAGCAGCGGCTATGATCCGCAGCTTGGTAAGCATGTAAAAGACCCTTATCTCGGACCAAAGGCGAGCCTTGGAGCTTGTCGTCCCGATATCAGGCGCCGTGTCAAAGAAGGGGACCATTTGTTCGTGATATCCGGGAAGCTTCCCAATGTGCGCCAATTCGTGATGGGCGGCTTCGAAGTTGCGCAGAAGATCGACGCCGTACAAGCGTACGAGCAGTTTCCTGATCAGCGCCTTCGCATGCGCGACGATGGTCAGCTAACTGGAAACGTTATTGTCGATGGAAGCGGGGCACAGCACGAACTCGACACTCATGATCCGGCAACGTTTGGAAAGCGCACCCCAAATTATATTGTGGGCACCGATTGCATTTCCTTGGTTGATCCAACGGAGATCGCGCTCGGTCGAGAGCAAACGCTCGATGTGCTTCGGGAAATCTTTAAGAAGAACGGCGGATCACCGTTTGAGATCGTAGGTCATTACGGCTCAAACCTGACTGAAGTTCAAGTCTTAGAGCTGCGCAAATGGTTGCGTTCGCTAAGGAAAGTGACCAAAGCGGCCTAACATTTGGGAAGGAAAGTGCGGCTATGAGACAGCTTTATATGTTCTGGCCGCCGAAGCAGGCCGTGTCAGACCAGACCGGAGGTTGTGATATTAGGGTCCAGACCCATAAAGTGCTTGGCGTAAAGAGCGGGTTGTGATTCAGGGCTTCCGAAAGGAAGCGCCGATGATTCCCGAACAATTCTGGCTGACAGATGCGCAGTTTTCGAAGATTGCGCCACATCTTCCCACTGACACGCGCGGCAAGGCGCGGGTCGACGACCGCAGGGTCATCAGCGGCATCGTCCAAGTGCTCAAATCCGGCGGGCGCTGGGTCGACGCACCGCCGGAATACGGGCCCAAAAAGACACTTTATAATCGCTATGTCCGTTGGGCCGCCAAGGGCGTCTGGGTCGACTTGTTCCATGCACTCGCTCAAGCCGGCGGGCCGCCGACGGAAGTTCTCATCGACTCCTCGGCGGTGAAAGCGCATCGCTCGGCCAGCGGCGGCAAAGGGGGGAGAAAAATCAGGCCATCGGCCGCTCGCGCGGTGGACGCACAACGAAAATCCACGCGCTGACCGACGCGCAATGTCGACCCATAGCTTTCATGCTCACAGCCGGAAACGTCGCCGATTGCACAGCGGGCGCGGAACTTCTTGCCCATCTTCCGCCTTGCGAAGTCCTCCACGGCGACAAGGGATACGATAGCAACGCCATCCGCCGTAGGATCGAGGACGGCGGCGCACTGCCGAATATTCCGCCCAAGGCCAACCGCAAATGGAAGAACTGCTTTTCGCCGCTCCTCTATCGAAACCGCAACGCCATCGAGCGCATGTTCTGCCGTTTGAAGGATTTTAGACGCGTGGCGACGCGCTACGACAGAAACGCCGTCAATTTCCTCGCCGCCGTTTGCCTCGCTGCCACTGTCGCCTATTGGTTATGAGTCTGGGCCCTAAGCCGGTCGCAAAGCGGCGCGATGGCGGCACTAGATATTGGTGCCTTACACACAAAGCCGATGCCACCGCTAAATACGGTCGGCCAGCAATCGAATGCCGCGCGGCGCATCTTCCGCCGATCTTGCCTCACGAAATGTTTGATCTTGATCTTGACCACTATCCCGGCGGGGTCGGCCTATGGGGTGCAGTTCCTCCGGTCTATGACACGACCCGACTTCCCTTGGATTTTGGAATTCACGTTCATGCTCGGAGGGAGTCCGATGGTCCGAAAGACATAGACGCTACCTATCGAGCAGTCAGGCTCATAGGCCGCCAGCTGCCTAGGGCCCAGACTCATAACCAATAGCTGACAGTGGCAGCGAGGCAAACGGCGGCGAGGAAATTGACGGCGTTTCTGTCGTAGCGCGTCGCCACGCGTCTAAAATCCTTTAAACGGCAGAACATGCGCTCGATGGCGTTGCGGTTTCGATAGAGGAGCGGCGAAAAGCAGTTCTTCCATTTGCGGTTGGCCTTGGGCGGAATATTCGGCAGTGCGCCGCCGTCCTCGATCCTACGGCGGATGGCGTTGCTGTCGTATCCCTTGTCGCCGTGGAGGACTTCGCAAGGCGGAAGATGGGCAAGAAGTTCCGCGCCCGCTGTGCAATCGGCGACGTTTCCGGCTGTGAGCATGAAAGCTATGGGTCGACATTGCGCGTCGGTCAGCGCGTGGATTTTCGTTGTGCGTCCACCGCGCGAGCGGCCGATGG
The DNA here is from genome assembly GCF_004802635.2 of Methylocystis heyeri. NCBI lineage: Bacteria > Pseudomonadati > Pseudomonadota > Alphaproteobacteria > Hyphomicrobiales > Methylocystaceae > Methylocystis > Methylocystis heyeri. The sequence goes on from NZ_CP046052.1 coordinate 3,700,563, forward strand.
CCTGATTTTTCTCCCCCCTTTGCCGCCGCTGGCCGAGCGATGCGCTTTCACCGCCGAGGAGTCGATGAGAACTTCCGTCGGCGGCCCGCCGGCTTGAGCGAGTGCATGGAACAAGTCGACCCAGACGCCCTTGGCGGCCCAACGGACATAGCGATTATAAAGTGTCTTTTTGGGCCCGTATTCCGGCGGTGCGTCGACCCAGCGCCCGCCGGATTTGAGCACTTGGACGATGCCGCTGATGACCCTGCGGTCGTCGACCCGCGCCTTGCCGCGCGTGTCAGTGGGAAGATGTGGCGCAATCTTCGAAAACTGCGCATCTGTCAGCCAGAATTGATCGCGAATCATCGGCGCTTCCTTTCGGAAGCCCTGAATCACAACCCGCTCTTTACGCCAAGCACTTTATGGGTCTGGACCCTAAGGAAGGATTACTGATTTCTGAAGTCGATGCTGTATACTACATGGTCAGCAGCGTATTCGGATTTGACATGCGTGACGTCCGATGCACCTATTGCGGATATCCACATCTCGATAAAGACTGGTTTAGTATCCACCCGCATAGCCGTCATCTGTGCGCGGGTTGCGGTAAAAATTTTCGCGATTCCGTTGCGGGGATCGGAAATCCAATTCGCGCAACCCAGGAAACTTTAGGTCTAGTTTCGCGAAAGCCTGTGCAAGCCGCGAAGGCCATTTCGCTCAACCAGCAAGATTACCCAGGCGGCATACAAATCTGGGGTTCAAACGCCGCAATTATCTGGTCCTCTGGCAAGGCGGAAGAAGAAGGAATTCATGTCCACGCTTACAGGGCAGACAGCGAAGCGGCCGACCCTGACGACACTTTCTCGTCGGTGGAAATAGATGGCTTGAGATTGGACCCCGCCATGGTCCGCACACTAATGGCGCAAAACTCGTTGCCGCATCTCGACGCGCGTGTCGTTCCCCTGAAGTGCAGCCGGTGTAGCGAAATGGAGTTTAGCTGTGGCGAGCTAGCCTTTACACCGGTAGTCGGTCGCAGTTGCTCGAAATGCCAGGGCAAACTTACTGGGCCAACTCGATTGCGACGCACAATTGGAAACCCGTTGATCGCTACGCTGGAGCAATTGTCGGCAGGCGCACCGCGCCCGCCGCAGAAGCATGTAACGAGCCTGTTGCCAGAGACCCTATAAGCCCGTAACAAATTCGCTTCCGGTAGCGGTTAGAGGTCGGGCTTGAGCCGGTCATCCAAGGAGCGGCGACAGGCCCTCCCGCAACCGAACCGATGGTCCGCTCCTGGCGCATAGCGGAAATTGAAATAGACATAGGGCACCGGTTCGGGTCGAGCTGGCCGCCGTGGTTCCGGCGCATTAATGTCGCAAGCAGAGAATCGCCAAAAACCGTGGCGCCAAAGCCCCGACCGGAGACCGCGTGAGCGAATTCGATTGTGTCCGCATCGACAAGGACGAGGCCGGCTATCGCGCGAGATATGCGCAGATTTCGGACGCCGACCTCATGCCCGGCGACGTCGACGTCGAGGTCATCCATTCGGCCATAAACTACAAGGACGGGCTCGCCGTCACCGGCAAGGCCCCGGTGGTGCGCCGCTTTCCGATGATTCCGGGCGTGGATTTCGTCGGCCGGGTGACAGCTTCCAGCCACAAGGATTTTGCGCCCGGCGATCTCGTCGTCGCCGGCGGCTGCGGGATCGGCGAGGCGCATTTCGGCGGCTGGGCGAGAATGGCGAGGATTTCCGGCGATTGGCTGGTTCCCTTGCCGCAGGATCTTTCCACGGTCGAGGCGATGGCGATCGGCACCGCCGGCGTCACCGCCATGTTCTGCATTCTGGCGCTGGAGCGCTACGGCATGACGCCCGAATGCGGCCCCGTCGTCGTCACCGGGGCGGCGGGAGGCGTGGGTTCGGCCGCCGTCGCGCTGCTGGCGCGGGCCGGATGGAAGGTCGCCGCCGTCACCGGCCGGCCCGAGGAGGCGGAATATCTCAAAAGCCTCGGCGCGCAGGAGATCATCGACCGGGCGGAGCTCGCCGAGCCCGGCAAGCCGCTGCAGAGCCAGCGTTTTGCGGCCGGAATCGATACGGTCGGCTCGGTCACGCTGGCCAATGTCCTGTCCCAAACCCAATATGACGGGGCGGTCGCGGCCTGCGGCAATGCGCGGGGCATGGATCTGCCGGCGAGCGTCGCGCCCTTCATCCTGCGCGGCGTGTCGCTGCTCGGCGTCGAGAGCGTGAGGCCGCGGCTTGCGTTGCGGCGCGAGGCCTGGGCGCGTCTTTCCCGCGATTTCGACAGAAAGGCGCTCGCCCGCATGACCGAGACGATTCCCTTCCCGCAGGCGCTGGAGCGCGCGCGCGGCATCGTCGAGGGCAAGGTGCGAGGGCGGCTTGTTGTCGAGATCGGTTGAGGCCCGCCGGCCCGGAGCCCTGTCAGGACCTTCCAAACATTCTTTGATCGAGGCGAAAGGCTCTGCGATCTTGCGCGACAACGACAACGGCCTCTACGGCGCCGCCGCGGCGATATTCCTGATCTGCGCTTTGGCGCTGAGCTATCCCTTCCTCTCCGGCGCCTATACCGTCCCCTGGGACGCCAAGGCGCATTTCCAGCCGCAATTCGCTTTTCTCGCTCACGCCCTGCACGGCTCCCAATCGCCGTTTTGGACGCCCAATGTCTTTGCGGGAATGCCGCAGATCGCCGATCCGCAATCGTTGATCTTCTCGCCCTTCTTCCTGCTGGCGGCCTGGCTCGTGCCCGAACCATCCTTTCAATTGGAGGACGGCGTCGTCTTCGCGATGCTGGCGATGGGCGGGCTCGCGCTGATCCTCTATTTCCGCGACCGCGGCTGGAGCGCGGCCGGCGCGCTGCTCGCGGCGCTTGCCTTCGCCTTCGGCGGTTCGGCGAGCTGGCGCATTCAGCATACCGGACAGGTGATGAGCCTTTCCTGGTTCCCCGTAACCTTGTGGCTGCTGGCGCGGGCGCTGGATCGCCGCTCGGCGGCCTATGGCGCCGCCGCTGGCGCTGCGGCGGCTTTTCTGGTGCTCGGCCGCGATCAGGTCGCTTTCCTGTCCGTCCTGATGCTGACCGCCTATGCGCTTTATCGCGTCTTCACCGACAAGTCCGATCTGTGGAGCGCGATCAAGCCGCTCCTCGCCGGCGCCTTGTGCGGCTCCGCCATCATCGCTTTGCCTATCGCGCTGACGCTCGATCTCGCCGCCAACTCCAACCGGCCTGAGATCGATCTCGACGGCGCCTATAAGGGCTCGCTGCCGCCGGGGTCGTTGCTGACGCTGATCTGCGCCAATCTCTTCGGGACCGACGGGCCCTTGAAGGATTTCTGGGGGCCGCCCTCCGATGTCTTCGGCACGAAAGACATTTATCTCGCCCGCAATATGACCGCGGTCTATATGGGCGCGCTGCCCATGTTGGCATTGGTCGCCGCCGCGGGAAAGCGCTTCCTCGCCGAGCGCGAGGCGCGTTTTCTTGTCGCCGCGGCCGCCCTGCTGGTCGTTTATGGCCTCGGGCGCTACACCCCGCTGTTCCAGCTGATGTATCATATTCCGGGCGTCGATCTGTGGCGCCGCCCGGCGGATGCGACCTTCCCGCTTTGCGCCGTCCTCGCCATTCTCGGAGGCTATGCTTTTCATCTGATCCAGCGCGGCGAGGCGCGCCCGGATTTCCGCGTGGCCGCGGGCGTTGCGGCCGGATTGCTGGCGCTTTGCGCCGGCGTCGCTTTCGACAAAGGCCGGCTCGCCCAGGCGGCGGCGCCGCTAATGGAAGCGCTCGTCTTCTGGGCTTTGGCCCTCGCCGTCATCTTTTTCGCGAGGGCCCTCTCGCAAAGAAGCGCGCTTGCTGTTCTCGCGCTCATCGGCGCGACGACGACGCTGGATCTTGCGATCGGAAACGAGCCCAATGAATCGACTGCGCTGCCGCCCGCGCAATTCGACGTGCTGCGCGCCGACACCAATAACGAGACCATTCGTTTCCTGCGCGAAAAGCTCAAATCCCAGGCCCCCGACCAGCGCGACCGCATCGAGCTCGCCGCGATCGACTTCCATTGGCCCAACGCCAGCCTGGTCCATGGCTTTGACCACGACCTGGGCTACAACCCGATCCGCCTGAAACTTTTCGAGGATGCGACCGGGGCCGGCGATCATCTGGCTTTGCCCGACCAGCGCAATTTCTCGAAGCTTTATCCCGCCTATAAATCGCCGATGTCGGATCTTCTGGGCCTGCGCTGGATCGCCTCCGGCGTGCCGCTGGGCGAGATCGACAAGAACCTCAAACCCGGCGACGTGACGCTGATCGCGCGCACAAAAGACGCTTATATTTACGAATATCCCGGCGCCCTGCCGCGCGTGATGCTGCCGACCTGCGCTATGCCCGCCGATTTCGACAAGATGATCGCGGAAGGCGGATGGCCGCAGGTCGATTTTCGCGAGACGGTGCTGCTGGAGAAAGCGCCGGCCTGCGAGCCCCGCGCGCCGGACGCGTTTTCGCCAAGCGCGCGCATAATCTCCTATGGAACCACGAAAATCGAAATCGAAGCCGAGGCGCCGCGGGGCGGCGGCTGGGCGGTCCTCAACGACGTCTGGCATCCCTATTGGTTCGCGTCGGTGGATGGCGCGCAGGCGGATATTCTGCGGGCCAATGTATTGTTCCGCGCCGTGCGGGTTCCCGAAGGGCGCCATCGCGTCGAGTTCAGCTTCGAGCCTTTGCGGGGGCTGTGGAAGAAGCTGCGTGCGAACAAATAGCGCCATCCGGATCGGGGATTATCCGGGCGGAAGCCCGAAGGGAGTGGTCGGCGCTGCGGCAAGATCGCGGCTGGATAGAATCGCGTCCTGGCTGAACACCATGGGCGGCAAATCCAGCGCCTTCTCGCGGCCGCTCCGTCGCAGCGCGATTACGGGCTGGGCCTCGAGATACTCCCTGATCGCTTCGTGAACCGTAAAAGGAAGCTCCTGCGCGTCATGCGTCCCGGAGTGCCTGCAAATGACGTCGACCGGTTCGCCGCCGCGCACGCAGCCGGCGATGGTGTAGCGGCGCTCGTCCTCGACTTCCCGTCCGTCGACCTTCACCGAGACGACGCGGCGACCTCGTTCCGCCAAGGCGTTGAAGGCGATGGCCATGCCGGAGGCTCGCGGCCCCCAGCCGCCGCTCAGTCTCCAGGGATCCCTGGAAAACACCTGCTCGAGCTCGTTCTCGAGATAGAGGCGCAGCTCTTTACCCGTAATCCATCCCGTCTTCATCCGGGCGTTCATAGGCAGGAAATTCCACAAATCCGCCTCGGTCAGCGTATTGGGCGGGACGGGCGGGCCGAAGCGGAAGCCGTTGGAAAATCCGATGTCGGCTTTCGCGGCCTTGCGTATGGCGTCGGTGATGAGATCGTCGGCGGTGGTCTCCAGCACATCGTAGCGCATCAGAAGGGTTTCCGTTCTTCCGAGCGGCCTGGACATGCGTTCCCGATAGGGCGCCAGCGATTTGTCGACCAGGGCTTTCACCGCAGGGTCTTCGTCGTAACGTCCTTCCAGAACGGGGATGAGGCGGTAGTCGTGGCGGGCGACGCCGCCTTCGTCGAGATAGACGTCCAACCGGGCCAGAAAAGATCCGAAGCAGCCGGGTTCGACTATGATGGTCTTGCCTTCGAGAATGGGCCGCATGGTGCGCTCATGCGTATGACCGGAAAGAATGACGTCGATTTCCGGCGTCTCGCGCGCGATCTGGCGGGAGATGGAAATGCCGGTATGGGTCACGGCGACGACGAGATCCGGCTGCTCGCGGGCGCGAAGCTGCTTGACGAAATCGCGCAACCCCTCCATGCGCGCCGTGTCCATGCCTTGATATTCCGCCGGCGGATGGCGCTTGCTGGCGCTGATGTCGGTTATTCCGACAAAGGCCACTTTCACGCCGTCGCGCTCCAGCGTGACGGAGGGCGGGAACAGGCGCGCGCCGCTCGCAATATCATGGAAGTTGTAGCAGACGACGGGACAGTTCAGACTGGCCATCGTGCGTTTGAAGCGTTCGGGGCCATAGGCTGGCTCCCAATTGCCGGGAACGAAAACGTCGAGACCGAGCGCTTTGAGCGGATCGAGAACTGCTTCTCCCTCGGACCAGGTCGCAGGTCCCGAGCCCTGGAAATCATCGCCGCCGTCCGCAAGAAAACAAGCTCCGTCGCAACTGGCTCTTTCGCGCTCGATCGCCGTTTTGAGCCGGGCGTAGCCGCCCATCATCTGGATTTCCGGATTGGCCCCGGGCAGATATTCCGGGTGGGTTTCGAGCTGGGCGTGCGTGTCGGTGAAGTGCAACAGGGTGACGCGCTTTCCTTTCCACAGGCGCGCCGACGCATTGGTCGCTGCGGCGAGGCCGGTCGCGGCGGCCCATCCAATGGCGGCGACGCTCGCGGACATCATGAAATTTCGACGGCTCCAGGACTTGCTCATCAATTTTCCCTCCTGCTCTCGCCTTGCGGCGTTTGCCGGGGGTTGAAATCGGAAGCGCACCTTAAGCCAGCCTTAAGTCGGGAGGCGTTGTTGCGAGAGGGAAGAACATTGGAGAAGACGACATGCGCGTGCTCATCGTCGAAGACGATCCGATCCTCTTGGACGGCCTTGCGATCGGGCTTGGACTCGCCGGCTGCACCGTCGACGCCGTGAGCGGTTGCGCCGACGCCCGCCTCGCGCTCGAAACCAGCAAATTCGACGTCGTGGTTCTCGACCTCATGTTGCCGGACGGTTCGGGACTCGATCTTTTGAAAGAAAAGCGAGCCGCCGGAGATTTGACGCCGATCGTCCTTCTGACCGCTCTCGATCGCGTGGCCGATCGCGTGAAAGGACTCGACACCGGCGCCGATGATTATATCGGCAAGCCCTTCGATCTCGACGAACTGGTGGCGCGCGTTCGCGCCGCCGCGCGGCGCGGAGAAGGCCGGGCGGAGCCGCGCCTCAAATCCGGCGGTCTGGAGCTCGATCCGGCGCGCCGCTCGGTCACGCTCGACGATCGGCCGGTCAATGTCTCCAGAAGAGAGTTCGCGGTGCTTCTGGCGCTTGCGGAACGACCCGGCGTCATCAAATCGAAGACCGAGCTCGAGGACCGCCTCTACGGCTGGCAGGAGGAAGTGGAGAGCAACGCCATCGAGGTTCACATCCACAATCTGCGCGCCAAGATCGGACGCGATGCGATTCAAACTGTGCGGGGGCTCGGCTATCGTTTGAAGGCGGAACGATGAACTCGCTGCGCAAGCGCCTCTTCATCATGCTCGCCGTCGCGACGAGCCTGATCTGGCTGGGAGCCGCGGGCTGGAGCTACATGCAGACGAAAAAGGAAATCGAGCATGTGCTCGACGCGCGCCTTCAGGAAGCCGCCCGGATGGTCGCTTCCCTCGTCGCAGACGGCCCGGTCGCGCAATCGCAAGGACCGGTCTCGCCCCCGGTCCTGCAGGAGTCCGCAAGCTATCAGCGCCAGCTCGCATGTCAGCTGTGGTCCTTCGACGGGAGGCTTCTCGCCCGGTCGAGCGGCGCCCCCGATGTCCATATGAGCGAGCTGCCCTCGGGTTTTTCGGACAGCATCGTCAATGGCGAGGTCTGGCGGGTCTACGCCGTCGAAGATCAGGCCAAGGGAATTCGCGTGCTGGTGGGCGACAGGCTCGGCCTGCGCCAGCGGCTCGTCGCGCATCTGATCGAGGGGCTCCTGATCCCGGCGCTGCTCGTCGTCCCCTTGCTCGGCCTTTTCATCTGGGCCGGCATAGGGCAGGGATTGCGCCCGCTCTCGAGTCTCGCCGCAAGTCTTCGCAGCAGAGGCGCGGACGACGAGAGCCATGTCGACGGGGCCGCTGCGCCGACCGAGATCAGGCCGATAATCGACGCGCTCAACGGACTCTTCTCAAAGCTGGCGACGGCGCGAAAGCATGAACGCGACGTGACCGCCTTTGCGGCGCACGAGCTTCGCACGCCGCTCGCCGGCTTGAAGACCCAGGCGCAGGTCGCCCTCGCGGCGGCGGACCCCGCCATGAAGGAAGCGGCGCTGCGGCAAATCCTCGTCGCGGTCGATCGAAGCGCGCGCCTCGTGTTTCAGCTGCTCGCTCTGGCCAAGCTCGACGCCGGACTGGATATGGGGCGCGAGGAAGAGGTGAACGTCCTTGCTTTGATCGAGGAGATCGTCGAGGCGGCAAAGCCGGCGCAGCGAGAACGCCGCGTCAGCCTGGACCCTCGCCTTCGCGGTCTCGTCATCCGTGCAAACCGCGAGCTCGCCGCTCTCGCCTTGCGAAACCTGCATGAGAACGCGATGATCTATTCGCCGGAAGACGGCGTAGTGCAGTGGGGATTGGGAGCGGGCGGAACGACGATATTCGTTCGGGACGAAGGCCCCGGCATTCCCGAAGACGAGTTGCCTTTGGTCACGGATCGCTTTTTTCGCGGCCGCCATAAAAGCGTGTCGGGAAGCGGGTTGGGCCTCGCCATCGTCGCGCTGGCGCTCGGGCGCATGGGCGCGGTTCTGCACTTGCGCAACAGGCTGGACGGCCCGGGGCTTCTGGCGGAAGTCCGCTTTGCGCACGCATCGAGATAGCGCGCGTCGGCTACAAGTTCGAACGCGCACAGCTTTCTGAAAACATCTTCCTTGGTCGAGGATGTTCTCATCCAAAAACCGCTTCGCACTTTTTGGGAACTTGCTCTAAATCCAGCCGGCGAGCTCGCGCCGCGCCAGCGACGCCAGCAGCCGCATTCCCGCCTCGCTGTCGTTGAGGCAGGAAAGCCTCGCGAATTTCTCCCCTCCCGCCGCCAGAAACTCATCGCGTATTTCGACGCCGAGCTCTTCGATGGTTTCGAGACAATCGGCGGAAAAGCCGGGCGCCAGGATCGCAAGCCGCTTCACGCCTTCTTTCGCGAGCGTGCGCGCCTTCTCGGAAGTATAGGGCTCGATCCATTTCGCGCGTCCGAAGCGCGACTGGAACGAAAGCTGCAAGCGCTTCTCGTCCATGCCCATCGCCGCGCGCAGGAGACGCACCGTCTCTTCGCACTGAGATTCATAGGGATCGCCCCTGTCGATCTGGAACTGGGGCAGGCCATGGAATGAAGCCAGCACGACTTCCGGTTCGAAATCGAGAAGGCCGAGATGCTCGCGCAGGCTTTCGGCCAGCGCCTCGATATAGGCAGGGTCGTCGAAATAGGGCGGCGAGAAACGCAAAGTCGGCTGGCGGCGCATTCCGGCCAGGACGCGGGCGATGGCGTCGAAGGCGGTCGCCGTGGTCGAGGCGGCGTATTGCGGATAAAGCGGCAGGATCAGGATGCGCTCGCAGCCCTTGGCCATGAGCGCCTCGACGCCCTCGGCGAGCGCCGGCTCGCCATAGCGCATGGCGTAGTCGACATGGATCGCGGCCTCGCCCAGCGCGCCCGCGCCGGCGAGAGCGCCGAGCTTTTCCGCCTGCAGCCTCGTATAGGCCTTGAGCGGGCTCTCGTTCGTCTCCTTTACCCAGATATGTTCATAGCCCTTGGCGGATTTCGCCGGCCGCGTGTTGAGGATGACGCCATGGAGCAGGGGCAGCCAGAGGAGGCGCGGAATCTCGACGACGCGAGGGTCCGAAAGAAACTCCGCGAGATAGCGCCGCACCGAAGGCGCGTCGGGAGCTTCCGGCGTTCCGAGATTGACCAGCAGGACGCCGACGGGCCTGCCCGTCATGGCGCGTCGCCGCGCAGAAAGGCCGCATATTCGTCCTCGGCCATATGGAAACCATGCTCTTCGCGCGGAAAGGCGCCGGCGCGCACGTCGCGGACATAGGCGGCCACGGCGTCGCCGAGCGCCTTTCCGATCGCGCCGTAACGATGATTGTGCTTGAATTCTCGCTCGGTGATCCCGGCGAGGTCGTTGACCACCAGCACCTGGCCGTCATTGTCGGCGCCTGCCCCGATGCCGATGGTCGGCGCAGCGATGTCGCGGGAGATGCGCTCGGCGAGTTCAGACGGCACAAGCTCCAGAACGATGAAATCCTGGCCTGCGGCGTCGAGGGCGGCGGCGTCTTCGAGCAGCTTGCGGGCGGCCTCCGCCGTCTTGCCCTGGCGGCGTTTTTCGAGCTGATGCTGCGATTCGAGCCCGATATGGCAGCAGACGTCGAAGCCGGCGGTTTTGAGCGCCCGCACCAGCTCGGGCTGCGCGCCCTCGAATTTGATGCAATCGGCGCCCGCTCCGGTCAGGACTTTGGCGTTCGCCAGCGCCTGTTCGGACGTGTCGTAGGTGGCGTAGGGGAGGTCGCCGATAATGTAAATATCGGGAGCGCCGCGCCGCACGGCGGCGATGTGATGGGCCATGTCGGCAAGCGTCACTTCGCGCTCATGGCCATAGCCCAGTACATTCACGCCGACGCTGTCTCCGACGAGAATGATGTCTACGCCCGCGGCGGCCTCTAACCGGGCCGTCGGCGCGTCATAGGCCGTCAGCACGACGATTTTCTCGCCGCGCCGTTTCATATCGGCGAAATCCGAGGCTGATTTCATCGCTGCGTATTGTCGGCGCAGGTCTTCGGCGCGCCGGGAAGCTGGATTTCCTGCCATCCCCCGGTGCATTTGTCGCAGCCGGAAAGTAGCGCGCAAGCCCCCAGAAGCAATGCCAGGATCCCGATTCTGCGCTTCATGCCGCGGCCTCGTCTAGAGTTCGCCGCCGAGGGCCGGCGACGGCGCGCAACATAAAGGCGGGAGCCTCGCCGGGCAAGATTTCAGGCGAAGCGTCCTGTTTTCTACCCTTCGACCCAATCGGCGCGCCAGTCCGGCAGGGTGGAGACCTGTTTCGAGCCGCAGGCGGGGCAGACGAAGCTACGCTTCTTTTCGATTTCGGGGAGAGGGGTCGCGGGGTCCAGCGAGAGCGTCTCGAAATCTATCGGGGTGGACTGCTGGCACAGGGGGTTGGAACAGGTGACGAAGAAACCTGGAACGCCCTGCGACTGGAGGGAGGCGATGGTGGGGGGCGCGATAGCCATGGAATAACCTGTTTACTCGCGGGTTAAGCCCACGGGTAAGGAAGCAAGAGCCGGGCCACCAATTTCGCGAGATTTGCGGTTCTTCGCAGCGCGCCTCGATCCGGCCCCAAACCGCCAATGATTCGTTAAGCTTCTCGGGCGGCGCCCGATCGCGTGGCTGGCGCCCGGGCAGGCGGCGCCCAAGTTTTAGGCATACCGAAGTTTATTTGGTTTCCAGTGATTTTCCGGCATGCTGGCGTGGTTTTTTCGCAAGAGTCGAATTCCATGACCAAAAGCGAATTCGGCCTCGCCGACCAGTTCTTGCCGCGTCGCCAGTTCCGCGAAAGGCACGAAGCCTTGGTCGCCGCGCCGCCCTCGGCGATCCTGGCGGTCGTTCCGGGCCTCTCCGCGGCCGACGATCCGGTCATCCGCTCGTTGATCGCGATCCGCGAGGCCCCGGCGCGATGGATGGGCCAGGCGCCCACGCAGCCTTTCGGCCTGCATCGCTTTACATTGCTGGGCCAAAACGAAAGAGAGATCAGCTTCGGCCTCTGCGGCCGCTTCTGGCGCGCCGATTACGGGCTTTTCCCCATTCCCGACGGCGCAAGCTTTATCGGCTTTGCACAGCCCGGCGTCCCCAAATTGCTGATGTCTTTTGCGGTTCAGGACATTGGCGGCGACGCGAGCCGCCTCGCAACCGAGACCCGGGTCTTTTGTCCCGACCGGCGCGCCCTTTTCGCTTTCGCGCCCTATTGGTTCGCCATCCGCGCGGGAAGCGGGCTGATCCGCCGCCGCATGCTCGAGGCCATCGCCCGCCGCGCGGCGATGATCGGGTGAAGGACGGAACCGTGCTATGTGGGCGGCCTACCCCCCCTGCTGCCCCTCGATGGGAAGGCAAGCGCCCTTCGCCCGAGCGGCGCAGGCGATCCTTTATCTTGCATCCCGGCCAAATAGCGCTATAACGCGCGCTTCGCGACGCCTCGGCCGGGGGCTGAACGGAAGCTCTTGGCTTTGCCTGGAGAGGGCTCCAACCCGTCTTCCCGTGTTCCCGCCTTCGAACCTCCCTCGTCGAGCCTTTCCGTAAAGGCTCGAAGGGCTCCGCGCCGGGGCGGGATGCGAATATTTTGCCAGAAAGGCTGAGAAAAATGGCTCTCTACGAGCACATCTACCTCGCCCGTCAGGACATCTCGCCCCAGCAGGTGGAGACCATGACCGGCCAGTTCAAGAATATCGTGACCTCCCTCGGGGGCACTGTCGGCAAGGTCGAATATTGGGGCGTCAAGTCCCTCGCCTACCGCATCAAGAAGAACCGCAAGGCGCATTTCACCCTGCTCAACATCGACGCCCCTCCGGCGGCGATCGCCGAGCTGGAGCGCCAGGAGCGCATCAACGAAGACGTGCTGCGCATCCTGACCCTGCGCGTCGAAGAGCTCGAGGAAGGCCCGTCGGCCCAGCTGCGCAAGCGTGACGACGATGGCGAACGCGGCGGCGAGCGCGGCGACCGCCGGCCCCCGCGCGGCGACCGCCCCGAGCGCCGCCCCCGTCGTGAAGAAGGCCCGAGGGCCGAAGGAGAGGCGATCCAATGACCACTGCCGCTGCGGCTCCGCGCCGTCCGTTCTTCCGCCGTCGCAAGTCCTGCCCCTTCACCGGCGCCAACGCCCCGAAGATCGACTACAAGGACACGCGTCTGCTGTCGCGCTACATCTCCGAGCGCGGCAAGATCGTTCCCTCGCGCATCACGGCCGTTTCGGCCAAGAAGCAGCGCGAACTGGCCCAGGCCATCAAGCGCGCCCGCTTCCTCGGCCTGCTGCCCTACGTGATCCGTTAAAAAAAGCAGCGCCGTTTTTGGCATTTTGCAGCCGCGCCTCCAGCGCGGCTGTTTTTTTTGTGGCGCATTTACATAGGGCCGCGCGCTCTTGGCGATTGCGTCAGCCCGTCGACGCCCTATGATAAGCCCTATCAAACTGGCAAAAGAGCTTCCCATGGCCGCCCCCAAATCCAGTCCCGCCGCCACCAGGGCGCCGGCGTCCGGCCGCCGCAAATCGTCGGCGCAGGCAGCTGCGAAGACCGACTTTCCGGCTGGGCTGACGCCGGCGCCCCTGGTCGCCGACCTCATGAACGACCAGGGCGTCGTCAGGTTGGACAAGGTCGCCGCAATCTTCGGCATGTCGAAGGGACAGCTCGCCGAAACCATCGGATTGAGCCGGGAGGCGCTCTACAAGCTCGCCCGTTTGGAGGCTCCCAAGACCCAGGCCCGACTCAAGGAAATGCTCGAGGTGGTTTCGCGCGTCTCGGATTGGGCCGGCGGCAAGAGCCAGGCCATGGCCTGGTACCGAGCCCAGCCGATCGCCGCTTTTGGCGGGCGCACGGCCGAGTCCCTGGTCAAGGAGGGCCAGGCCGGCGCGCTACGGGATTATCTCGATCATATCGCCCAGGGCGGCTTCGCTTGAGATTTCGCGCGACCTGCTACAGGGCGCATGATCCGCGTTGGTCTTTTCAGCCGCTTTCGGGCGCCGGCGCTGCGATGCGCGGGGCTCGCTTCAACCCCAAGGGCGCTCCGGCGCTCTATCTCGCGCTCACGATCATGACCGCGGTCAAGGAGATCAACCAGGGCTTCGCGCATAAGATCGAGCCCTGCGTGCTCTGCTCCTATGATGTCGACTGCGAGGATGTGCTCGATCTGCGAAGCGAAGAGGATCGCAAAGCCGCCAGCGCGTCGCTCGAAGATATGGCCTGCGCCTGGTTCTCCGACATCTCACAGGGCCGGGAACCGCCCTCATGGCGAATTGCTCGCCAGTCGATGAAAGCGGGCGCCGCAGGCATTCTGGTCCCGAGCTTCGCGCCGGGCGCGAGGGCCGATGATCAAAATCTGGTTCTCTGGAAATGGGGGCCGGCCCTCCCGCATAAAGTGTCTGTCTTTGATCCGAGCGGTCGCCTGCCGAAGGACCAACTCTCCTGGAAATGATGCCCGGACAGGCGGGGGCTCAACCTCTTCCCTGCCCATATTTGCGGGCGAAGTCGCGCGCCTTTCCCGCGCGGCAAACGGCGGCGAAAGACTGATACATTGTCCCGGAGTTTTTCACCGCGATTGCGTCGCAACGCGCTTGCGCCTTTTTGTAGGCGGTTTTCACGGCGGGCGAAGCTTTCGGCATGAACAGCGGCTCGCACTTGCCCTCGACGATCTCCAGAAGCCTGTTGGTCTTGCTGTCGCCGAATTGACAGGCTTCGAGAATTTTGACGGCGTGCTCGCAATTGGGCGCATTGCGAACAGCGGCAAGCACCGCTTCGACATAGCCTCCCGCTTTTTCGGTTGCCGCGTCGCTCACCGGACATTGTTCGACGGCGAAGGCGGGGCCGTCAATCAGGATCATCGCTACGAGCGCAATATGGCGCTTTGCCTTTTTAAACATATGAGGCTCCTTGCTGCGTTACATTTTGACGCCCGGAAAATAAAACTCCAAAGCCTTTGCGTTCACACCGTCGCTGCCGCGCCACCATGCAAATGGATAGGACCAATCGCCCTTTCCGGGATGCTGGCGCATTGTGGGGTATCCGTCGAAAAAGCCTGGATGGGAAGTCGGCTGCAAAATTCCTACGTAGCCGAGGCATTGGAGCGCGATGCGGCGTTCGCTTGCATTGCCGGGGACGAATGGCGCTATCAATTTGAGAAGCTGGTTCGGACTGCAATCGGCGGGGGCGTTCCCAGCAATATCGAGGATGCGGAGCAGAGGTTCCCGCGATTGACGCGAGCTGTCGCGATCGGCCGCCTCGAATGGCGAGAGATCAAGCAGCTCATAGAGCGGATCATCGTGGCGCACACCGCCCCATTTGAAACGCTCGAAGCTCAACACATTGATATCTTCCTCCTCATCGGGACAAGAAAGCTGGCATATGTCGCAGCGGCAGCCGTTCCATATTGGCCGGGCGTCGATGTCGTGCTTTTGCAGCCGCAGGACGGCCCCGAAACTCCCTAAAGCCGATCGCAGATCGAGGCGCCGTGTGGTCAGGCTGTCGGAGAAGGCTTGGGCGACCAGTGTCGGATCGAGACGATCTCTCACGGCGAGCAGCTCGTCGATCAATTCGTCATGGGTGAACTTTATCCGGTCAAAAAGATAACCCGCATATTTTGCATAGTCGTAATCGTCGGGCGAAATCCGTCCGTAGGTCCAGCCCTGACGCGACCAGAACTTGGCGAAGAGAATGCGCTCGGCTGTCTTGTCGGGCTTCCAATGGGGCTGGGTTTTGATGATCATGGGAAATAGGTCTCATAAACTGGCTCAACTGAGCTGCTTCCCCAACCTCCCCGCCAGATCCAGCACATATTGCCAGGCGACGCGGCCGGAGCGCGAGCCGCGCGTGATCGACCATTCCAGCGCCTCGGCCCGTATGGTCGCCTCGGCCGCAATCAGCCCGTAATGGCGGGCATAGCCGAACACCATGTTGAGGTAGTCGTCCTGGCTGCAATTATGGAAGCCGATCCACAGGCCGAAGCGGTCGGACAGCGAGACTTTCTCCTCCACCGCCTCGCCCGGATTGATCGCGGTGGCTTTCTCGTTTTCCATCATGTCACGCGGCAAAAGATGACGCCGGTTGGAGGTGGCGTAGAACAGCACGTTCTCGGGCCGGCCTTCCACGCCTCCCTCCAGCGCGGCTTTCAAGGATTTGTAGCTGGTCTCGGCGCCGTCGAAGGAAAGATCGTCGCAAAAGACGATGAAGCGGAAATCCGCCCCGCGCAGGATCAGCAACAGCGCGGGCAGGCTCTCGATATCCTCGCGGTGGATTTCGACCAGCTTTAACCGCCCGTCCCTGGCGAGGGCGCCGTGAACCGCTTTCACGAGGGAAGATTTTCCCATGCCGCGCGCGCCCCACAGCAGGGCGTTATTGGCGGGCAGACCGCGGGAGAAGCGTTCAGTGTTGGCGTAGAGCTGGCCGCGCGCCCGGTCGATGCCCTCCAGCAGCTCGAGCTCCAGCCGGCTGATTTTTTCGACCGGCATCAGAGCCGCGCTCGCCGCCCGCCAGACAAAGGCCTCGGCGCGGGAAAAATCCGGCGCCGGCGGAGGCGGCGGGGCCAGCCGCTCCAGCGCCTCGGCGATGCGTAGGAACAGGGCGGCGGAGTCTTGGTCGGGCATTGGCGAAGCCTCTTGTTGATGTGTCGGTTCTCAGGGCGGAGTATAGCTCCCCAAAAACTGTCCGCGCAGGAGGAAGCTTTGCCGTCCACCGAAAACAGTCTCCTCTCCCGCGCCAGGCTCTTCATCCGGCCGGCGGACCCGGAAGCCGCGGAGCGTTCTCTGAACCGCGCGCTGGAGCGCGACCAGGACGCAGCGCTGGCCGCTCTGCTCGCGAGCGAGCCAAAGGCGCGGGAGCTGCTCATCGGCGTGTTCGGCTGCTCGCCCTATCTCGCGGGGCTCGCCGCTCAAAACCCGGCCCGCCTTGTGCAGCTGCTTGCGGGCGATCCCGAGGCGGCGGTCTCCCGCCTCATCGACCACGCCAAAAATATGGGCGCCCCGGACGAGGCCGAGCTGATGCGCTCGTTGCGCCTGGTCAAGCAGGAGGCGGCGCTCGTCGTCGCTCTGGCGGATCTTTCCAAAGCCTGGGACACGATGACGGCGACGCGGGCGCTGACCCTCATAGCGGACGCGACGCTCTCGGCCGCGGTTTCTTTCACCTTGCGCGAGGCGGCGCAGGCTGGGCGGCTCGCGCTTGCACATCCGGGCGATCCCGAGCGGGAGTCGGGCTGGATTTTCCTCGGCATGGGCAAGCAGGGCGCCTATGAGCTGAATTATTCCTCCGACATCGATCTCGTCGTGCTGTTCGATCGGCGCCGCGCGCGGGTGGCAAAGCCCGGCGAGGAGGTCGATCTCTTCGTGCGCCTCACCAAGCGCATCATCCGCATCATGAGCGAGCAGACCGCGGACGGCTATGTCTTCCGCACCGATCTGCGTCTGCGTCCCGATCCCGGCGCGACCCCGATCGCCATTCCGCTGGAGGCCGCTTTTTCCTATTACGAAAGCATGGGCCAGAACTGGGAGCGCGCGGCTTTCATCAAGGCGCGTCCGGTCGCAGGCGACATCGCCGCGGGCGAGGAGTTCTTGAAAGAGCTGCAGCCTTTCGTCTGGCGCAAATATTTCGATTTCGCGGCCATCGCCGACGTGCATTCGATCAAGCGGCAGATCCACGCCCATAAGGGCCATGGCGAAATCGCCGTCAACGGCCACAATATAAAGCTCGGCCGCGGCGGAATTCGTGAGATCGAGTTTTTCGTCCAGACCCAGCAGCTCATCACCGGGGGGCGGGACCCTTCGCTGCGCGGCCGCGCCACGCTCGACATGCTGGTTGCGCTCGCCGAGAGAGGCTGGATCGAGGGAGCCGCGCGCGACGCGCTCGAAGAAGCCTATGTGTTTCTGCGCGACGTCGAACATCGCATCCAGATGGTCGCCGACGAGCAGAGCCATTCGCTGCCGCAGAGCGAGGAGGGCGTCGCTCGCATCGCGATGATGATGGGGTTTGAAGGCGCTCGCGATTTCGCCGCGGCTCTGTTGCGGCGCCTCGAGACGGTCCAGGACTGCTATGCGCGGCTTTTCGAGAGCGCGCCGCAGCTTTCGTCGGGCGCCGGAAATCTGGTCTTCACCGGCGACGAGGACGACCCCGCCACTCTCGCCACTTTGGAAAAGCTCGGTTTCGCCGAACCGCGAACCGTCACCGCCATCATCCGAAGCTGGCATTTCGGCCGCTATCCCGCGACCCGCTCCGCCGTCGCCCGCGAGCGCCTCACCGAATTGACCCCGGCGCTGCTGGAGGCGCTCGCCGCCACCGACAACGCCGATCGGGCCATGCTCGCTTTCGACAAATTCGTCAGCCGGCTGCCCGCCGGGGTGCAATTGTTTTCCTTGCTGGCTTCACATCCCAACCTGCTCCATCTGCTGACCGAGATCATGGGCGCGGCGCCCGAGCTCGCGGCGGCCATCTCCCGGCGTCCCCGCGTGCTCGGCGCGCTTCTGGAGCCGTCCTTCTTCAACCAGCCGGCGGAATGGGCCGAGCTGGAGGATCGCCTGAAGATCCAGATGGCGGAAGCCGGATCCTTCGAGGATGCGCTCGACCGCGCCCGCATATTCGGACAGGAGCAGAAGTTTCTCATCGGCGCGCGGATCATCACGGAGGCGCTCTCTCCCAGAGACGCCGGCTTCGCCTATGCGCGGCTGGCGGAAATCCTGATCGGCGGCTTGCTCGATGTGGTGGAAGCGGAATTCGCCCGCGCTCACGGCCGCGTGCCCGGCGGCGAAGCCGCCGTGGTCGCGCTCGGCAAGCTCGGCGGGCGCGAGATGACCGCGGCTTCCGATCTCGATCTGATGCTGATCTACGACGCCGATCCGATGGTCGACTCGGAAGGGGGGGAGCGCCCGCTGCCCTCGCCGCAATATTATGCGCGGTTGACGCAGCGGCTCATCATGGCTCTCTCGGCGCCCACGGCCGAAGGCCTGCTCTACGACGTGGATTTCCGTCTGCGCCCCTCCGGAAACAAGGGGCCTATCGCCGTGCGGCTCAAGGCCTTTGAAGAATATCAGAAAAACGAAGCCTGGAGTTGGGAGCGCATGGCGCTGACCCGCGCCCGCGTCGTCGCCGGGACGCCCCATTTCGCCGCGCGCGTCGCGGCGGCGATCCGCGAGGCGCTGGTGGCCCCTCGCGATATGGAGAAGCTGCGAGCCGACGTCGCCGAAATGCGCCGTCTGGTCGAAAAGGAGAAGGGCTCGAACAATCCTTTCGACCTGAAACAGGTTCCCGGCGGCCAGATCGATATTGAATTTGCGACCCAATATCTGCTGCTGCGTCACGCGGCGACGCATCCTGAATGTCTTTCGACGTCGGTCGAAGAGGCTTTACGACAATTGCGTGACAAAGAGCTGATCGAACGGCCCGCTGCGGAGGCGCTCATCGAAGCCTATCGGACATATCAGGGGCTGATGCAGGTGTTGCGGCTTGCGATCGCGGGGGATTTCGCGCCGGAAAAAGCCTCGCGCGGCCTCGCCAATCTCCTGCTGCGCGCGGCCGACGCGCCCGACCTGGAGAGGCTCGAGGCGCGCTTGCGCGAAACCGAGGCGGGCGTACGCGAGGCGTTCATGAGGATTGTCGGAATTTAGAGTTATTTAGCCGACGGCTGTTGTCAGACCGGCGGCCATTGGCTTAGTTACGCCCGATTCGTCCCTCATGGCCATTGGGGCCGCAGCGGACGCTTCGGTCGAAGACTCTTCATTTGGAGAAAATTATGTCTCACGCCCACAGGAATGCGCGTTACGAAGACCGCGGCTCGCACAAAGCCCTTGGTCTAGCCCTCGGCCTGTGCGCCATTTTAGCGGCCGTCGCGCCTGCGCAGGCCAAAGTTCTGGCAAAGGTGAACGGCGTCGAAATTACCGACGAAGACATGAAGCTCGCCGCCGAGGATATCGGCCCCGGCATCCCGCGCCAGCTCGACGCCAAGGCCCGCGACGCCTATCTGCTCGATTTCCTGATCGACGAGCAGCTCGTCGTGCAGAAGGCTCAGGCCGAAAAGCTTTCCGAAACCCCGGATTTCGCCAAGCGTCTCGCCTATCTGCGCGACAAGGCCCTGATGGAGACGCTGCTCGGCAAGGTGGCCAAGGACGCCATCACCGACGCGGCCATCAAGCAGACCTATGACGAAGCCGCCAAGAACCAGAAGCCGGACACCGAATATCACGCCCATCACATTCTGGTCCCGACCGAGGACGAGGCCAAGGCCGCCCAGAAGCGGATCAAGAGCGGCGAGGATTTCGGCAAAGTCGCCGGCGAACTGTCCAAGGACCCGGGCTCCAAGGGCGGCGATCTCGGCTGGTTCACCAAGGACCGCATGGTTCCCGAATTCGGCGAGGCCGTATCCAAGATGGAGCCGGGCCAGATTTCCGACCCTGTGAAGTCCCAGTTCGGCTGGCACGTCATCAAGCTCGACGAAAAGCGCGCCAAGACCTTCCCGCCGCTGGACCAGGTGCGCGATCAGGTCTCGCGCTATGTGGTGCAGAAGGCGCAGAGCGAGATGGTCGCCAAGCTGCGCGAGGGCGCCAAGATCGAGCGCACCGAGCCTCCGGCGGACGCCGCCAAGCCGGCCGACGCCGCGAAAGACGCCAAGGCCGCCAAGCCGGAAGAGAAGAAAAAGTAATCATTTCGGTCTTTTGATCGACCAGCGCCTTTCGCCTGCCGGCGGAGGGCGTTTTTTTTGGCTCTCATGCGACTTCCGCGAGATCGCTTCGCGATCCGCAGAAGCGGCCGCCGCAAAAATCGCCGATCGGCATCGGTTTTTGCGGCGAGCGAATACGAAATGCCGCTCCAAACCAGCGGATTTCATATCACGGCGCCTTCCGGGCCCGGCCGTATGAAAGCGAAAGGCAGTTGCGCTTCTGTACCGATCGTTACACAATAGGGCGAACGGTTGGAACAAAGAGGAAGCCATGTCGATTACGCCTCCCTTCACCCGCGAATCCGCGATCGCGAAAATCAGGCTGGCCGAGGACGGCTGGAACAGCCGCGATCCCGCGCGGGTCGCGCTGGTCTATACGCCGGACAGCGTCTGGAGAAACCGGGCCGAATTCCCGGCCGGACGCGACCAGATCGTCGCCTTCCTGACCCGCAAATGGGCGCGGGAGCTCGATTATCGCCTGATCAAGGAGTTATGGGCCTTTGGGGAAGACCGCATCGCCGTGCGTTTCGCCTATGAATGGCGCGACGACTCGGGGCAGTGGTATCGCTCCTACGGTAACGAAAACTGGGAGTTCGACGCAGCGGGGCTGATGCGCCGGCGCTTCGCCTCGATCAACGACCTGCCGATCGCCGAGAAGGACCGCAAGTTTCACTGGCCGCTGGGCCGGCGTCCCGACGACCATCCGGGGCTTTCGGATCTCGGCCTTTGATTCGAGGGCGTGAAATTTCGGTCTGACCCGGTATCCCCACCGGAAAGCTTTAACGCGGTCGAGGACCATGGCCCGGCTGGTGCATGAAAAAGCCGACGTCGTTCCGATGGTCGGCGAAGTGTTTCGCGAATTCGGCTACGAGGGCGCGTCCTTCAGCCGCATCGCCGAGCGCACCGGCCTCGGCAAAGGCAGCCTGTATCATTTCTTTCCGGGCGGGAAGGAAGAGATGGGGCGCGAAGTGCTGGCCCATGTCGACGGCTGGTTCGCCCGGGAAATCTTCATGCCTCTGGAGCGCGGAGCGCCGCACGTCGCGATCGAAGACATGTGGCGGGCGGTCGAGGCCTATTTTCGTTCGGGGCGACGCATTTGTCTCGTCGGCGCCTTCGCCCTCGACGAGACGCGGGAGCCCTTCGCCGCCGAGATCAAAGCCTATTTTTCCCGCTGGATCGGGGCCTTGCGCGGCGCGCTGCTGCGTGCGGGCGCCGACAAGGCGAAGGCGCGAATCCTCGCGGAGACCGCCGTCGGCGGAATCCAGGGCGCGCTCGTCCTCGCCCGGGCGCTCGACAATCCCGCCGTTTTCTCGCGCCAGATCGAGGCGTTGCGTCGCCAGCTCAAAGCCTCCCTGCCCGCAGCGGGCGAAGGGGACGCCGCCTGATCCGTCCGGGGGCCCGGAAAGCTGCGGCCTGAAACCCGGCCGAGGCGCCGCAGGCCTGAGACGCCGCGTTCGCGCCACTTGACGCGGCGGCGATAGAGGTTACACCGCGCATTTGAGCCACTCCACAGCAGGGATTGATTTGCATGGCCAAAGCCGCTCCGGTTTCGCCGCTCGCGCCCAAGAGCATTCCCGAGATTCCGCCGATCGAAGGCGTCCGCTTCGCCGCGGGCGAGGCCGGCGTGCGCTACAAGGGCCGCACCGACGTGATGCTGGCGCTGCTCGACGAAGGATCGCGCGTCGCGGGCGTGTTCACGAAATCGAAATGCTCCTCGGCTCCCGTCGACTGGTGCAGGGCCCGGGTCGGGAGCGGCAAGGCCAGGGCGGTGCTGGTGAACTCCGGCAACGCCAACGCCTTCACGGGCAAGGCCGGCAAGGACGCGGTCAAGCTTTCGGCCAAGCTCGCCGCGGCTGCGGCCGGCGTGCCCGAACGCCAGGTTTTCCTGGCCTCGACCGGCGTCATCGGCGAACCTCTCGACGCTTCCAAGTTCGAGCCGGTTCTACCCAAACTCGTCGCCAAGGCTGAGCCCGAAGGCTGGTTGGAGGCCGCCCGGGCGATCATGACGACCGACACCTATCCCAAGCTTTCGACGCGCACCGCGAAAATCGACGGCATAGAGACGCGCATTGCGGGTTTCGCAAAAGGGGCGGGAATGATCGCGCCCGACATGGCGACCATGCTCGCTTTCGTTTTCACCGACGCCGCGATCGGTTCGGAGGCGTTGCAGACCCTGCTGTCCCGCTCGGTGCGCGGCTCCTTCAACGCCATCACCGTGGACAGCGACACCTCCACCTCGGACACCTTGCTCCTGTTCGCCACGGGCGCGGCGGCCCGGCGCGGCGCGCCGGAGATCGAGCGGGCCAGCGATCGCAGGCTGGCCGAGTTCCGCGCCGCCCTGGACGAGGTTCTGCTCGACCTCGCCCATCAGGTGGTGAAGGACGGGGAAGGCGCCCGCAAATTCGTGGAGATCATCGTCGACGGCGCCGAGAACGACCGCGCGGCCAAACGGATCGCTTTGTCCATCGCCAATTCGCCGCTGGTGAAGACCGCCATCGCCGGGGAAGACGCCAATTGGGGCCGCGTCGTGATGGCGGTCGGCAAGGCCGGAGAACAGGCCGATCGCGATCGGCTTTCGATCTGGTTCGGCGATGTTCGCGTGGCTTATAAGGGCCTGCGCGATCCGTCCTACGACGAAGCGGCGGTCTCCGAGATCATGAAGCGCCCCGAGATCAAGCTCCGGGTCGATCTCGCGCTCGGCGCGGGGTCCTCCACGGTCTGGACCTGCGATCTGACCAAGGAATATGTCGCCATCAACGGGGACTATCGCAGCTAGCGAGAACCTCCAGTCTCCGCTCCGGCCCCACCGGCGCCCGGCGGGCGCCGGCCTCCGGGGGAGGCGGAGCAGCGCCGCGGGCCCCACAGGGCTGCGGCGCCAAAAATCAGGCCGCGGCCCCGCAGCACTTTTTGTATTTCTTGCCGGAGCCGCAAGGACAGGGATCGTTGCGGCCGGGCTGATGGCCTTTCACGATCGGCTCGGCCTTCCGCTTGGACTCTTCGAGGAAATACCAGCGTCCGTCCCCGGCGTCGAAGCGGAACAGCGAGCGTTCCCGGTGCGCCCGCGGCTCGCCCTCCATCACGAAATGGGCGACGAACTCGACATAGCCCTGCGCGTCGCCGGGCTGGCCCTCTTCGGTCGAGAGAATGTCGAGCCCGAGCCACTGCGATTGCGACGACCAGTGGGTCACCGCCTTGCGGTCGAAATCATATCGCGATTCCGGCGCCAGCGACTCGAGCAGAAAATCGATGTTGCCGAGGGCGAAGGCGCTGTAGCGCGCCCGCATCAGGGCTTCAGCCGTCGGCGCCGGGGCTCCGGCCTCGAGAATCGGCGCGCAGCATTGGGAATAGGGCTTCTGTTCCGCCGAACGGAGCCGGCAGGGGCAGGTCGTGTCGCTCATTTGCACAATGGTCCAGTTGGTTGGCCGGGAATCATCCGGCGTCTTCTAAAGCCTTTTTTTGCGAAGTGGGAATCGGCGGGCGGCGTCGAGGCCTTCGCCGAGCCGCGGGCGCCTCTCCTTGTCGGGCCGGGGGAGACGTGTTAGGCGAGCCCCGCGAAAAGGCGCGCCGCGCGCTTCGAAGGCGAAGCTCTTGACGGGACATCCCGAGCCGGCGCGAACCAGGAGTTTTCAAATGGCGGAAGGTAACGGCAACAACGGCGCGGCGGAGCAGGCCTCTGGTCAGCCGTCCCTGAATGCCCTAGGGCAATATTTGAAGGATCTTTCCTTCGAGAATCCCAATGCGCCGCGTTCGCTGGGACCGAGGGAGACGGCTCCGAACATCGCCGTTCAGGTGAATGTGAACGCCAAGCAGCTGGCGCCGACCGACTTCGAAGTGTCGATCACGCTCGACGCGAAAGCGGACGCCGACGGCGAGGTCATCTTCAAGCTCGATGTCGACTACGCCGGGATTTTCCGCCTGACCAACATCCCGCAGGAACAGATTCATCCGATCGTGATGATCGAATGCCCGCGTCTCCTGTTCCCCTTCGTGCGGCAGATCGTTGCCGACGCCACCCGCGACGGCGGTTTCCCGCCCCTGTTCATCGACCCGATCGATTTCGTCGGGCTGTATCAGCAGAAGGCGGCGGCCGCGGCGAATCAGACCGCCAACTAAGCCCCCGCGGCCTGCTCCAGAGCAGAGGCCGTGAGGCCGTAACGAGCCAACGCCGACGCCAATTCAGGTGTCGGCGTTTCGTTGCTGGTGAAACAGGCGCGGCGCGACAGGGGCTCGCCCGGGCGGGGCTCGCCGTCGCCGAGGCTTTGGCGCAGCATGTCGTCGACCCGGCGCGCGATGGCCGGGGCGGGATCGACCCAGGCCACCGGCCAGGGCGCGAGCCGTTCGAAACTGTCCGCAAGCAGCGGGTAATGGGTGCAGGCGAGGACCACCGCATCTGTGCGGGCGCCCTTTTTTTCCTGGAAGCAGGGCGCGATTTCCTGCGCGATCGCCTCGTCTTCGATTTTTTCGCCGCGCATCGCCTGTTCCGCGAGCCTCGCGAGTCGGCTCGACCCCACCAGATTGACCTCGCAATCGCCGGCGAATTCGCTGATCAGCTTCTGGGTGTAGTCGCGCGCCACAGTGCCGGGCGTCGCCAATACGGATATCATCCTGGAGCGGGACATCTGCGCCGCCGGCTTGACGGCCGGGACGGTCCCGACGAAAGGAAGCCGGGGCCAGCGCGCGCGCAGTTGCGGCAGCGCCAGCGTCGAAGCCGTGTTGCAGGCGACGGCGACGAGATCGGGAGTTTCCCGTTCGATCAATCCTCCCACGACTCCGAGCACCCGCTCGATCAGCGCGCTTTCGCCCCATGAGCCGTAAGGGAACCCCGCGTCGTCCGCGCAATAGATATAATCGGCTTCGGGGCGGATCTTCGCGATCTCGCGAAAGACCGTGAGGCCTCCGAGGCCGGAGTCGAAAACGGCGATTTTGGGCGGACGGACGATCACTGGCGTGGCGCTTTTCGAGATTCTGTGCTTAACCTTACCGGATAAGACAGGAGCGGGGCTTAAAAAAGACTTTGCGCTCCGGCTTTTGATCGTTGAGAGAAGGTCAAGTCTGATCCCGTTCAAACTGCCCTTGCGCCGGTCCCCCGCGCGGGTGTATAAGGCGCGAGTTTCCATCTCATAACGGTCGCCCTCACGGCGGTCGCCGGTTGAGAGTGGGTCCATCCGGACCCGCTCTTTTTTGTTTGGGATCAGGGCCTTCGCCTTGACCGTAACCTGAAGAAAGCCCGTCTTGACGCAAAACGCCGCCCCGATCGCCGCTCCGCTGGACGAGCCCCGTCTGGTCGCCGAGACCGGCCTCACGGCGCGCATCGCGGCGCTGGCGTCGCCGGTGCTGGAGCAACTGGGTTATAGGCTCGTCCGCGTGAGGCTCTCGGCCCAGAACGGCCAGACGCTCCAGATCATGGCCGAGAGGCCTGACGGGACCATGAATGTCGCCGATTGCGAGGCGGCGAGCCAGGCGCTGTCACCGGAACTCGACGTCGCCGACCCTATCTCGGGCGAATACAGGCTCGAGATTTCCTCCCCCGGGATCGACCGCCCGCTGGTGCGGGTTTCGGATTTTCTCCGCGCCATAGGCCATGAGGCCAGGATCGAGCTGGTCCATGGGTTGGATGGGCGCAAGCGCTTTCGCGGCGAGATAAAGGCCGTCGAGGGAGAAGGGCGCGACGCCGTAGTGACGCTCGAGCGCAACGACGCCCGGGACGATGAAGAAAAGAGCGTTCGCCTGCCTTTGCGCGATCTCGACGAAGGCAAGCTGATGCTGACCGAGGCTTTGATACGCGCGTCGCTGCGCGCAGCCAAAGAAGCGCAGGAGACCGAGGCCGGCGGCGAGGAGGAGCAAGATTCCGAGCCGGCCGAGCGTCCGCGTCGCGGCCCCGGCCGTTTCGCCGTGAAGCCGAAGGCGGAAAAGCCCAAGCCGGTGGTTCCCGCCGGGGTTCAGACCCATTTCAAGAAGGGAGGCGGAGGGAGCCCTTCTCGCGGCTAGCGTCATGTCCGATCCGAAAGGGTCGGCGGCAGGGATCAGCCGGCGAGAAACATTGCGCGTGACATATTATCCGGGGCGCAAACGCGTCCCGCCGCTAGCGAGCGCTCTTGCGCCGTAAGGAGACGACAAAAATGGCCGTCAGCGCCAATCGACTGGAAATTTTGCAGATCGCGGACGCCGTAGCGCGCGAGAAGTCGATAGACCGTTCTATTGTCATCGCGTCCATGGAGGACGCGCTGCAAAAGGCGGCTCGCTCCCGTTACGGTCAGGAAACCGAGGTGCGCGCGGAGATCAATCCGCGCACCGGCGAGGTGCGATTTTCCCGGCTGATGCTGGTCGTGGATCAGGTGACCAACGACGCCACCCAGATCTCGCTCGAAGACGCCCGCAAGCGCAATCCGGCGGCGCAGCCCGGCGACTGGATTTCCGAGACCCTGCCGCCTTTCGATTTCGGGCGCATCGCGGCGCAGTCGGCCAAGCAGATCATCGTCCAGAAAGTGCGCGAGGCCGAGCGCGACCGCCAGTATGAGGAATTCAAGGACCGCATCGGGGAAATCGTCAACGGCGTGGTCAAGCGCGTCGAATACGGCAATGTGATCATCGATCTCGGGCGCGGGGAAGGCGTCATCCGGCGCGACGAGATGATCCCGCGCGAGACCTTCCGCCCGGGCGACCGCGTCCGCGCCTATGTCTATGACGTCAGGCGCGAGCAGCGCGGACCGCAGATATTCCTCTCGCGCACGCATCCGCAGTTCATGGCCAAGCTGTTCAAGCAGGAAGTGCCGGAGATCTACGACGGGGTGATCGAGGTGAAGTCGGTGGCCCGGGACCCCGGCTCGCGCGCCAAGATCGCCGTCGTCTCCCGCGATTCCTCGATCGATCCGGTCGGCGCCTGCGTCGGCATGCGCGGCTCGCGCGTCCAGGCGGTGGTGGGAGAACTGCAGGGCGAGCGCATCGACATCATTCCGTGGTCGGCGGACGCCGCCACCTTCATCGTCAACGCGCTCCAGCCGGCCGAGGTCGTGAAGGTCGTGCTCGACGAGGACTCCAACCGCATCGAGGTGGTGGTGCCGGACGATCAGCTGTCGCTGGCCATCGGCCGCCGCGGCCAGAACGTCCGCCTCGCTTCGCAATTGACCGGCTGGGACATCGACATTCTCACCGAGGCGGAAGAATCCGAACGCCGCCAGAGAGAGTTCGAAGAACGCACGCGCGTGTTCATGAACGCCATCGACGTAGACGAAGTCGTGGGCCGGCTGCTCGCCTCGGAAGGGTTCAGCTCGGTCGAGGATCTCGCTTTCGTCGAACTCTCGGAGCTCGCCTCGATCGAGGGCTTCGACGAGGACACGGCGACGGAAATCCAGACCCGCGCCAAGAATTATCTCGATCGCGTGGAAGCCGAAAACGAAGCGCGCCGCAAGGAGCTCGGCGTCTCGGACGAGCTGCGCGAGATCGAGGGGATGACCTCGGAAATGCTCGTCAGGCTCGGCGAGAACGACGTCAGGACGATGGAGGATTTCGCGGGCTGCGTGCCCGACGATCTCGTCGGCTGGAGCGAGAAGAAAGACGGCGAGACCGTCAAGCACGAAGGTTTCTTCACCGGCGTCGATCTCTCTCGCGAGGACGCGGAAGCGATGATCATGGCCGCTCGCGTGCGGGTCGGCTGGATCGAAAATTCCGTCTCCCAGCCGCAGGAAGAAGGCGAAGAAGAAGGCGCAACGCAAGAGGCGGAACAGGATTGACGAAACAGGCGTCGCATCAGGAGCGGACTTGCATCATAACCCGCCGGCAGGACGCGCCGGAAGGGATGATCCGCTTCGTGCGCGCTCCTGACGGCACCGTGGCTCCGGACATCAGATCGCGGTTGCCCGGTCGCGGCGTCTGGGTCACCGCGAACGCCGGTCTCGTCGCCGAAGCCGCGCGCAAGCAGGCTTTTTCGCGTTCGCTCAAAACCAGGGCGGAGGCGTCGCCCGCGCTGGCCGAGGAGGTCGACAGGCTGCTCGAAGCCGACTGCCTCCAGATGCTGGCCATGGCGAACAAGGCCGGCGCTGCGGCGTTCGGATTCGGCAAAGTCGCCGCGGCCCTGGAGGGCGGCGAAATCGCCGTCCTGCTCGAAGCGGTCGACGGCGGCGAAGACGGACGCCGAAAACTCGCGCAAAGCGCGCGACGCGGCGAGGCCTCTACCGGAATATGTCCGAAAACGGTCTCAATTTTTACGTCGAACCAATTGGATTTGGCGTTCGGCCGCACAAATGTGATACATGCTGGGCTCGCGGCTGGGGGGCTCACGGACGCTTTTTTTTCCCGCGTCGCACGACTGGTCCGCTACAGGGCGGCGCCGGGCCGGATGGTCGACGAGGAACTTGGAAGCCGGCGGCGGTTGTGCGAAGACGACCGCGCCACTGAGAATTTGATGCGAATGGGTCAGCAGGACCCGGGATCGGAAACTGAATGAGCGAGAGCGAGAACAGCGGCGATAAAACCTTGACCGTGGCTCCGTCCAAGACGCTGCACCTCAAGCAGCGGCCGGCTGAGCAGGGCGGCATGGTGCGCCAGAGCTTCTCCCACGGACGTTCCAAAGTGGTTGTCGTGGAGAAGGTGAAGCGCCGCGCCCCAGGACATGTTGAGACGAAACCGGCAGCCTCGCCCGTGGCCGCGCCTGCGCCTGCGCCCGCCGCGCCTCCTCCGCCAGCGCCGACGAGGCCTTCGGCTCCCGCAAGACAGGCAGAGCCCCGTTCCTCCCGCGGATCCGCCGGCGTCGTGCTGCGCGCCCTGACCGACGACGAACGCGAAGCCCGCGCACGCGCCCTGTCCGACGCCCGCACCCGCGAAGAGGAAGAACGCCGCCGCGCCGAAGCGGAAGCCAAGGCGCGCGCCGAACGGGAAGCGCGCGAAAAGGAAGAGCGCGCCGCCGCCGAAGCGCGCAAGCGCGAAGAGGAAGAGCGTCTGGCGCGCGAGGCCGAGGCCAAGCGCAAATCGGAAGAAGAAGCGCGCCGCCGGCTGGCCGGAGAGGCTCCCGCGCCTGCCGCGTCCCGTCCGGCCTCCGCTGCGCCGCGCCCGGCTTCGGCTGCGCCCCGCGCCGCCGCTCCCGGCCGTCCGGCCGAGACGGCCGTTCCGGCCGCCGGTCAGACCGAAGTCAGACGTCCTGCAACGCCTTCCCTTGCGCCTCGCCGTCCTGCTGCCGCTCCGATGGCGCCGCCTCCCGCGCGTCCTGCGCCGAGCCGCGGCGGCTTCAAGGACAGAGGCCGCCTGACCGTCACCACTGCGACTGCGGCTGGCGACGAGGAGCGCACCCGCTCCCACGCCGCATATGTTCGCCGCAACCAGCGCCTCATGAAAGGGCGCATGGCGGAGCCCAAGGAGAAAATCACCCGGGAAGTCATTCTGCCGGAGACGATCACCATCCAGGAACTCGCCAACCGCATGTCCGAGCGGGGCGTGGACGTCATCCGCCTGCTGATGAAGCAGGGCGACATGCACAAGATCACCGATGTGATCGACGCCGACACCGCGCAGCTCGTGGCCGAGGAAATGGGCCACACGGTGAAGCGCGTCGCCGAGTCCGACGTCGAGGAAGGTCTGTTCGACGCACCCGACGCCGGCGAGGATCTGGTCGCGCGTCCGCCCGTCGTCACCATCATGGGACATGTCGACCACGGCAAGACCTCTCTGCTCGACGCCATCCGCCAGGCCAATGTGGTCGCGGGCGAAGCCGGCGGCATCACCCAGCACATCGGCGCCTATCAGGTGACGGCGCCGGGCGGCGCTCCCATCACCTTCATCGACACGCCCGGCCACGCCGCCTTCACGGCGATGCGCGCGCGCGGCGCCAAGGTGACCGACATCGTGGTGCTGGTGGTCGCGGCCGACGACGGCGTCATGCCGCAGACGATCGAAGCGATCCATCACGCCAAGGCGGCGCAGGTTCCGCTGATCGTCGCGATCAACAAGATCGACAAGCCGGACGCCAAGCCCGAGCGGGTGCGGACCGAGCTGCTGCAGCACGAGGTCCAGGTCGAGAGCCTCGGCGGCGAAACCCTGGAGATCGAAGTCTCCGCCAAGCAGAAACTCAATCTCGAAAAACTGCTCGAATTGATCGCCCTGCAGGCGGAAGTGCTCGATCTCAAGGCCAACCCGGTCCGTTCGGCCGAAGGCACCGTCATCGAGGCCCGTCTCGACAAGGGCCGGGGCCCCGTCGCGACCGTGCTGGTTCAGCGCGGCACGCTGCGGGTCGGCGATATCGTCGTCGCGGGATCGCAATGGGGCCGCGTGCGCGCGCTGCTGGACGACAAGGGCGCCGTTCGGCAGGACGCCGGCCCGTCCTTCCCGGTGGAGATCCTCGGATTTTCCGGGACGCCGGAGGCCGGCGACCGCGTCGCAGTGGTCGAAAGCGAGTCCCGCGCCCGCGAGATCACCGAATATCGCGAACGCCAGAAGCGCGAGAAGGCCGCCATCCGCGGCGGCTCCGGCCGCGGCTCGCTCAGCGACATGATGAGCCAACTCAAGACCCAGGGCCGCAAGGAGTTCCCCCTGGTCGTCAAGGGCGACGTTCAGGGGTCGGTCGAGGCCATCATCTCGGCGCTCGAAAAGCTCAACACCGACGAGGTCGCGGCCCGAGTGGTCCACGCCGGCGTCGGCGGCATATCGGAGTCGGATATTTCGCTGGCCGAAGCTTCCGGCGCGGCCGTCATCGGGTTCAACGTCCGAGCCCATAAGGAAGCCCGCGAAGCTTCCGAGCGCGCCGGAATCGAGATCCGCTACTACAACATCATCTACAATCTGGTGGATGACGTTAAGGCTGCGATGTCGGGCCTGCTCGCGCCGACCCTGCGCGAAACCATGCTGGGCAACGCCCTCATCCTGGAGGTGTTCGACATTTCCAAGGTGGGCAAGGTCGCCGGCTGCCGCGTCACCGACGGCCAGGTCGAGCGCGGCGCCAATGTCCGCCTGATCCGCGACAATGTCGTCGTCCACGAGGGCAAGCTCTCGACGCTGAAGCGCTTCAAGGACGAGGTCAAGGAAGTCGTGGTCGGCCAGGAATGCGGCATGGCTTTCGAGAACTACCAGGACATGCGCCAGGGCGACGTCATCGAATGCTACCGCATCGAGGAGATCAAGCGGACGCTGTAAGGCCGAATTCCGCGCCATTCGCGGACTGCCTCAACCGGATGACGAGAGTCGGGAGCAAAGCTCCCGGCTCGCGCCGCCATTTCTCGAAGCGAGACCATCATGGGCTATTACACGCGGGTGCTGAGCAAGCGCGCCGATGCTCCCGGCTTTGACGAGTTGAGCCGTGTCCTGGCGGAAGCAGCTGAGGGCGCGACCCTCTCTGAAGAGGAAAGCGAGGGCGGCGTCTGGACCAGCCTGCTCTTGTCCACGCCCGACGGCGATCCGATCGCCGTGCTGGACCGCAACCCGGTCGCCGGCGACTCGCTCGGCGCGGAGGAAATTGGGGAGTTTTTCGAGGAGCTCGCGGGCTGCAAGCCGGCGAGCGGCGCGGCCTGGGTCTCCGAATATCTGAAATCGGTCAAGACGGTTTACGCCTTCCAGCATCTCTCCGGCGCCGACGAGGACGCCGGTTTCGAGGCGCTCCAATCCCTGCGGGCCCATATTTTCGGAGGGGGCGACGCGATCCTTCAAGCGGACGGCGAGGGCTTCACCAATGAAGACGGCTACCAAATCGTCTGGCGGTTCGGCGAGACCGTGGACGGCCTATGGTGGATGGCCGTTCTCGAAAACGGCGAATGGAAAACGTTCCAGATGGACCTTGGCGACGCCGATCATAGACAGGCCTTTCAGCAAGGCCGCATCCCTGCCGGCGCGCATTTAGGCGAGGCTTAATCCGACCATGTCCAGATCACATCACGCACACGGCGCTGAGCCGTCGCAGCGCATGCTGCGCGTCGCCGAACTCATTCGCCATTCGTCGGCCCAGATTTTCGCGCGCGGGGAAATCAACGATCCCGTGCTCGAAAAACACGTGGTTACCGTTTCGCGGGTGAAGATGAGCCCGGATCTGAAACTTGCGACAGTTTACGTCATGCCTCTCGGCGGAGCCGACGAGCCTGAAGTTCTGGCCGCGCTCGATCGGCACAGGAAATTCCTGCGCGGCGAGCTCGCGCATTTGGTCAATCTGAAATTCGCTCCCGAACTGCGTTTTCGCATCGACGACAGTTTCGACAACGTCTCGCGCATCGACGCTTTGCTGAGCTCCGAAAAAGTGCGTCGCGACTTGCTGTCCCGCGAAACCGAGACCCCCGGGGAAGGGGACGATGAACAAGAGGAAAACGGCTCGGCCAGATGAATCAACGCAGATCGAACCGCAATATCGTCGATGGATGGATCGTGCTCGACAAGCCGATCGGCATGACCTCGACTCATGCCGTCTCGCGGCTGAAGCGCATTTACAATGGCAAGAAGGCGGGGCACGCCGGAACGCTCGATCCGCTGGCGTCGGGGATTCTCCCCGTGGCTTTCGGCGAGGCGACCAAAACCGTTCCCTTCGTTCAGGACGGCGAGAAGGCTTATCTCTTCACGGTGCGCTGGGGCGCGGAGACCGACACCGACGACTCCGAGGGCGCGGTGGTCAGGACCAGCGAGACGCGACCCGAGACAGCCGCGCTGACGGCGGCGCTGCCGGGCTTCATCGGCGACATCATGCAGACGCCGCCTCAATATTCCGCCATCAAGATCGCGGGCGAACGCGCCTATGACCTTGCTCGCGACGGCGAGACCGTCGCGCTCAAGGCCCGGCCGGTGACCATTCATCGCCTCGAGATTCTCGAGACGACGCCGGACGAAACGAAATTCGTCATGGAATGCGGCAAGGGCGCCTATGTCCGCGCCATCGCCCGGGATCTCGGGCGGCTGCTCGGATGTTTCGGCCACGTGACCGCGCTGCGGCGCACCCGGGTGGGGCCGTTCACGGAAGACGACAGCTTCACTTTCGAGGAAATCGAATCCGAGGGCGGGGCCGCGGATGCGCTTCTGTCCGTGGAAGCCGGACTGACCGAGGTGCCCTGCGTCGTCGTGGATCGCGATTCGGCGGCGCGCCTGCGGCGGGGCAATTCGCTCATTCTCCGCGGGCGGGACGCGCCCGCGGGCGGAATCATCTACGCAGCTTGCGGCGGGGTTCCGGTCGCTTTCGGCGAGGTGGTCGAAGGCGCGTTGGAGCCTTCGCGCGTCTTCAATCTTCCGTTCTGACAAATAAAAACGCCGCCCTTTCGGGGCGGCGTTGCTTCTTGGCTCGATATTATCGGCCCGCGTCCTGGATCGCGGACAAGATCCAGGAACCAGGTCCCGATCCCGCGGGGCGGCGGAAGGTCCAAACCTCGGTGGATTGGCCCGTCTGAGACGGGTCGCCGGAAACGACGCGGCCAGAGGCGCGGTCCTCCAAGACGTCGGTGTAGGCGTAGCGCATCGCGACAGTGGCGTATTCGTCCGCGCCTTCCCGCCAGGCTTCCGACAGATCACCCTGGAGAAGCTTGACGTTGGAAATGCGGTTCACCACACCCTTCTGACGGTTGGCGGCGAGCTCCTCGTCGAAATAACCGGCCATCTCGCGCGTCGCCAGCCGCTGCAGGGCGGCGCTGTCCTCCCGGCTATAGGCCTCCTGAATCTGCGACAGCAGCCGTTCGAAAGCCGGCAAATCTTCCCCCGCGAGACGGAGCGGAGCGGTCTGGGGCTTTTGGGCGCCGCCGCCAAAGCCGAAGCCGCCGGGGGAGAAGCCGGGGCCGCCGGAAAAGAAGTTGGCCTGCGGGCGGGGGCCCGCGCCGGCGGGCGCAGCCTTGCGGCTTTGCCACCAGGCGAAGGCGAAGCGCGCCAGCAGCGCGACCAGGGCGAGCTGGAACAGGAGGCCGATGAAGGAAGCGAAGCCCTCAAGGCCGCCAAAGAGCCCGTGCCCGGTCAGGAGACCGAACAGGCCGGCGCCCAGCAGACCGCCGGCGAGGCCGCCGAGCAGGCCGCGGCCGAAGCTCGAGCCCTGAGGGGCGAAGCCGGGCCGGGGCGCAGCGAAGCCGGGCTGCTGCTGGGAGGCGGAGGGAGGCGTGATCGAGCGCTGAATCGGCGCTGCGTTCATGGGCGCGGTCGAGGTCGCGGGCGGCGGCGAGAAAGTCCTGGAGCCTCTGCTGCCCATATTGGACGGCATCTTGGCTTCGCCGATGGCCGGAGCCAGGGCGACGAGCGCGGCGAGGACAAGAATTTGACTGAAACGGCGCCTCGGCGCCTTATGCGGTGACATTTATCAACCCCGTTTATCGCGCGGGCCCCGCCCGCTGCCGGCCACTATATAGGAACGGCCCAGTCTTCTCACAAATAGGCGGTGTTGCGCCTCGAAGATCGAGCAGGCATTAAAGCTCCTATGCGACAATATCTCGATCTTCTCGACAGGGTGTTGACGGAGGGCCGCCGCAAGGAGGACCGCACCGGCACGGGCACGCTCTCGGTGTTCGGGCATCAGATGCGCTTCGATCTTTCGGCAGGGTTTCCCCTGGTCACGACCAAGAGATTGCACACGAGATCCATCATCTATGAATTGCTGTGGTTCCTGCGCGGCGACACCAACATCGCCTATCTGCGCGAGAACGGAGTCACGATATGGGACGAATGGGCAGATCCGAGCGGCGAGCTCGGCCCCGTCTACGGCCGTCAATGGAGGTCATGGGCGGCGCCCGACGGGCGCAGCATCGACCAGGTCGCGGAGGTCGTCGCCGAGATCAAGCGCAACCCATTCTCCCGGCGCCTGATCGTCTCGGCCTGGAATCCCGCCGACCTCGGCAAGATGGCGCTCGCGCCCTGCCACTGTCTGTTCCAGTTCCATGTCGAAGAGATGGAGGCCGGGAAAAAACTTTCCTGCCAGCTCTACCAGCGTTCAGGCGATGTGTTTCTGGGCGTGCCGTTCAATATTGCGAGCTACGCTTTGCTCACCCATCTGATCGCGAGGGAAACCGGATGCATCGCAGGGGAGTTCATCCATAGCCTCGGCGACGCGCATCTTTATCTCAATCACATCGAACAGGCCCGCGAGCAGCTCGGCCGAGCGCCTCGGCCCTTGCCGCGTCTGATGCTCGAGCCTTCGTCCCTGTTCGAAACGCGTTACGAAGACATCCGAATCGAAGATTACGATCCCTGGCCGGCCATCGCCGCGCCGATCGCCGTTTAGAGTGTTTTCATGTTCATGAAAACACTCTAAGCTTTTGTTTTGACGCGTTTCCAACGCCGAACCGGCATCCACTTCGGCTGGAAACGCTCTAGGAGGCTAAAGCGTGGTTCGACTCGTGGCCGTCGTGGCGGTAGCCCGCAATGGGGTGATCGGGGCCGACAACGGGCTGCCCTGGCGCGTTTCGAGCGACCTCAAGCGTTTTAAGGCGCTGACGATGGGAAAGCCGCTGATTCTCGGCCGGCGCACTTTCGAATCACTGCCGCAGGCCCTGCCAGGGCGCCGCATCATCGTCGCGACGCGGGCGCAGGATTTTTCCGCGGAAGGGGTTGTCGTGGCGCACAGCCCGGACGAGGCCGCCGAGCTCGCCTGCGAGATCGCTCGGGAAATGGGTTCCAACGAAGCGATCGTCGGCGGGGGCGCTGAGATTTTCCGCGCTCTCATGGATCAAACCAGCCGAATCGAGCTCACGGAAATCGCGCTCGAACCGGAAGGCGACGTGTTTTTCCCAAAGTTCGATATGACTCAATGGCGGGAAATCGCCCGCGCAAGCCCCGCGCGCGGCCCCCGCGACGAGGCGGATTTCTCCTTCGTCACGCTGGAGCGTCGCTGAGAACCGGTTTTGCGCCGCCTCCGCCCCCCAAAACCGGCCTTTTGCGGGCCACGGCGCAGTCAAATCGCAGAGCCGGCCAGAGTTTTTGCACATGGCGAGATAAACTCCTGTTGCAGCCGCGGCGAGGGCCGGCTATATAGCCCCGCACGGACGCGACGCGTCCTGTCGCGCCGGGCCGATCCGGCTGGCGCACGGCGGAAAACGCCAATGTCGGAGTGTAGCGCAGCCTGGTAGCGCACCTCGTTCGGGACGAGGGGGTCGGAGGTTCGAATCCTCTCACTCCGACCATTTATTCTCAAAAAATCCAAATCTGGCTCGGCGCGCAGCGCCCGATTGGACTCGCGACCCGGCGCGAAGGCCATGATCTCCCGGTGTGACGCCGCCGCCCCCGGGCTTCGCCCGCATGAGCGTCTTTCCGCTCCCCGCAAAACCAGTCTTCCCCCCGCTATTTACGCGCGGCGGCGATCTTGGCGTTGTTGGGGGCCTTGGCCATGAGCTGCTCGATGCGGTCGCGCTCGCGCTTGAATTCGGAGAGCAGCTTGCCGTCGAATTCGCGGGTGCGGGCCAGCTTGACCCGCATCGGATCGACGAAATGGCCGTTGACCATGACCTCGTAATGGAGATGGGGGCCGGTGGAGAGGCCGGTGGAGCCGAGGAAGCCGACGGTCTGACCCTGCTTGACCCTCACCCCTTCGGCGATGCCGCGGGCGAAGCCCGACATGTGGTTATAGGCGGTGACATAGCCGTTGGCGTGCTGGATCTCCACCCGGCGGCCATAGCCGCCATGCCATTCCGCCATGATGACGACGCCGTTGCCCGCCGAGAAGATCGGGGTGCCGATCGGCGCCGCCCAATCGACGCCGGTGTGCATCTTGTAATAGCCGAGGATCGGATGGCGGCGGTATCCGAAGCCCGAGCGCGTCTCGCCCACGGCGATCGGCTTGCGGACCAGGAATTTGCGGCTGGAGCGGCCGTTCTCGTCGTAGTAGTCGACCAGCCCGTCGTCGGGGGTCTGGAACCGATAGAAGCGGTAGGTCTCGCCGCGCGTGCTCAGTGAGGCATAGAGAAGCGCGTCG